>NZ_JBEYZF010000020.1:0-155607 GCF_040645915.1 Nonomuraea sp. NPDC046570 | reverse complement strand
AATCTCGGCCGCCGTGTCGAGGCGGCGCACCTGACCGGGGAGCACACCATCGTGGAGAAGTACGGCGAGACCCAAGCCGTCCTTGTCCCCTACACCTGGTGGGCCGGACAGCAAGAACGTGCGGGTCAGGGCACGCTCGCGCCCTAGCGGGCACTCCCGCTCGGGCTAACCCCGGCCTGAACTGAAGGCCGGGGCTTGCGCCCTTCGAGTTCGGTCAACAACTAACACCCGCAGCACCTGAGAGGCCGGTCACGCGCTCGCGTGACCGGCCTCTTCCGCTTGTCCGCCGCCGCCCCATCCACATGACTCCGCCCGCCGAATCACTCTGCATGAAGCACGACGCGGCGCACGGGCCGCCTGGCGACGAAGCCGCCGCCTACGCCCTCGACGCCCTGCCGCCGCAGGAGGAGCGCGACTTCGAGCGACATCTGGAACGCTGCACCGCCTGCGCCGCCGAGGTCGGCTCCATGCGCGAAACGGCCGCGCTCCTGGCCGGTACGGTCGCGGCGCGTCCCCCACCGGAGCTCAGGGACGCGCTGCTCAACAGCATCGAACACCCCCGCCCGTCCCAGCCCCGGCGAGCCCCCGTCAGGCGGGTGCCACACATCGCACAGCTCGTTCTCGCCGCGTGCCTGGCGGCGGTCGTCACCCTGACCGCGGTCACGGCGCTGCGCGGGACCGGCGGCGGAGGTGACGGCAAGGGCCAGGCGGCGGGAATCACTACCGGCGGCGGGGACCGGGGGGCGATGATCGCCGCCGTGCTGGCGGCCTCGGACGTGCGGATGTCGAGGAAGGCGATCGGGGACGCCAGGGCCTCGTTGGTGTACTCGAAGAAGCAAGGGCAGTTCGTGCTGGTCACAGCGGGTATGCGGGCTCTGCCGGAGTCCCGGGCGTACCAGGTGTGGCTCATCGGGCCCGAGGGCACCCGCTCGGCGGGCCTGCTTCCGCCGTCCGCGAACGGCGTCGCGCTGGTCGCGGGTCGCGTGGCCGCGGACGACCGGGTCGGCGTGACCCTCGAACCTGCGGGAGGCTCCCGGCAACCGACGTCCGCCCCGCTCGCGGTCCTCCGGCTCCCTTCACCCTGAACGACGGCCGGCCTCCTACACGGAGCGACGCCCGATCGGCAATGTGTCGCTTAAGGTGGCATTTATGGACGCGACCAAGGCGATTTTCGAGAGCGTTGACCGGCTCCGTCAGCGGCGGACCGCTCCGCTGGTGCTCGAACTGGACCTCACCGAGGGACTGACCGAGGGCCCGCCCGCCGATCCGCTCTCCGCGGTCCTGTCCATCCGCAAGCCCCGCCTGGCCGACGTCCTGTCCGGCCTCAAGCGGGCCAGGAACGACTCCCGGGTCAAGGCGCTGATCGTGAAGATCGGCGGGGCCCCGCTGGGCCTGGCCATGGTCCAGGAGATCCGCCAGGCCGTGGTGGACTTCCGCGCCTCGGGCAAGCTGACGGTCGCCTTCGGCGAGACGTTCGGCGAGTTCGGCCAGGGCACCGTGCCCTACTACCTGGCCAGCGCCTTCGAGCGCGTCTACCTGCAGCCGTCCGGCGACGTCGGCCTGACCGGCGTGGTGATGGAGCAGCGCTTCTTCAAGGGCACGCTGACCAAGCTCGGCGTGGACTACGAGGTCGGCCAGCGCCACGAGTACAAGACGGCCGCCAACACCTTCACCCAGGATCACATGACCGAGCCGCACAAGGAGTCGTACGGCCGGATCGTCGAGTCGATCATCGAGCAGGTCGTGGCCGGCGTCTCCACGGGCCGCCGTCTCGACCCGGACAAGGTGCGCGAACTGGTCGACCGCGGCCCGTTCCTCGGCGCCGAGGCGGTCGAGGCCGGGCTGGTCGACCGGCTCGCCTACCGCGACGAGGTGTACGACGAGGTCAAGAAGGCCGCGGGCGACGAAGCGCACCTGCAGTTCGTCTCCAGGTACGCCAAGGCCTCGGCCGTACGCAAGCTTCCGCACCCCGGCGCCCCCAGCGTGGCGCTGGTGCACGGGAGCGGCATGATCAGGATGGGCCGTAGCGGGCGCAGCCCGCTGGGTGGCGGCGGCGCGATGGGCTCCGACACGATCAGCGCCGCCCTGCGCGCGGCCCGGCGCGACGACCACGTCAAGGCCGTGGTGTTCCGGGTGGACAGCCCAGGCGGCTCCTATGTCGCCTCCGACACGGTGTGGCGCGAGGTCGTGCTGACCCGCAAGGTCAAGCCGGTGATCGTCTCGATGGGCGACCTGGCCGCCTCGGGCGGCTACTTCGTCGCGATGGCGGCGGACCTGATCGTCGCCCAGCCCGGTACGCTGACCGGCTCGATCGGCGTCCTGGGCGGCAAGGCGGTGACCTCGGACCTGCTGTCGAAGATCGGCATCAGCACCGAGCTGGTCGCCGAGGGCGCGAACGCCGCGATGTTCTCCTCGGCCAAGGCCTTCTCGCCCGAGCAGTGGGAGCGGGTCAACGCCTGGCTGGACCGCATCTACGACGACTTCGTGGGCAAGGTCGCCGAGGGGCGGCACCTGACCCGCGAGCGGGCGCACGAGCTGGCCCGCGGCCGGGTCTGGACGGGCGCCGACGCGCACGCCAACGGCCTGGTCGACGAGCTCGGCGGCCTGGAGGACGCGCTGGCGCTGGCCCGCAAGCGCGCCGGCCTGCCCGCCGACGCCCACGTCCGCACCTACCCGAAGCTCAACCCCCTGGAGCGCCTGCGCGGCCCGGAGTCCAGCGAGGACAAGACCGCCGCCCTGACCCGGCTCCGCCTCGAAACCTGGGGCCCCCTCGCCCGCCTCTCAGCAGAACTCGGCCTCCCGTCCTACGGCCCCCTCACCCTCCCGGGCACGTGGACGATCCGCTGACGAAAGGCCCTCAGTGGCCGGCCCGTGCTTCCGGATGCGTGACGGGCTCAATCCGCAGAAGTCCGTCCAGCCCCTTGAAGTCATCGGGGTTGACGGTGTAAAGCGGCAGCTGATGTGCGATCGCGACGCTGGCGATCAGGAGGTCCGCGGTGTCGCGACGCGGGTTGCGCCCGGCCTCTTTGATCGCGGTGTGGACGCGAGCGTATGTCCGGGCTGCCGCGACATCGAAGGGGATGGGCTCGAATTCGGCCTCGGCTCGGCTGAGGACGAGCTGCCTGCTGGCCTGTTCTTGCGGGTCTCTGGCGACCAATGGTCCCACGGCGAGTTCTGCCAGCGTGATGACACAGATGGCCGGACTGTCCGGTAGCTCGTCTGGGTCAAGCCATTCGGCGAGGATGAGGATGTTGGTGTCCAACAACCCGGACGTGCTCGTCACTTCGTGTTCCGCCTCGCGCGCTCGAACACGTCGTAGTCATCGCCCTCGAACGCCGCTCTTACCTCCTCCGCGAACTTCCTGTCGTCGATGCGGGGGGCACCGGCGAAAGCCGCCAAGAACCGCTCCTTCGGCACGAACGTACGACGGCGGCTGATCGGGGTCACGGTGGCGATCTGGTGACCGTTGCGGGTGAGGGTGAAGGATTCACCGCGCTCGATGGCATCCATGATCTCGCTGGCCCGATTCTTCAGGTCGCGCTGATTGATCTCCGGCGGTTCGCTCGCGGCGTGACTCATATCCTCACCCTACGCTGCGGTCCCATCACGTGCCACACGGTGGGAACTATCCCCCCATAGGTCGGTATCGGCTGCGGAGCCGTACCAGGGGCTGGTGGGTGGGGTTGATGTAGTCGACGGATAGGACGCGGGCGAGGAAGAGGGTGTGGTCGCCGGCGGGGATGACCCGGGTGGTCTCCGCCTCCAGGGCGGTGACGCCGTCCTCGATGATCAGGGCCTCGCTGTGCGGCCCACGGTGGTGGGGGGTGCCGGCGACGAGGAGGCGGGCGCTGGGGCGGCCCGCGGTGGCGAAGCGGCTGGCGATCGCCGGTTGCGCGGCCGACAGCAGGCTGGCCGCCCAGCGGTCCTGGCGCAGCAGCACCTCGGTCAGGTAGCCGGCCGACGCCAGGCTCACCATCACCAGCGGCGGGTCCATGGACACCGACATGAGCGCGGACACCGTGGTACCGATGTCGTCGCGGCCGTCGCGTCCGGTGATCACCGCCACCCCTGCGGCGAGCTGCGCCATCGCCTCCTTGAACTCCATGCTGCGACCCACCATGCGAAGAGAAGTGTGGACAGTACGGGCGGCGCCGGTGCCCGCCCGGTCACGGGCACCGGCGCCGGGACCGAGGCTCAGCCGAGGCCGTTCGTGGTCAGCCATTCCTTGGCGACCACGGCCGGGTCATCCTTGTCGACGGAGATCTTCTGCATCATCTGCTTCAGCGTGTCCGTGGTGAGCTTGGCCGACACGGCGTTCAAGGTGGTCTTGATCGTGTCGTTCGACCCTGCCTTGTTGACCAGCGGCGTCACGTTCTGCGCCGGGAAGACCTGCTTCGGGTCCTGCAGCGGCACCAGACCATAGGTCGTGATCTTGGGGTCGGTGGTGAACACGTTGCCCACCTGCACCGTGCCGTCCTTCACGGCGTTGGGGGTGGTGTCACCCGTGGCCTTCCACTCCTTGAACTCCAGGCCGTAGACGTCCTTGAACGTCTTCTCCCAGCGCTTCTTGAACTCCGGGTAACCGCCGACGCTCATCGTCTTCGACACCTTGGCCAGGTCCTCCATCGTGGTGAGGGAGTTCTTGGTCGCGCTCTCCTGGGTGACCGACAGCGTGTCCTTGTCCTCGGCGGGAGAGGAGTCGAAGATCTCCACCTCGGCCGGCAGCTTGGTCTTCAGCTCGGCGTTGATCTCTTCGGTCGTGGTCGCCTTGGTCTCCGGGTCGACGAAGGCCAGCAGGTTGCCGTTGTACTCGGGCAGCACCGTCAGGCCGCCGCTCTTCACCTGGTCGTAGACGACCTCACGGCTGCCGATGTTGGGCTTCTCCTCGACCGTCACCCCCTTGGCTTCGAGCGCCTGCGCGTAGATCGAGCCCAGCAGCACGCTCTCGGGGAAGTTGAAGGAGCCGACGATAGCCTTGCCGCCACCGGCCGCGGTCCCGGCGGTGGTCGGCGTGGCGGGGGCGCTGGCGAGCGGGTCACTGCCACCGCCGCAGGCCGAGATGGCGAACATCGCGGAAACGAGCACCGCCGCGGCGCCGAACGTACGTCTCATCGTCATTTTCCTTTTCTTAACGGGGTATGGGGCAGGTTCATCTGACGGTCAGGCGTTGGCTCACCCCCGGGGAGACGGTGACCCGCTGAGCGATCGTGAACAGAACCTGCACGGCCAGCGCGAACAGCACGATCAGTACCGAACCGCCGACCACGCTCGGGTAGTCCTTCGTGGCCAGGCCGTCGATGATGTAGCGCCCCAGCCCGCCGAGCCCGACGTACGCCGCGACCGCGGCGGTGGCGACCACCTGGACGCCGGCCAGCCGCAGCCCCAGCAGGATCAGCGGCAGTGCCACCGGCACCAGCACCTTGCCCAGCACCTGGCGGCCGTTCAGGCCCATGCCGTAGGCGGCGTCGCGCAGGTCCGGGTCCACGCCTCGGATGCCCTCGAAGGTGTTGACCAGGATCGGCGGCACCGCGAGCGCGATCAGCGGGATCAGCACCGGCCAGATCGAGGCCGTCCCGAGCACCAGGACGATGAGCACCAGCAGGCCGAGCGTGGGCAGCGCCCTGGCCAGGTTGGCCGTGACCACGACCACCAGCGAGCCACGCCCCGTGTGGCCGATCAGCAGCCCGAGCGGGATGCCGATCAGCGCGGCCACCACCAGGGCGGCCACGGAGAACTCCAGGTGTTGGAGCAGCCGCACCGGGATGCCGTCGGGGCCCGACCAGTTCTCCGGGTCGCCGAAGAAGTCGATCAGCCAGTTCACGGCGACCTCCTCGCCCGTACCCAGGGGGTGAGCAGGCGCTGCGCGGTGAGCACGAGCCCGTCACCCAGCAGGGCCAGCAGCACGATCAGCGCGATCCCGACGATCGCGGGCGTGAAGAAGTCCCGCTGGAAGGCGTCGGTGAACAGGTTGCCGAGCCCGCCCTGGCCGATCAGGGCGCCCACACTGACCAGGCTGATGCTGGAGACGGTGACGACCCGCAGGCCCGCGAGGACCACCGGGGTGGCGATCGGCAGTTCGACGAGCATTAACCGCCGCAGCGGGGTGAAGCCCATCGCCACCGCGGCCTGCCGTACGTGGTCGGGGACCGACGCCATGCCGTCGACGACGGCGGGGACGAGCACGGCCACCGCGTAGAAGGTGAGCGGGATGATCACCGTGGCCCTGGCCAGGCCGGTCAGCGGCAGCAGCATCATGAAGACCGGCAGCGAGGGCAGCGCGTAGATCACGTTCATCAGCCCCGCGGTCGGCTGGTACAGGAAGCGCCACCGCACGCAGGCCAGGCCCACCGGCACCGCGACCAGCAGGCCGAGGATGATCGGCACCACCGACATCACGACGTGCGCCTCAAGCAGGTTCAGCACGCTGTTGGCGCGCCCGGTGTCCCAGTTGTCGCCCAGCCAGTCCCACTTGAAGAACGGCTGCCCGTCATCCATCGGCGGCCACCGCCAGCGCCTCGTCCAGCGCCTCACGGGTGGCCACGCCGACCACCGCCCCCGACTCGTCGACGGCGGCCGCACACCCCGAGGGCGACAGCAGCGCCGCGTCCAGCGCGGTCCGCAACGAGTCCCGCCCCTTCACATAGGTGCCGTACGGCAGGCGCTCGCTCGGCCGGTCCGGCGAGATCCAGCCGAGCGGCTTGCGCGCCCCGTCGACGACCAGCAGCCACGGCTCGTCCGACGGCCCCGTGAAGTCCTCGGGCACGGCCAGGTCGGTCCGCAGGCGCAGCCCTCCGTCGGAGATGAACGACAGCCTGCGGATCCCCCGGTCGTGGCCGAGGAACTCGCGGACGAACTCGTCGGCCGGCTGCGACAGCAGCGTCTTGGGGGCGGCGAGCTGGGCCAACCGCCCGCCTACGCGGAGCACCGCGACCTGGTCGCCGAGCTTGATCGCCTCGTCGATGTCGTGGGTGACGAACACGATCGTCTTGTTCAGCTCGGCCTGCAGCCGCAGCAACTCCTCCTGCAGGGACGTGCGCACGATCGGGTCAACCGCGCTGAACGGCTCGTCCATCAGCAGCACGGGCGGATCGGCGGCCAGCGCGCGGGCCACGCCGACCCGCTGCTGCTGCCCGCCCGAGAGCTGAAAGGGATAGCGCTCGGCGAGCTTGAGGTCGAGCCCCACCCGTTCCAGCAACTCCATGGCCCGGGCGCGGGCCTTCTTCTTGTCCCAGCCGAGCAGGTAGGGGACCGTCGCCACGTTGTCGACGATCTTCCGGTGCGGGAACAGGCCCGCCTGCTGGATGACGTAGCCGATGCTCCTGCGCAGGGTCGGCGGGTCGATGCCCTGGACGGGCGTGCCGTCGAGGAGGATCTTCCCCTCGGTGGCGTCGATCATGCGGTTGATCATCCGCAGCGAGGTGGTCTTCCCGCAGCCCGACGGGCCGACGAACACCGTGATCTCGCCGGTGGGCGCCTCCAGGGACAGGCCGTCTACGGCGACGGTGCCGTCCGCGTAACGTTTGGTGACAGAGTCGAATGTGATCATGCGCGACCTCTTGCTTTTTTTGGCAGGGCCGCAGCCCCCCTGCCACGACCGCCCCATGATCTCCTGGGGACAGACTACGGCGATCCATCCGGTTCTGTCCCCCCGCCCCCACGTGAAGCGGTTCACCGACCAGGCACGATATCGATCAAATGGGTGTTCACTAGTGCACCGAACGTCAGTACCCGGCATGATTGTCCTCAACACTCCGACGCCGCCCCCTCATCCCCCCAGCGTCCTTTCGTTCAGAGGAATCCGGCCCCTGTGACCCTTCCGCTCACCGGCCAGCCGACGCGTGACGAGCTGGTCGCAGAGCTCTACGACCGTCACGCCGCCGGGCTGTTCGCGTACTTCTCCGATCAGCTCGGCGACCACGGCTCCGCCGCCGACGCCCTGGTCTCGGTGCTGACCAGCGTGTCGACCGTGGAACCCCCGCGCGCCTCGATGTACGCCCTCGCCCGGCGCGAGATCTTCCGCCGCGACGTCGTCTACGCGCCGCCCGTCATCGAT
This sequence comes from Nonomuraea sp. NPDC046570, assembly GCF_040645915.1. Classification (NCBI taxonomy): domain Bacteria; kingdom Bacillati; phylum Actinomycetota; class Actinomycetes; order Streptosporangiales; family Streptosporangiaceae; genus Nonomuraea; species Nonomuraea sp. NPDC046570. Next base: position 147,554 of record NZ_JBEYZF010000020.1, on the reverse strand, counting down.
CCCCTCGTCGACCCCGCGACCGCCATGGTCGAGCGGACCCTGCGGGATCTGCGCCCGCACCAGCGCGAGGTGCTGCTGCTGTCCGTGGTGTGCGGGCTGAGCGACCTGGAGCTGGCCTGGGTGCTCGACGTGGCCCCCGACACCGCCGGCGAGCTCGCCGACAGCGCCAGCAACCGCTTCCGCCGGTCACTGGCCGCCGCGCTGGCCCTGGTCGGCCCGCGCGTCCCCGAGCCGGTGGCCGAGGTGTACGGCGCGCTCGGCATCGCGCCGCTGCGCGACGTGCTCGGTCGCCTGCCCTGGCGCCCGCCGCCACCGGCCGTGCGCACCCTGCTGGTCGGCCACCGTCCGGCGCCCGCCCCGCGAGCGGGCTCGTTGTTCGTCAAGCCGCTGTGGCCGACCGCCCCCGTCTGGCCGCAGCCGCTGGGCGAGAACGACCCCGCCACCAGCACCGGCCTGTTCCCTGCCGAGCTGCTCACCCCGCCGCGACCAGGCCGCGTCTCCCACCACGAGGCGACCACGGCCCCGATGCCGAAGGTGCGCGACGAGGCCCGCACCGGGCCGATCAAGCCGTTCGTGCTGTCCGCGCCGGTCCCGGCGGACGTGCTGGACGACCCCCGGGACAGCCTCTTCGTGCCCCGGCCGGTGGTGCGCGAGCCGGTCTACCTGCTTCCGGAGCAGCACGCGCCCGAGCCGGTGGCCGAGCCCGAGGTGGCCGACGAGCCGGAGGCTCCCGCCGTGCCCGAGCGGCGGGTGCGGCCGGTCAGGTTCGGCGAGCGCCACTATGACTGGGCGTGGGAGCTGGCCGGGTTCGTGATCTGTGTGGCGATCGCGATGCTGGTGTTCTTCTCGATTCCGACGATCATCACCCCGTGAGGATCAGGCCGCTGGTGGGCACGCCCGTTCCTGCGGTGACCAGGACGTTCGTCACGTCCGGGAGCTGATTGGCGGCCGTGCCCCTGATCTGGCGGACCGCTTCGGCGATGCCGTTCATGCCGTGGATGTAGGCCTCGCCGAGCTGGCCGCCGTGCGGGTTGACGGGCAGCCGTCCGCCGAGTCCGATGCCGGCGTCGCGGACGAAGCCCGGCGCTTCGCCCCTGCCGCAGAAGCCGAGCTCTTCGAGCTGGCTCAGGACGAACGGGGTGAAGTGGTCATAGAGGATCGCGACTTGGACGTCGTCGGGCGTCAGGCCCGACATCTCCCATAAGCGTCTGCCGACCACCGACATCTCCGGAAGGCCGGTCATGTCGTCGCGGTAGTAGCTGGTCATCATCATCTGTCCCGCACCCGCGCCCTGCGCGGCGGCGGTGATCAGCGCGGGGGTTCTGCGCAGGTCCCTGGCGCGCTCCGCCGAGGTGACGACCAGGGCCACCGCGCCGTCGCTCTCCTGGCAGCAGTCCAGCAGGTGCAGCGGCTCGGCGATCCACCGGGACGCCTGGTGCTCGGCCAGCGTGATCGGCCGCCCGTGAAACCAGGCGGCCGGATTGGTGGCCGCGTGCTCGCGCATGGCCACCGCCACCCGCCCGAAGTCCTCCGAGGTCGCGCCGTAGACGTGCATGTAGCGCCGGGCGAACATGGCCACCCAGGCCGCCGGAGTCATCAGTCCGTACGGCACGTGCCAGCTCATCTCCAGGCCCAGCGAGGACGGCTCGCCGCCGATCCGCGCGTCCGGCTGGCCGAACCTGCGGCCCGAGCGCTCGTTGAACGCCCGGTAGCAGACCACCGTCCCGGCCATGCCGGTCGCCACCGCCATCGCCGCGTGCGCGACCGTCCCGCAGGCCGCGCCGCCGCCGTACTCGACACGGGAGAAGAACGACAGCTCGCCGATGCCGACCTCGCGGGCGACGGCGATCTCCTGGTTGGTGTCCTGGGTGAAGGTGACCAGGCCGTCGACGTCGGACGGGGACAGCCCGGCGTCGTCGAGCGCGGCCAGCACCGCGTCGGCGGCCAGCCGCAGCTCCGAACGGCCCGACTCCTTGCTGAACTCCGTCGCGCCGATCCCCGCGACGGCCGCCCGCGCCCTCACTCCGCCCCCGGCAGGGTCAGGCGCACGCTGCCCGTGGCGTGGTCGCCCAGGCTGACCCGGCCGCGCACCTCGACGGTGAACTCGCCGCCCTCGGCCTTCACCACGCGGCCCTGGAAGGTGAGCCGGTCGCCCGCGTACGCGGGGACGCCGAGCTTGACGTTGATGCCCCTGATCACGGCCTCCGGGCCCGCCCAGTCCGTGACGAACCGCTCGACCAGGCCCATCGTGGTGAGAATGTTGAGGAAGATGTCCTTCGATCCCTGCGCGCGGGCCTCCTCGGCGTCATGGTGGACGGCGGTGAAGTCCATGGTGGCCAGCGCGCTCGAGACGACCGTCGTGGGGGTGAGCTCGATCGACATCTCGGGGAGCTCGGAGCCGACCTCTGTCAACGTACGCATCATGTCTCCCGTGGCGCCCACATGGGGAGCGTCAGTTCATCGTCCATAGAGCGATACGTCGCGCGCAACGACATACCGATACCCACCTCCTCGACCGGGCAGTCCACGATGTTGCCCACAATCCGCACCCCTTCCGGCAGGTCCACCACTGCCACCACGAAGGGCGTCTCCAGCCCCGGCACGGGCGGGCGGTGGTGGACCACGAAGCTGTAGACCGTGCCCTCGCCGCTCGCCACGACGTGGCTCCTGTTCGCCGAACGGCACGACGGGCACATCGGCCCCGGTGGGTGGCGCAGCTCCCCGCAGTCGGCGCAGCTCTGGATGCGCAGCTCACCCGCCCGCGCGCCCGCCCAGAAGAAGGCGGTGTCCGCGTTGACCGCGGGCCGCAGCGGGTACGGCTCCCGCCGCCGCACCGGCCTGAACTTCAGCACCCGGAACAACATCTCGGCCACCGGCTTGCCCTCCTGGGTGCGCCAGGTGACGATCCAGGTCGCGAAGTAGCCCTCGCCCAGCGCGGTCCGCTTCGGCCCGGCCAGGCTCTCGAACCTGGTCGAGGGGACCAGGCGCTCGCCGACCCGGGCGTAGCGGTGGTAGGTCTGGTCGCAGTTGGTGGCGACGACGCCGGTGAAGCCGTTCGCGTCCAGGGTGGTGAGGATGTCGTCGACCGGGGTGGGGTCCCGGCGGTGGCGGCCCGGCATCGTCCAGACCTGGGACATCGCGGGCGGGGCCAGGCCCTCGGAGAGGTAGCGCGGGTTCGTGTCGCCCATCGCGTCGAGCCAGTGCCTGATCATCGGCTCGTTGACCGCGTCGGCGGCCGGGGCGCCCGGGACCTCGCCGAGCGCCGCCTGCTTGGCGGCCAGCGCGACGAGCTCCGCGTGCGCCGCCTCCTCCTGGGCCGCGCCTTCCGCCGTCATCGGGGCGGCCTCGGGAGGTTCAGGCCGAGCATCGCGATCAGTTCGCGCTGCACCTCGTTGACGCCGCCGCCGAAGGTGAGCACGATCGCGCCCTTGACGCCGTGGTCGAGCCGGTCGATGAACTCCGCGGTCTCGGGGTCGGCCGGGTCGCCGTACCTGGCCAGGATGTCGCCGACGATCCGGCCGGTCTCCTGCATGCGTTCGGAGCCGTAGATCTTGGTGGCGGAGGCGTCGGGCGCGCCCAGCCAGCCGAGGTCCATGTTCGCCGCGACCTGCCAGTTCAGCAGCTCGTTCGTGCGGAAGGCGACGAACACCCTGGCCAGCGCCCGCCGCACGTCGGGCTCGTCGATCAGTCCGGTGCGGCGGGCCCAGGCGGCGAACCGGTCGTGGGTCTGGCCCAGGTTGCCCGCCGGGCCGAGCGTGACCCGCTCGTGGTTGAGCTGGTTGACGATCAGGTCCCAGCCCTTGCCGACCACGCCGACGACCATGCCCACGGGGACGCGCACGTCCTGGTAGTAGGTGGCGTTGGTGTGGTGGCGGCCGTCCATGGTGTGGATCGGCGTCCAGGAGAAGCCGGGATCGTCGCAGCTCGCGATCATCATGGTGATGCCCTTGTGCTTCGGGGCGCCGGGGTCGGTGCGGGCGGCGAGCCAGATGTACTGGGCGTGGTGGGCGCCCGAGGTGAAGACCTTCTGGCCGTTGACCACGTAGTGGTCGCCGTCCAGGACCGCCGTGGTCCTGAGCGAGGCCAGGTCCGTGCCCGCCTCCGGCTCGCTGTAGCCGATGGCGAAGTGGCACTCCCCCGCCAGGATGCGCGGCAGGAAGAACTCCTTCTGCTCGCGCGTGCCGTACTGCATCAGGGTCGGGCCGACCGTCTGCACGGTGATGATCGGGTACGGCACGCTCGCGCGGGCGATCTCGTTGGCGAAGATCTGCTGCTCCAGTGGGCCGAGGCCGCCGCCGCCGTACTCGTCGGGCCAGCCGAGGCCGAGTTTGCCGTCCTGGCCGAGGCGGCGGCAGTGGGCCATGTACGCCTCGCCGAACGGGTCCTCGGCGATCTTCTCGCGGTCCTGGGGGGTGAGGCAGCCCTGGAAGTAGGCCCTGAGGTCGTCGCGGAGTGCGCGCTGGTCCGGGGTCAGGTCGATCAGCATCAGAGCAGCGCTCCGATCAGGTCGAGCTGGGCGTCGGCGCCGCCGAGCAGGTGGGACAGGTGTTTGGCCTGGGCGAAGTAGCGGTGCAGCGGGTAGGTGACGTCCAAGCCGAGGCCGCCGTGCAGGTGCTGGCAGGTGTGCAGCGCGGTGGCGGCCTGGCCGACGTGGTACGCGGCGACGCCCAGGTCCTCGTCCGCCGGGAGACCCGTGGCCAGCCGCCAGGCGCCGGACCACATGGCCACGTCCAGGGCGCGGGCGGCGATGTACACGTCGGCCACCTGCATGGTCACCGCCTGGAACTCGGCCAGGGCGCGGCCGAACTGCCTGCGGGTCCTGACGTGTTCGGTGGTCAGCTTGAGCGCTCCGGCGAGGACTCCGCTCGCCTGGGCGGCGATCGCGGCGGTCGCGGTCGCGCGTAGGAGGGCGGGCGCTTCGGGGCCCGCGACGTACTCGGCGGGGACGTCGTCGAGGACGAGCGTGGCGGCGGGCTCGCCGGTGGAGGTGGGCTCGGGGATGGCGGTGAGCCCTTCCGGCCGTCCGGGGATGGTCGCCGTGTCCGGTGCGATCCAGGGCTGTGTGATCAGGAACAGTCCCTGGTCGGCGGGGATCAGGATCGCCTCGGCCTGTTCGGCGTACAGGACCGTAGGGGTGCGGCCGGTCAGGCGCCAGCCGCCGTCGTTCACGGCCGTGATCGCCCGGCGCGGGGCTTTGAGCGCGGCGGTGAGCACGCCGTCAGGGATGCGGCTGCCGTGCCGCGCGAGGGTGAGCTGGGCGACCAGGGTCGGCAGCGCGGGGGCCGGAGCCGCGTGCGCGCCCACCTCGCGCAGCACCACGGCCATCTCGACCGCGCCGAGGCCCGCGCCGCCCGCCTCCTCGGGCACGCACACGCCCAGCAGGCCCGCCCGCTCCATCGCCCGCCACAGCTCCTCGTCGTACGGCGCGCCGGACCGGTCGTGGGCGTCGAGTCGCCGCTGGGCGGCCTCCTTCGCGAGCAGGCCGGCGGCCAGGGCGCGCAGGTCGTTCTGGGTCTCGGTCAGGTTGAAGTCCACTGGCCCTCCAGGTCGGGCTCGCCTCCTAGCAAGCGCTCGGTCAGCCGATCCGCAAACTAGAACAGATTCTATTGTCTGTCCAGAGCCCGGCGGGGCATTTAGTCCTAATATGTCGCCGTAATGCCGGAGACATGCATCGATGCGCCTCCCTTGTGACCCGCGAGTAATAAGCCGCACAATGCGGTAATCAGATAACGTGTTCTCATGCGTACTCCGCATGCGACGATCGCAGCGCCCCATCCCGGCACCACCCACGAGGCGGACATGGACAGCCATCCCACCCCCTCCGGGCCAGGCGTGCGCACCAGGAGCCAGCACCAGCGGCGCAAGCGCATCGTCCAGGCCGCCGCCGCGCTGGCCTCGCGCGGCGGGGTCGAGGCCATGCAGATGCGCACGGTCGCCGAGCGCGCGGGCGTCGCCCTCGGCACCCTCTACCGCTACTTCCCGTCCAAGATGGACCTGGTCGTCGCCGTGGTCAGCGAGGAGATCGACCTGCTGGAGAGCAGCATCGAGCGCCGCCCGCCCAGCGCGCCGACCGCCGCGGGGCGGGCCGTCGACGTGCTGATGCGCGCCACCCGCGGCCTGATGCGCGAGCCCGAGCTGGCCGACGCGCTGATCCGGTCCCTGATCATGGCCGAGGTGGACACCCCGTTCGGCGACCGCATGGCGGCGCTGCTGCTCCGGGTGGCCGGGCAGGGGCTCAGCGCCGAGCAGGCCACCGAGGACCAGCTCGCCCTCACCGGCTCGCTGTCCAGCGTCTGGGTGCACGAGCTGCTGGAGATGCTGCGCAGCCGCCGTACCTACGACCAGATCCAGCACCGCATCGAGATCGCCGCCGGCCGCCTGCTCGCCGACTTCTGACCCGCGCCGCTCGTCGCGCGGCCCGATCCTTTCGGCGTACGACCGCCCGGCCGCTGTCGAACGCGACCAGGGGTATTGCATGCTGGCCCCATGACCGCCACCACTATGCGCGCCATCAGCCAGGACACCCTGGGCGGCCCCGAGGTGCTCCACGAGATCGAGCTCGCCCGTCCCGCGCCCGGCCCCACCGAACTGCTGGTCCGGGTGCACGCGGCCGGGCTCAACCCGACCGACTGGAAGCACCGCGCGACCGGCGGCCTGCTCGGCGACCCGCCGTTCGTGCTCGGCTGGGACGTCTCGGGCGTGGTCGAGGCCGTCGGCCCCGGGATGGCCCTGTTCGAGCCGGGCGACGAGGTGTTCGGCATGCTGCGCTACCCGCAGGGGCACGGCGCCTTCGCCGAGTACGTCACCGCCCCCTCCCGCCATTTCGCCCGCAAACCCGCCGAACTCGACCACGTGCACGCGGGCGCGCTGCCGCTGGCCGCGCAGACCGCGTGGCAGGCCGTGGCCGATGTCGCCCGCGTGCAGGCGGGCCAGCGCGTCCTCGTGCACGCCGCCGCCGGCGGCGTCGGCCACCTGGCCGTCCAGATGGCGAAGGCCCGCGGCGCCCACGTCGTCGGTACGGCGAGCGCGGCCAAACACGACTTCCTGCGCGGCCTCGGCGCCGACGAGCTCATCGACTACCGCAACGCCGACTTCGCCGAGGAGGTCGGCGACCTCGACGCGGTGATCGACACCATCGGCGGCGACTACGGCCCCCGCTCCCTGCGCACCCTCCGGCCGGGCGGCACCATCGTCTCCCTGGTCCTGTCGAACGTGGCCGGGGACCTGTCCGCCCAGGCCGGGGCGCTGGGCATCCGCGCCAGGGAGATGCTCGTCGAGCCCGACCACGCCACGATGCGGACCATCGCGGCCCTGGTCATGGCGGACCGCCTGCACGTGGAGATCGACACCGTCCTCCCCCTGGAACAAGCCGCAAAAGCCCACGAACTTGGCGAAAAGGGCCACAACACCGGGAAGATCGTCCTCACCGTTCCCCCTTCCGGATAAAAATAGAACCCGTTACAGTCGCCACTAGAGCATCGTTCTGGAGGCGTCGTGGGCACACCGGTGATCGTCGAAGCGTTGCGGACCCCCATCGGCAGGCGGAACGGCCTGCTGTCCGGACTCAAACCGCAACAGGTGCTGGCCGCGGCGCTCAGCGGGCTCGTCGAGCGGTCGGGCATCGATCCGGCGGTGATCGGGCAGGTGTTCGCCGGGTGTGTGACCCAGGCGGGTGAGCAGGGCGGGCATGTGGGGCGGCATGCCTGGTTGTACGCGGGCCTGCCGTACCAGGCGGGGGTCACCACGATCGACGCGCAGTGCGGGTCGTCGCAGCAGGCGGTGCATCTGGTCGCCGCGCTCATCCGGGCGGGGGTGATCGAGGCCGGGGTCGCGTGCGGGGTCGAGGTGATGAGCCGGACGCCGCTCGGGAGCAACGTGCTGCCCGCCCAGCCGCGGCCCGAGGACTGGAGCATCGATCTGCCCGACCAGTTCACCGCGGCCGAGCGGATCGCGCGGCGGCGGGGTCTGAGCAGGGAGCGGCTGGACTGGTTCGGGGCGCGGTCGCAGCGGCTGGCGGCGCGGGCCTGGGCGGAGGGCAGGTTCGACCGGGAGGTCATGCCCGTCGAGACGCCCGAGCACGGCACCGTCGATCGGGACCAGGGACTGCGGGAGACCACGGTCGAGGGGCTGGCCAAGCTGAAGCCGGTCCTCGGCGAGGACGCGTTCCACACGGCGGGCACCTCGTCGCAGATCTCCGACGGGGCGGCGGCGGTGCTGCTGATGAGCGAGGAGGCGGCGCGGCGGCGCGGGCTGCGGCCCCGGGCTCGGATCCTGGCGCAGGCGCTGGTCGGCTCGGAGCCGTACTACCACCTGGACGGGCCGGTGGACGCGACGGCGAAGGTGCTCGGCTCGGCCGGGCTGGCGATCGGGGACATCGACAGGTTCGAGGTGAACGAGGCGTTCGCGTCCGTGGTGCTGTCGTGGGCGGCGGTGCACGAGCCGGACCTGGATCGGGTGAACGTCAACGGCGGGGCGATCGCGCTCGGGCATCCGGTGGGGGCCACGGGGGCGCGGCTGGTCACCACGGCACTGCACGAGCTGGAGCGGTCGGACTCGGCCACCGCGCTGGTCACGATGTGCGCGGGCGGGGCCCTTGCCACGGCGACAATCCTGGAACGACTCTGACAACCGGGCCTCTCTGAGATCCGTGCCTGGAACGCCTCTGAGATCCGGGCCGGAACGAGGACACTGAGAGAGACGACGAGCGGGGGCGCGACGGTGGCCAGGACGAGCAGGCGCAGGCCGTACTCCGAGCAGAGTCCCGCCGAGCTCGGGGGCGGGGTGTGGAGCGTGCCGGTGCCCATTCCGGGTAGTCCGCTCGGATACACGCTGGTCTACGCGCTCGACTCGCCCGCCGGTCCCGTACTCGTGGACGCCGGGTGGAACCATCCCGACGCGTGGGCGGCCCTGAGCGGCGGGCTGGCCGACTGACCATCTGGGACACCGCCGCCCGGATGACCTGGAACCGCTCCTGGGACGACCTGCCCCCCATACTCCGAGGCATGGCCGCGGGCGAGGCCGCCGCACACCTGCGCGCCCTGGAGGTGCGCGGTCTCGTCAGAAGGCTCCCGAACGGCGATCAGGTGCTCTTCGAGGCTCTAGACTCCTAGACATCCGATGTCTAGGGAGTACACGTGGCGGTAACCGACGCGGCCATCGACAGGATCAAGCAGATGATCGTCTCGGGGGAGCTTCTCCCCGGAGACCGGCTCCCCAAGGAGGCCGACCTGGCCGAACGGCTCGGCCTGTCCCGCAACTCCCTGCGCGAGGCCGTCCGCGCGCTGGCCCTGATCAACGTCCTGGACGTACGCCAGGGCGACGGCACCTACGTCACCAGCCTGGAGCCCCGGCTGCTGCTCGACACCATGTCGTTCGTCCTCGACCTGCACCGCGACGACACGGTGATCCAGTTCTTCGAGGTCCGCCGCATCCTGGAGCCCGCCGCGACCGCGATGGCCGCCCAGCAGATGTCCGAAGCCGACATCGAGGACCTGCGCACCGTCCTCGACTCGCTGCCCGCCGAGCCCACCATCGAGGAGCTCGTCGCCAACGACCTCACCTTCCACCAGCGCATCGCGCTGGGCTCGGGCAACAGCGTGCTGTGCTCGTTCATCGAAAGCCTGTCGGGGCCGACGACCAGGGCCCGCATCTGGCGTGGCCTCACCCAGGAAGGCGCCATGGAGAAGACCCAGGAACAGCACACGGCGATCTACGAGGCGATCGCCGCCCGCCAGCCCGAGGTGGCCCGCTCGTGGGCGATCGTGCACATCGCGGGCGTCGAGTCGTGGCTGAAGAAGGCGCTTTGATCCGCCTCGCCGACGTGACGCCGGACACGGGTGAGATCGGGCGGCGGCTGCTGGCCGTCCAGCACGCGGCCTATGCCGTGGAGGCCGGACTCATCGGCGACGACCGCATCCCCCCGCTGCACGAGTCCCTCGACGACCTGCTCGCGGCGGGCCTGACCTGGCTGGGCGCCTACGACGGCGACCGGCTGGTCGGCGCGGTGGCCTGGTCGGAGACCCCCTCGCTGCTCGACATCGACCGCCTCATCGTGGACCCGCGCGAACTCCGCAAGGGCATCGGCCGCTCCCTGGTCACCGAACTCCTCTCCCGCGCCTCCGGCCGCCGCACCGAGGTCTCCACCGGCCAGAAGAACACCCCGGCCCGCACCCTCTACGAACGCCTCGGCTTCACCTCCACCGGCGACCTCGAAGTCATCCCCGGCCTGTGGATCACCAACTACACCCACGCCTGATCCCCCACCCAACCAGCGACGGATTCACCACATACCCTGCGACCGATTCACCATGGATCATGCGACCAATTCACCACGCGGGTAGCGACCAATTCACCACGCCAAGCACTGCCCTGCCATGCTCAACGCATGGTCGACACCCTTCTCGGCGGTGTGCTTCCGCGGCATGCGGAGACGGCCGTCACGGACGCGCTGGCGGACACTCGCGTGGTCCTGATCAACGGTGCGCGCCAGAGCGGCAAGGGCACCCTGGTCCGCAAGATCGCCAAGGGCAAGGCGGGAGAATGGCGTGATCTCGACGTCTCACTCGTCCGGCAGGGGGCGACCGCCGACCCTGACGGATTCGTCGACTTCCCGGACCTCATGGTCATCGATGAGATCCAGCGAGCGCCCGACCTCCTGCTGGCGATCAAGGCCCAGGTCGACGCCGACCCCCGACCCGGTCGCTTCCTGCTGACCGGCTCGTCCCGCCTGCTCGGCCTCCGGGGCCTGCCTGACACGCTGCCCGGCAGGGTGGAGACCATCGAGCTGTGGCCATTCGCCCAGGGCGAGATCGACGGCACGCCTGACGGATTCGTCGACTCGGTCTTCGGCGAGGGGGCGGCGCTGCGTCACACGTCCACGACCACACGGAGCGACTACGCCGAGCGGATCGTCCGGGGTGGCTTCCCGGAGGCGGTGGCGCGGACCAACGCCCGCAGGCGGCAGCACTTCCTGGATTCCTACGTGGGCGACCTGATCGCCCGGGATGTGAGCCGGCTCTCGGAGATCGAGCGAATCACCGAGATGCGCAAGCTGGTACGGCTGCTGGCCGCGCGCTCCGGGCAACTCCTCGTCGGCAACACGCTCGCCCATGACCTCGGGCTCTCGACCAGCACCGCGTACAGGTACCTAGGTCTGCTGGAAGAGGTCTTCCTGATCAAGCGCATTCCCGCCTGGTCGAGGAACCTCAGCAACCGGGTCACCGCCACCCCCAAGATCGCGTTCGTCGACTCGGGGGTGGCGGCGAACCTTCTTGGCGCGGACGCGCGCGGGCTCGTCCGCCCAGACGGCGCCATCGGGCCGCTTCTCGAAGGCTTCGTGCTGATGGAACTGGCCCGCCAGCTGACCTGGTCGGAGGAGCGCGTCGAGCTCTTCCACTACCGCACCAAGGACAAGGTCGAGGTGGACGCCGTTCTGGAGAACCGGCAGGGGCGGGTTGTGGGCGTCGAGGTGAAGGCGTCGTCCACGGTGCGGCCTGAGGATTTCAGAGGGTTGCGGCATCTGGCCGACAGGCTTGGGGATGACTTCGTCGTGGGGATCGTGCTGCACACGGGGACCCAGACGATTCCCTTCGGGGACCGGATGCGTGCCATGCCCGTGAGTTCCTTGTGGGAGGTCGGGGGCTAAGCGGGCGGGTATGAGGGTGGTGTGCCTGACAAGCTGGAGCGATATCGGGGTATGCGGCGGCGGGGCCGTACGCCCGAGCCGGTGGAGGTGGCCGTTCCTGAGCCGGGGCGGGACGAGGCGTTCGTGGTGCAGGAGCACCATGCGCGGGCCCTGCACTGGGACCTGCGGCTCGAACGGGACGGGGTGCTGGTCTCGTGGGCGATTCCGAAGGGGCTGCCTGAGGATCCGGGGACGAATCATCTGGCCGTGCGCACCGAGGACCATCCGGTGGAGTATCTCGAGTTCCATGGGGAGATCCCGCAGGGCGAGTACGGCGGCGGCACGATGACGATCTGGGATCGCGGGACATACGAGACGGAGAAGTGGACCGATCGCGAGGTCAAGGTGGTGTTGCACGGGTCACGGGCGTCGGGGAGGTTCGTCCTGTTTCCGACGAACGGGCGGAACTGGATGATTCACCGCATGGACCCGCCGGTCCGCGATCCGCTCCCGAGCCTGGGCCGGATGCTGCCGGTCACGAGGAGCAAACCGCCGCGGGACCTCGCCGCGTACGCCTTCGAGTTCGCGTGGGGCGGGGAGTGGGTGCGGGTGACGATCGAGGGCGGGCGCACCGGGCCGGCCCGCGAGTATCCGTGGCTGCGGCCGCTCGCCGAGTCGTTCGGCAGCCGGACGGCCGTGCTGGAGGGCGAGGTCGTCTCGGTGGGCGGCGCGGCGGAGGTCCTCGTCTGCTACGACCTGCTCTACGACGACGGCCGCTCGCTGGTCGCCGAGCCGTACCGGCGGCGGCGGGCCGCGCTGGAGGCGCTGGACGTCGCGGGCCCGCGCTGGCAGACCGCCCCGAGCTGGCCTGCCCAGGCGGGTCCGGTCCTGCACGCCGCCGGCGAGCAGGGCCTCCCCGGCGTGATCGGCAAACGCCTTGACTCCCCGTACGAGGAGGGCCGCTCGACGGCCTGGATCCTGCTGTCCGCCGAGTGAGTGCCAGTAGCCGCCGGTCGCCGTGAACTCGCCAGGACCGTCGCGTCGGCCGGGCCCCGGGGCTCGTCAGATGAGGTGTTCGGACTCCAGGTCGGCCCACAACGCGGGCGGCACCGGCGTGGCCAGCAGGGCGGCGTTGCGGTGGACCTCGGGGCCGGAGCGGGCGCCGACGACGAGCGAGGCGACCGCGGGGTGGCGCAGGGGGAAGGCCAGCGCGGCCTGAGGCAGGGTCACCCCGTGGCGGGCGCACACGCCCGCGATCCGGCGGGCGCGGGCGAGCAGGGAGCCGGGCGCGGGCTGGTAGTCGTACGTCCCGGACGGCTCGTCGGTGGCCAGCAGGCCGCTGTTGAACACGCCCGCCGCCAGCACCCGCACCCCCCGCTCGGCGCACGCGTCGAGCAGCGGCAGGCCCGACCGGTCGAGCAGGGTGTACCGCCCGGCCAGCATGACCACGTCGATGTCGGTCTCGCGGACGAACCTGGCGGGCAGCTCCCACTGGTTCATGCCGACGCCGATCGCCTTCACCACGCCCTGGGCCCGCAGCTCGGCCAGGGCGGGGTACGCCTCGGTCAACGCCTGGTCGGCGTGGTCGTCGGGGTCGTGGATGAGGGCGATGTCGATCGACGGGAGGCCGAGCCGTACCAGGGAGTCCTCCAGGGAGCGGAGGACGCCGTCGCGGGAGAAGTCCCAGACCCGGCGGTGGTCGGCGGGCACGTCGAAGCCCTGGTCGTCGCGGCCGCCGGCGGTGGACGGGACGAGCACGCGGCCGACCTTGGTGGACAGGACGTACCCGGAGCGGCCGGCGAGCGCCGAGCCGAGACGGCGTTCGGACAGGCCGAGGCCGTAGTGGGGGGCGGTGTCGTAGAGCCGGACTCCGGCCTCCCAGGCGGCGTCGATCGACGCCCTGGCCTCGTCGTCGCCGACGGCCGTGAACAGGTTCCCGATGGGCGCGGCGCCGAAGCCCAGGCGGGGCAGGTCGATCACGTCATCTCCCAGACCAGTGGCAGGCTTCCGCCGCTCTTGTCGAAGTCCCCGTCGAGCAGGCGGTTCATCTGCGCCTGCCAGGCGAGGTCGGCCGGGTGGTCCCTGAGCGCCGCCTGCAGCGCCGCGTAGTCGTCGACCTCCACGAAGTGGAACAGGTCGAGGCCGTCGCGGAAGACCCGCCAGGAGCGTACGCCGTTCTCCCGCATCGCCCCCTCCAGGTCGGCGGGGATGGTGGCGTGCTCCCGGTCGTAGATCTCCTCGCAGCCGGGCTTGAGCCGGGTGTGGATCGCCAGCCGTTCCATCAAGCGCTCCCGACGGGACCGTCGCCTTTAGGCGGCGGGGGAATCGGGAGCGTGAGGGCCGTCAAGGCCCGAGCCTGCCCTGACCTGCACATTCGTCGTCTCCTTACACGTTCGGATTTTGTCGGTGCCAGCCGATAGCGTCGGCTGGTCAGTTCAAGCTCTCGGAGGTGGGTGTGCGTAGGTCGTTCAAGTTCCTGCTGCGCCCCACCGTCAAGCAGGCCGCGGCGCTGAGGACCCGGACGGGCAGGCGCGTTGGTCGTTCTCCTCTCAGCAGGTCACGTTGCGCCGTCTGGACAGGGCGTTCGCGGCGTTCTTCAAGCGGGTCCGCGAGGGCCGCGCGCCGGGGTTTCCGCGTTTCAAGGGGCATGGCGTGCGGGCACACCGCGCACGCCGACGTGAACGCGGCGACCAACATTGTGAGGGCAGGGCTTGCCCTTCGCGACGCTGCGTAAGCGGCTTAGCGAGAAGCCGCTCCCTTCAGGGAGCGGAGGAGTCACCAGTCCTGTGCCTTTCGATCCGGCTGATCATTGTTCGCCTCTAACTCGTGATGGGCGGGGGTGCAGGAGTCAGTTCAATGGGCGGAGCCTCAGGCCCTGCATGCCGCCGTCGACGGCGAGCGCGGTTCCGGTCGTGGCGCCCGCCTCGGGTCCGGCCAGGTAGGCGATCGCCGCGGCGACCTCGTCCGCGCTGACCAGACGGCCCATCGGCTGGCGGGCGTTGAGCGCGGCGCGCTCGGCGGCGGGGTCGTCGGCCGCGTCGAGCAGGCGCCCGACCCACGGCGTGTCCGCGGTGCCCGGGTTGACGCAGTTGACGCGGATGCCCTCGCGCACGTGGTCGGCGGCCATCGCCAGCGTGAGCGACTGCACCGCGCCCTTGCTGGCGCTGTACAGGGCCCGCTGGGGCAGCCCGGCCGTGGCCGCGATCGAGCAGGTGTTGACGATCGAGGCATGCCCCGACTCCCGCAGGTACGGCAGAGCCGCCCGGGTCACCCTGACCATCCCGAGCACGTTGACGTCGAGGACCCGGCGCCACTCCTCGTCGGGGTTGTCCTCGACGGTGCCCGCCGCGCCGATGCCCGCGTTGTTGACCAGGACGTCGAGGCCGCCGAGGCGCTCGACGGCCTCGGCGACGGCCGTACGGACCTGGGCGTCGTCGCTGACGTCGGCCTTGACGCCGATGAACGGCTCGCCGGGCGGGTCGAGGTCCAGGCAGGCGACGCGCATGCCGCGCGCGGCGAGCAGGGTGGCGGTGGCCAGGCCGATGCCGGAGCCGCCGCCGGTGACCAGGGCGCGAAGTGTCGTCATTGGTCCCTCCAGACCTCGCCGCCGGGGAAGGCGTGGGCGGCGATCGAGGCCGCGTGCATCTCGGCGCTGAATCCGGGCGCGGCGGGCGCGACGTAGTTGCCGTTGTCGATCACGACCGGGTGGATGAAGTGCTCGTGCAGGTGGTCGACATACTCGATCACCCGGTTCTCCATCGAGCCGCTGACCGCGACGTAGTCGAACATCGACAGGTGCTGCACCAGCTCGCAGAGGCCCACGCCGCCGGCGTGCGGGCAGACGGGGATGCCGAAGCGGGCCGCGAGCAGCAGGATCGCGATGTTCTCGTTGACGCCGCCGACCCGGGCGGAGTCGAGTTGCAGGTAGGAGATGGCCCCGGCCTGCAGGAGCTGCTTGAACACGATGCGGTTCTGCACGTGCTCACCGGTGGCGACGGCGATGGGCGCGATGCCCTCGGCGATCGCCTTGTGGCCGAGCACGTCGTCGGGGCTGGTGGGCTCCTCGACCCAGTGCACGCCGTACTCGCGCAGCGCACCCACCCACTCGATGGCGGAGGCGACGTCCCAGCGCTGGTTGGCGTCGATCGCGATCGGGAAGCCGGGGCCGCAGACCTCGCGGGCCACCCGGAACCTGCGCACGTCGTCGGCGAGGTCGGCGCCGACCTTGAGCTTGATCTGGGTGAAGCCCTGGTCGAGCGCCTCCTTGCAGAGGCGGCGGAGTTTGTCGTCGTCGTAGCCGAGCCAGCCGGGCGAGGTGGTGTAGGCGGGGTAGCCGCCGGCCTTGAGGCGCTCGATCCGCTCGCGCCTGCCCGGCTCGCTCGCCCGCAGGATGGCCAGGGCGTCCTCGGGGGTGAGCGCGTCGCTGAGGTAGCGGAAGTCCACCAGGCCGACGATCTCCTCGGGCGTCATCTCGCCGAGCAGCAGCCAGAGCGGCTTGCCCGCGCGCTTGGCCTTGAGGTCCCACAGAGCGTTGACCACGGCGGAGATCGCCATGTGCATGACGCCCTTCTCCGGGCCGAGCCAGCGCAACTGGGAGTCGTAGACCATCTCCTTGTACAGCGCGCCGAGGTCCTCGACGTCACGGCCGACGACGTACGGCGACAGCGCGCTGATCGCGGCCGTCTGCACGTCGTTGCCCCGCCCGATGGTGAAGGCGAACCCGTGTCCCTCGAAGCCGTCGTCGGTCGTCAGCACCACGTACGCGGCGGAGTAGTCGGGGTCGGGGTTCATCGCGTCGGAGCCGTCGAGCTCGCGCGAGGTGGGGAAGCGGATGTCGTGCGTCTCCATCCCCACGATGCGGTACGTCATGCCTGGCCCACCGTCTGCCGCTGGCGGCCCAGTCCGTCGATCTCCAGCTCCATGACCGCCCCCGCCCGCAGGTACGGCTGGCCGGGCAGCCCCATCGCCACGCCCGCCGGAGTCCCGGTGTTGATCACATCGCCGGGCTCCAGCACCATGAACCGGCTCAGGTAGCGGATGATCTCGGCCACCCCGAAGATCATGTTCTTGCTGTTCCCGTTCTGGCGCAGCTCGCCGTCCACCCACAGCCGCATGCCGAGGCTCTGCGGGTCGGCGATCTCGTCGGCGGTGACCAGCCAGGGGCCGAGCGGGTTGAACGTCTCGCAGGACTTGCCCTTGTCCCACTGGCCGCCGCGCTCAAGCTGGAACTCGCGCTCGGAGACGTCGTTGGAGATCGCGTACCCGGCGACCTTGGACAGGGCCTCCTCGTGCGTCTCCACGTAGCGGCAGGTCTCGCCGATGACGACGGCGAGCTCGACCTCCCAGTCGGTCTTCACGCTGTCGCGCGGGACGAGCACCTGGTCGTCGGGGCCGATCACGGTGTTGGCGGCCTTCATGAAGACCACCGGCTCCGTCGGGGGCGTGGCCCCCGTCTCCTCGGCGTGGTCGCTGTAGTTGAGACCGATGCAGACGACCTTGCCGGGCCTGGCGATCGGGGCGCCGACCCGCAGGCCGTCCGCCTCGACGAGGGGCAGGGCGCCGCGCTCCAGCGCGTCGCGGACGCGCGCCACTCCCCCGGAGGCGAGGAAGGCCCCGTCGAACTCGACCTCTCCTGTGTCGCGCAGGATACCGGCGGCATCCATCACCACTGGCCGCTCCTGGCCGGCGGGTCCAACTCGCAGCAGCTTCACACCGCACCCTTCGCCATACATCGGATGTCTCGTTCCAGATGCTGCTGGGAGGACCAAGCCCTTGTCAAGCCTCTTTTGGCGGATACACCCGATCTGTGACCTCGGAATATGCGGTAATGGCCTGGTGCGATCGCGAACAGGCTAGTGAGTGATCCGATGCCTACTTCCGCCTGCATGATGCGGTGGTCCCGAAGACATCGGAGGGGGCGTCTTGTTGCGCCCAGGTTCCCGTGGTCCTTCCATGTCAGGCACCCCATGCCGCAGACACCCGATGACTTGACCGACGGACTCTCGCAGACCTGGAACTAGTGGCCAAGGTCAAGCCCGCCCTGATCCTCGCCGGGACCTCACCTCAAGGACGTCGAAAGCGGCTGACCGGCCTGGTCAGCGGGTCTGCCTGCGTACGGTGAGCCAGAATGCGACGAGCACGCCCGCGGCGCCCACCGCCGCGCCGATCACGAACCCCGTGCCGTCCACCCCGCCCTTGACCAGGCTGATCCCGATCAGCACCACGGCCAGCACGCAGAGGGCCACGACCGCGGCGACCAGCAGGTAGAAGCGGCGGCTGAAGAACGTCCTGCGCTCGGGGGCGGGCGGCGGGGCGTGCAGCTCGGCCGCCGGGCCCACGCTCGCCGCGCCGGGCCGCTTGAAGTAGGCGTACTGGAACCAGGTGCCGCACGGCTCCCAGCCGTCGGGCGCCAGCTGCTCGGCGAAGGCCGCGACCGGGCCGAACTCCTCCTCCGGATCGCCGGAGCCCTCCTCGGCGAAAGCCGACAGCTCCTCGATCGTCGAGGCGACCCGCTCCGCGGGCACCCCCCTCTCCCGGAGCAGCACGGCCAGTTCGTCGAAATAGCCGTTCATCGGATGCCTCCCTTGGCCAGCACGGACCGCACGGACTCGTCGAAGGCCACCCACAGCCCGCCCTGCTCGGCGAGCATCTCGCGGCCCTTGGGGGTCAGCCGGTAGTAGCGGCGGCCCGGCCCGCGCTCGGTCACCCGGAACTCCGCGGACACCAGCCCCCCTTCCTCCAGCCGGTTGAGCACGGGATAGAGGGTGCCGCCCTTGATCTGGCCGAGGCCCGACCCGGCGAGCGACTTGGCGATCTCGTAGCCGTAGTTCTCCCCCTCGGTCAGGCTGGCGAGCACCAGCAGGTCGAGGACGCCTTTGAGCCAGCTCGCGCGGCGGTCGGAAGACACAGCTCTATCTTTTCACGGTAGCGATGCTACCTACGCCGCTTCGCCGACTAGCCGGAGCCAGCAGCAGTGAGCGGATGTCGATCAGGATGTGCACGACGATGGGCAGCACCAGGTTGCCGGTTCTGAGGTAGAGCACGGTGAGCCCGAAACCGGCCAGGGTGACCATGATCATGCCCTTCCAGCCCTGGTAGAGGTGGCCGAGCACGAACACGGCCAGGGCCAGGGCGGCGGCGATCTCCGTACTCAGGCCGAGCACGTGGACGCCGAGCGCGATGAGCAGGCCGCGGTAGACGATCTCCTCGCACACTCCGGCGCTGACCGCCAGGAGCAGGGCGAATCCGCGTTCCGCCGTCGTGCGCGGGAGCAGGCCCTGGAAGGCGTCCTGGGTGGGCGGGGCGGGCAGGCGGCGCATGAGCAGGCCGAGACCCAGGACGACGACGGTGAGGCCGACCGCCGCGCCGGCGAGGGTGCTCAGGTCGTCCGGGCTCACGCCGAAGCCCACGTCGGCGAGGTCGAGGACCGGCGAGAGCGCGAAGATCAGCACGGCGACCGCGGCTATCGCCCACAGCTCGGCGATCCACCCAGCGGAGGTGCGGGCGTACGCCCTCGGGTCGCCGTCGCGGGTACGCAGCAGCCGCCGGTAGGTCCGCCTGCCCAGCAGCGGGCTCAGCAGCACGAGGTGGATCAGGAGGAGCACGGTGAGAGCAGTGAACATATCTAGACCGTAGAACAACCTAGTTAGGATTACAATCTAGATAGCACCACGCGTCGACTTGACGGCCGTACAGGGGCGTAATAGAACTCGCATCAGGACGTATCGGGCTTAATTCCTGGGGTGGACTGAGTGCACATCGACCTGGTGGACGAGGATCAGTACGCGAACTCCGGCCCCCCGCACGAGCAACTCGCCTGGCTGCGCGCCAACGCGCCCGTCTACCGGCACCCCGGCGAGCCCGACTTCTGGGCGGTCACCAGCCACGAGGACGTCGTGTACGTCTCCCGGCACTCCGAGCTGTTCTCCTCCGCGCGCAGGCTCTCGCTGTTCAACGAGATGCCCGACGACCAGGTGGAACTGCAGCGGATGATGATGCTGAACCAGGACCCGCCCGAGCACACCAGGCGGCGCTCACTGGTCAACCGCGGCTTCACCCCGCGCACGATCGGCGCCCTCGAACAGCACATCCGCGACATCTGCGACGACCTGCTCGACAAGTGCTCGGGCGAGGTCGACTTCGTCACCGAAGTGGCCGCGCCACTCCCGCTGTACGTGATCTGCGAGCTGCTCGGCGCCCCCGTCGACGACCGCGACAAGATCTTCACCTGGTCCAACCAGATGATCGGCGCCCAGGACCCCGACTACGCGACCTCCCCCGAAGACGGCCCCGCCGCCGCCATGCAGGTCTACGCCTACGCCAACCAGCTCGCCGCCCAGCGCCGCGCCAACCCGCGCAACGACATCGTCACCACACTCATCCAGCCCGCCGACGACGGCTCCGAACTGGACGAGAACGAGTTCGACCTGTTCGTGCTGCTGCTCGTGGTGGCCGGAAACGAGACCACCCGCAACGCCGCCTCCGGCGGCATGCTCGCCCTGTTCGACCACCCCGGCCAGTGGGACCGGCTCGTCGCCGACCCGGCGCTCTCCCGGACCGCCGCCGACGAGATCGTCCGCTGGGTGTCGCCGGTCAACCTGTTCCGCCGCACCGCCACCACCGACCTGACGCTGGGCGGGCAGCAGATCCGCGAGAACGACAAGGTCGTGGTGTTCTACTCCTCGGCCAACCGCGACCCCGCCGTCTTCACCGACCCGGAGGTCTTCGACATCGGCCGCGACCCCAACCCGCACATCGGCTTCGGCGGCGGCGGCGCCCACTTCTGCTTGGGCAACCACCTGGCCAAACTGGAACTCCGCATCCTGTTCGAGCAGCTGGCCATCCGCTACCCCCGCCTACGCCGCACCGGCGCGGCCAAGCACCTCCGCTCCAACTTCATCAACGGCATCAAGGAACTCCCGGTCACCCTGACCTAGAACCGGGGTACGCGCGCAGGCTCTCTCACCGCCTTCCTGTCCAGCGCCGTGGCCGGAGGAGTCCCCGAAACCGTCGGCCTGCCGTACGAAGATGCGTCAGGGACCGTCTACCTGCCGATGTTCCGCCAGCCCGTGCTCGTGTACACCGCCGACAACGCGGCCCTCGCCTGGACGCACGAGCGCGCGGTGGGCCATGGGTTGAGGGTGGCGGTGTACACGGAGGACCTGTTCAAGACCGACCACGACGAGGACAACCGCGCAGCGGTACGCGCCGTCGCCACACAGGACCTCCGCCTGGTGGGCCTCACCGTCTTCGGCCCCCGAAACCCCGTGGACGCGAGGCGAGGTGAGGAGACAGCGAGCGAACGGGGTTCTGTGGACAGAGAGCGGTCATCCACAGGGGCGCAGCGAAGACGGCCAGGGCGCTGCCCCTGAACTGGGGAGGAGACTACGAGCAGGTGCGAACCGCCGTCTGCCGGGCTGTGTGGAGGGACAATGGCTGCTGTTCGCAAGCGAGGGAGACAGCCGTGGACACCACGAAGACCGTCAGCGCGCCCGTGCGGAGCGCGCTGGGCAGCGTCGACGAGACCTACTACACGCTGTCGCCCGACGGCGGTAAGCTGCCCCAGACATCCGCTCCCGCGATCATCGCAGCGATGCTCGACCTGCTCCAGCTCGCCCCCGGCCAGCGCGTCCTGGAGATCGGCACCGGCTCCGGCTACTCCACCGCGCTCATCTCCCATCTGGTCGGTGACACCGGACACGTCGTCTCGGTCGAGGTTCATCCGGACCTGACCCGTCGCGCCGAGCGGCTCCTGCACGCCGACCAGCGCACCAACGCCCATCTGATCAACGGCGACGGAGTCAAGGGCGCCCCTGCTCAGGGGCCGTTCGATCGGATCATCGCCTGGGCCGCCCCACGCTCCATCCCCGCCGAGTGGACGCACCAGGCCGTCCCCGGCGCGCTCATGGTGACCCCGCTGAACGTGACCGACCTGGCCAAAACCATCCTCGTCGTACGGGCCCGCCGCGGCCGGCACGCCACCGCCATCACCGTGGACCGGCTCCTGAAGGCCGGATTCGTCGAAGCTCACGCCGAGGTCGTCGACCAGTGGATGGTCCCGCCGTACGGCGTCGACGCCCTGGTCCACGACGGCGGGCAGCAGCCGTGGTGGCTGTCGGCGGCGTGGCTGCGCGCCGAAGACGGCCGCACGGTCGGCGAGGCGGTCCTGGAACGGCTCATCGCCGAAGGCCGGCCTGTCTCCGGGCCTCTGGCCGAAGCGGAGGACGCTGCGGGGTTCTATGCCTACCTGCTCGCCACCCGGCCCGAGGGGCTGACCACTGCCGCTCTCGGTGATCCCGGCTGGCGGATCGGCTACGCCTCTCCTGCCGGGGCCGCCCTGGTGGGCTCCGATGACGCGATCCTCGCCGGAGACGGTGAGGCATGGCATGCTCTGACCGGATGGGCCGACCGCTGGCGCGAACGGGGTCGGCCGGGCTTCGATCGCTTGCGGCCTGAACTCCAGCGCGGTGAGCACGGCTGGCTGGTGCGCGTCGCCCTGGCGGATTGATGACCAGCCCGAAGCCCGTCATCGACGTGGTCGTCCTCACCATGAACGATCGGCCTGCCGCGTTCCCGCAGGCGATGGCGTCCCTCCTCGCCCAGCGGGATGTCGAGCTGCGGGTGATCATCGTGGGCAACGGAGTGGAGCCCGATCCCGACCAGGTGCCCGCCGGCGTGCGTACCGTCACGCTGCCCGTCAACGCGGGCATTCCCGCCGGCCGTAACGTCGGCGCCGACGTCCTGGCCGGGCCGGGCTGCGGCGAGTTCGTGTTCTTCTTCGACAATGACGCCTTCCTTCCCGCGCCCGACACACTCGCCCGGCTCGTCGCCGAAGCCCGCCGCCACCCCGAAGCCGCCTACATCCAACCCCGCATCGCCGACCCCGACACCGGCGTCACGGTGCGCCGCTGGATCCCGCGCCTGCGCGCAGGCGACGCCACCCGGCCCGGAACCGTCACCGTCATGGCCGAAGGCGTGGTTCTCGTGCGCCGCGCCGACTACGAGCAAGCAGGCGGCTGGCCCGGCGGGTTCTTCCTCTTCCACGAGGGCATCGACCTGAGCTGGAGGTTGTGGGACCTCGGGCGCACCGGCTGGTACGCGCCCGGCATCGTCATCCACCATCCCGCCACCGACCCCGCCCGGCACGCCGGCTTCTACCGCCTCGTCGCCCGCAACCGGGTCTGGCTCGCCTACCGCCGCCTGCCTGCCCCCTTGGTCCCCGTCTACCTGGTGATCTGGACGCTGCTCAGCATCGCCCGGATCCGATCCCGGGCGAACCTCGCCGTCTGGGTCGCCGGTCTACGAGAAGGCCTCAAGGGCGGACATGGTGTGCGCCGGCCGATGTCCTGGACCACCGTGCTCCGGCTGACACGCGCCGGCCGTCCCCCCATCGTTTGAGCGTCTTCGCGCGGGGTCAGGACCTCGCCAAATTCCCGCACACAAAGCCTAGGCAAATCGGACAAAAGCTCATATTGTCGACATTGCTCCAGCCGGGGAAGCGGCTGGAGCCCAAGCACTTAGGGCTTGGGTGAGGGTGTAGAGCGCCAAAGCGGCCGGGTGGCGAATACCACGGTCGCGATGCAGACGGATGTCAGGGCGCCTCCCTCCCCGAGGAACCAGGCCGTGTGCTCCGTGGCCGTGGTCATGACGACGGCCACTGAGTACAGCGAGGCGTTCAGGGTGGCGTGCAGAACCAGGACCGGCCAGATGCTTCCGGTGCGCAGCCGCAGCCACACCAGCGGATAGGCGAGCGCGACCGTCTCCACCACGAACCACAGCAGGGCGTACGCCGCAGGCACCCCTTCCTTGATTCCCCCCGGCACCATCAGCATCAGCGGAAAGTGCGACACCCCCCACACCACGCCCACGATCAACGCCGTCACATCGGCGCTCCTGCTTCCGGACAACCGAACCGCCAGCATGGAACTCCAGCCGACCTGCTCCCCGAACGACAGCACCATGTACGGCACGATCCCAGGAACCAGCCCGAGCAGCACCCCCACAGCGGGATGCACCCCGAAGACCAGGTTCCCGGGCTCGAAGCGCGCGATCCCCGTCAGCCAGGCCAGGCCGTACGCCAGGCCGATGCTCAGCGTGGGGAGTGCCCAGGCGACGCCGATGGTCCGCCAGGGCACCCGGCGGAAGCCCCAGTCGAAGCCGCGCAGGCCGTGCCCGCCCGCCAGCCAGGCCGCCAGCCCTGCGATGCCGGGCATGAACCCGCCGCTGTAGACGGCGATCTGCGCGGCGATGGGCGCCTCGTCGAGCCGGTCCAGGTCGAGCCCCTGAGACACGGCGAAGGCGAGGGACGGGAACACGAGCGCGGGCAGGACCAGCGCGAAGACGGTGAGCTGGCGGCGGGTCGGGGGGAGTGTGGTGGTCATGGCGGCAGTACATCCGCCCGGCGGTCCCGTCCACCTGAACCTACGGTCCCGATTCGGGTCCGCACCGGGCCGATGCCACAAGGCAGGCCGGGGTCAGGAGGAGAACCGGGGCCACAAGGCAGGCCGGAGTGAGGAAGAGAACCGGGGCCACGAGGCGGGCCGGCGTCAGGAAGGTCGGGAAGTGGAGCGGCGGCGGAAGAGGCGTCTGGGCAGGGTGAGGGCCAGGATCGCGGCCACGACGTGGGCAGCGATGAAGGCGTACGCCTCGTACTTCGTCGCCGCGTGGCCGATTCTCACCGTGATGTGGTGCGCCCAGTCCCACACTTCGGGAATCGCGTCGAGCTGGCTGTTCATGGACACCGCGACCAGGTCCTCCAGCCCGGAGACGTGCAGGATCGTCATCGCGGCCCCGGTCCGCAGCACACCTTCCCGGGTGCCGCCGCCGATCCGGTAGACCAGGACCAGCGCCACGATCAGGAACGGCACGAACACGACCACGTGCAGGTACAGGTCCTCGAACGTGGCCAGTTCGGCGGCCATGTCCCGGGCGGTCATGAACGTCTTCGGCACGAAGTACAGCAGGAAGGCCAGGAAGATCGCGGGCATCGCGACCAGGTGCAGTCGCAGCCGCCGCGCCCACTCGACGTCGAGCCAGGCGATGGCCACGATGGCGGCGATCTGGGGGACCAGCTTCGCGAGGAACAACCAGAGCGAGGTGAGCTCCCGCTCGTACGGCAGGACGAAACGAACGGCGCCGGCGGCCGCCAGGGCCACCACACCTGCCAGCAGGGCGACCCTATTGGCCCGCCAGAATGATTGGGACAACAGTGAACTCCCAGGTCAGAGCGGAGAGATGATCGGTGTGCCGTGTTCGGGGCAGGTGCCGGGGGTGTGCCCGGACGGGGGGTCGTCCGGGATGACGTCCACGAGGACGGGCCGCCGCCGCAATGCCGACACGGTCGTCACCTGCCCGGCCCGCCTGGCGTGGAAGCGACGCCACAGCAGGTGGATCCGGCCGCAGGAGGCCCGGCCCGCGAAGTAGCCGAGGTGCGGGTCGTGCACCAGCGTCCCGTTCTCCCCCGCAGCGGCCTGCGCGAGGGAGACCCGCTCGACGGTGGTCACGTCGACGCCGTCGAGCCGGGGCAGGACCTCGTCGAGCGCCTGCCGGTCGCCCACCACGACCGCCCGGCCCGCCGTGGTGGCGAGTTCGAGCGCCTCGGCGTTCAGCGCCCGCCGCCTGGCCTCGTTCACCACTTTGGCGTCCGGCCCGAG
Organism: Nonomuraea sp. NPDC046570; assembly: GCF_040645915.1. NCBI lineage: Bacteria > Bacillati > Actinomycetota > Actinomycetes > Streptosporangiales > Streptosporangiaceae > Nonomuraea > Nonomuraea sp. NPDC046570. The sequence continues at coordinate 122,279 of NZ_JBEYZF010000020.1, read as the reverse complement.
GAGCACGCCGTACCGGGGTCCGCCCGGTCCCAGGGTGCGGCGGTCGAGGACGGCGGGCCGTACCTCCAGGACGGGGGTTCGGCGCGGGGCTCCCACCAGGGTGAGGGCTTCGCGCAGGATCCGGGCCTCGCCGATCCACAGGCTGGGCTCGCCGGCCGGGTCGAAGGGCCTGGCGAACGGGCAGAGGCGGTGGAGCTGGCCGGCGAGCGCGGCGGAGGGGGTCGGCTCGGGTTCGTCGAGGGCCCGGCCGGCCGCCACCCACTGGTCGCGGTAGAAGGGCACCCGCCGGAAGGCGTGGCCGACGACCCGGCGGTAGGCCAGGTCCCAGGCCCGCGCGGAGAACTCAGCCGACATCTACACCGACCAGGCCGTCCACGGCGGCCAGCACCTCCGCCAGTTCCCCCGCGGAGGCGGCGGAGGCGAGCACGTAGCCCAGCTTCGCCCGGCATTCGGTGTACGGCACGACCTGGTCTCCGGGAGCCGCGACGACGACCACGTCCGCCACCCCGGGCAGGGCGCGAACCTCGGCCAGGCCGCGGATGGCGACGAGCGTGCCCGCCACGGGCGCGCGCAGGACCCGGACGGCGGCGTGCCCGGCCGGGCCGGCGGCCAGGGCGGGGCGCTCGCCGACGGCGAGCCGGACCACCGCCTCCACGGTGTCCACCCCGTACATCAGGCCGAGGGCCTCGCCCAGGCCGTTGCCGCCGATCCGCGCGCCCATCTCGATCAGCACGATCTCCTCGCCGGTGACGAAGAGGTCGAGGTTGACCGGGCCGTCGCGGTAGCCGAGCTCGGCGCAGACCAGTTCGAGCTGCTCGGTGACCCGCTTGGTCAGCACGTCGTCGCGCGGCGCCATGTCGTGGCCCACGGCCACCACCTCGGGCGGCGCGGTCACGCGTTCGCTCAGCCCCAGCAGCGCCACCCTGCCGTCCAGCAGGACGGCCTCGCCGCAGAGGTCGAGCCCGGTCACCAGCTCCTCGGCGATCACGGTTCCCGAGGGTGAGGCCGCGGTCGCGGTCTCGACGGCGGCGGCCAGGTCGGCGGGGGTACGGCAGATCGTGATCCCCCGGGAACTGCCCGAGTCGACGGGCTTCACGATGACGGGGAACGCCAGCCGTACGGCCTCCTCCAGCACGGCGGGGCCGCTGGCGTAGCGGGGGCCGGGTAGGCCGATCCGCTCGCACACCGAGCGGAAGTACGCCTTGTCCACCGAGGCGCGCAGCGCCCGCTCGGTCAGGCCGCAGGGCAGGCCGAGCAGGCCCGTCAGCTCGACGAGGGAGGGCAGGTTGATGTCGCTGCCCGGAGCGAGCACGCCCGCGAGATCGTCGCGGCCGGCCAGCGCCTGCGCCATCGCCGCCACGTCGCGGGTGCTGATGTGCAGGAACTCGTCCGCCTCGCGGACACCCGGCGCGTCGGCGCGCATGTCCACGCAGATCGTGCCCAGCCCGAGCCGCCTGGCGGCCCGGAAGGCACTGATGGTGCCGTCCGAGCCGCCAAGGATCACCAGGTGCTTCACTTCGGTGCGTTCCAGTGGACGCCGCGGTTCTCGATGAACCAGTCCACGGTTCGCGCCATGCCCTCTTCCAGGGAGACGAGCGAGGCGGGGTCGATGCCCACGGACCGCAGGGTCTCGGTGTCGGCCGTGACCGCGGTCTCCGGAGTCTCGCCCGGCCGCATGGGCAGGTCGACGATGGGCACCCGCTCGTAGCCCCTGGCCACGCAGAGGTCGATGATCAGCTCGGCCGCGTCGCGGATGCTGCCGGAGGTGGTCGGGCCGACCTCGACCACGTGGTCGAGCGCCTTCTGCGTCGAGGCCACCTCCAGCGCGGAGACCAGTGCCCGCGCGGTGTCGCCGACCCACACCATGTCCGAGATCTGGGTGCCGCCGCCGTACAGCTCGACGGGCAGGCCGGACAGCGCCCGGCACACGACGGCGGGGGTGATCTTCCGGACCTTGCCCGCCGCGAACGGCGGGGCGGCCTGCTGGCGCGGGCCGTAGGCGTTGACGACGCGCACCAGGTTCACCTTGGTGCCGCGGTGGGCGTTGAACATCCGGGCGAAACGCTCGACCGCCGTCTTGGAGATGGAGTAGCTGTTGTCCATCCAGTGGTTGCCGACGCAGATGTAGACGCCGGGCAGGTCGTACTGGGCGACGGCCTCGAGGAAGTTCAGGCCGCCCATGAGGTTCGTCTCCGCGGCCGGTCGCGGATTGGTGATCGTCTCCTGGGTGCCGAGTACGGCCGCCAGATGGATGATCGCGTCGCAGTGGGCCGCCAGTTCGGTCATCGCCGTGGCGTCCCTGATGTCTCCCCGCATGACCTCCCACGGGCCTTCGCTACGATCCCGGTGATCGAACACCAACGGAACGTGCCCTCTCGCTGCGAGTTCTTCGCAGACATAACGGCCGATAAAGCCGTTACCACCAGTAACTCCGACCTTCATGTCACTCTCCGCCTGTAGGCGCTTTCCAGCAGCCGCACGCACTTCCTTGTGGCCGTGCGCCCATGATCAAACCAGACATATAATCAAGTTCTTCATGACAACCTCCTTTGTCTCCATGTTGTGATGAACGTTGCCGCCGGAGGGCATCCCAGTGAAATTGGACATCCTGCATCCGGATACCGATCCAGAGCCCGCTGGCTGGGAAGACTTCCGGCAAACCGAGCATCTGCCCGCCTTCTGGGCCTACGACGTCATCGCGGCGGCGTCCGCCGGATCACGGGCCCGGCCTCTGCTCACCGTGTTCCGTGACGAGGGCCGGATCGTCGGGGCGGTCGGCGCGATCTACTTCGGCCTGCGCTTACCCGGCTCCACCCGGGCCGCAAGGCCGCGCAGGGAGCCGCTCGTCCTGGACGTCTGGCTGCCGGGCCACTCCAACAAGGCCACCTGGCACTTCTCCCGCGAGGTGACGCCGGAGGCCCGCCGTACCATGCTCAGGGAGTTCGAGCGGGCGGCGGCGCGGCACCTCGGGTGGGGGCTCGCCGGGGTGCTCTACCGGATGCTGACGGAACCCGAGCTGACCCTGGTGACCCGGCGCGGCTCGATCTCACGGGACTCGCTCGGCACCTCGGTGATGGACATCCAGTGGTCCTCGGTCGACGGCTGGCTCGGCTCGCTCAGCAAGACGCGCCGGAAGAGCCTGCGCCGGCAGATCCGGGCCGTCACGCAGGCCACGGACCTGCGTGTGGAGGAGGGTACGGCCCGGCACGATCTCGACCCGGCCGAGATGTCCGAGCTGAACCGCCTGCACACGACACGGCTGGCGCCCCGCCGCGACCTCACCAAACTGCTGCCCGCCGAGTACTTCGCCGCGGTGGCGCGGCGCGACGACGTGACCGTCATCTCCTACCACGACGAGGGCCGCCTGCTGGCCTTCAACACCTTGTTCCACCACCCGACGGCCCCGATCTCCGCGACCTGGGCGACGCTGCCGGTGGCGGCGGGCGGCCGTAAGGACCTCTACTTCGACCTCTACGCGCGACTCGTCCGGCGGATGGCGGACGAGGGGGCCAAGCAGCTCTACTGCGGCCGTGGCCGGGTGGAGCTCAAGCGGTCACTCGGCTTCGACTACGTCCCGATGAAGGTGCTCGTCGTCCCCCGTTGGGCGATGGGATGACCCTCACCCTGGAGCACCTGGACCCCCGGCACGATCCGGAACCCGGCGACTGGGAGGCTCTGCGCCGCGCCGCCGGGCAGTGCGTGACCTGGCGGTACGACCTGCTGCGCGGCTACGCCTGGGCGGCGCAGGCCCCGGTGCTGGTCACCGTGCTCCGGCGGGGAGGCGTCGCGGTCGGCGCCGTGTCCGCGTCGTTGCGCGGCGCGCGCCCGCACCGCGGGGTCTACGCGGGCCGCAGGGACCCGGCGGGCATCCTGGACGTGCACGCGCCGGGCAACCGCTCGCAGAAGGGCTGGTGGTTCACCGGCGAGCCGGAGCCCGGGGAGCGGCGCGAGCTGCTGCGCGGCTATGTACGCGGGGTCCGCCGGGAGCTGGGCGTCGGCTGGCGGAGCATGGTGTGGCGGGAGGTGTCCGCGGACGAGCCCGGCCTGGTGCCCGGGGTGGTCAAGGTCCGCCTTCCCACCGAGCCGCTGGCCAGGCTCGCCACCCCCTGGGACGACCTCGACGGGTGGTACGCCGGGCTCGACCGCCCCCGCCGGGACTCCCTGCGGCGGCGGGCCAGGGGCATCGACGCCGATCCCGGGCTGTCGGTCCGGGTGGGCCCGGCCCGCGACCTGGTGAGCGGAGCCGAGGCCGCGGCGCTCCGGGCGGAGAACGACCTGAAGTACCGCAGCAGGCTCTTCCCCCTCGCGCCACCGTCGCTCCCCTACCTCGAGGCGCTGGTCGGCGGCGACGAGATGGTGGCGATCGCCTACCGCGACAGCGGGCGGCGGCTCCTCGGGCTCTCCCTCATCCTGGACCACCCCAAGTGGCCGATCTGCCTGAGCTGGGGAGCTTTGTCTCCTGAGGACGGCGGGCGCAAGCATCTGTACTTCGACGGATACGTCCGGATGACCGAGTGGGCGATCCGCGCGGGCAAGTCCGGGCTGGTCCTCGGCAAGGGACAGGCGGACGTCAAGAGCGGCCTGGGCGCCGAACTCGTCCCCTCCGCAGCCATCGCCGTGCCCCTCTGACCAGTGGACTCTCCCTTGACGTGTGTTCAGTGCGGGCATCCGCGTCCCGCCCTCCTCCGCCGGAGGCGCTACTCCTGCCGCGCGTGCGGCGCGGTGTTCAGGGCCTCGCTCCTCGACGACTCCGCCGAGGAGGGGCTGGCCTCCGTGGACGGCGACCCGCTCTCGGCCTACCTGCCCGCCCGGATGGTGCGCTGGGTGCGCGCCCAGGCCGATCCGGGCGTCCCCGACCGGGTCGCGCTCGCCCGCTGGTACAAGGACTTCGACGCGCTCGTCGCCAGGGCGCGGTCCTCGGCGGCGGAGCGAGCCGCCTTCGAAGCGGTGAGCGAGGTCCCGCTCGACGCGCTGCCCGCCAAGCCTCCGGCGTTCTCCAAGGTGTGCGCCGCGCTCCACGCCACCTGCTACGACGTGAACCTGGCCGTGGCGCGGCTGGGCGGCTCTGACCCCGCCTTCGCGGCTGAGCGGGCCGGGCATCTGCGGCGCTGGCTCGCCGCCGAGGGCCGGGCCACGACCTGGCTGGAGGCGTCCCCCGCCGACGACCCCGCCCCCGAGGCGGTCAAGGAGCTGCTGCCGCTGCCGGAGTCGTTCGCCGCCGAGCAGGTCAGGGTCTTCTTCGCCGCGCTGTTCCGGGTGGAGCGGGGGCCGTCGATCTCGGGGACGCTCGACCGCTTCGGCGCCGAGCGGGTCGAACAGGCCCTGCGGGCCTATCTGGAGAACGGCGCCCGCCCGCTGCGCGACGCCGTACTCGAGGAGATGGACGCCGGGTGACCGCCACGATCGAGCACCGCGTCGGCCCGCGCCGCCTGCTGAGCCTGCTGGCCGGCCGCGCCACCTTCCGCCTGCTCCTGTACGGCTCCGCCGTCATCCTGGTGCTGGCCTGGAGCAGGCAGGACTTCAACCGGTACGCCACGGTGATCGGCGCGGTGGGCTGGCTGAACATCCTGGTCCAGTCGGGCACGGAGAAGGCGGCGCTCAAGCTGATCCCGCGCGCCCGCCGTACCCGCGAGCAGCTCACCTGGATGCTCCGCGTGGTGGTCGCCTACCTGCCGCTGCCCTTCTCCGTGGCCGCGGCGGCGGGGTTCGCGCTCGCGCCGGACTCGACCCTCACCCTGTATCTGCTGGGCTGCGCCTACTACGTCTCGCTCGGGTGCGGCATGCTGGGCGTGGCCGTCCACCGCGTGCTCGGCAGGTACCTGCGCGACATCGCCTACTTCGCCCTGCTCGGCCTGGGGATGCTGGTGATGGCCGCGCTCACGTTCACCGCGCACGTGCCGCCGGCCGGGTACCTGGGCGGCCTGCTGCTGCTGACCACGGCGCTGAACCTGGCCCTGCTGCACGGCCTGCCCCGGCGAGCGCGGCCGATGCGCCGCTCGGTGCGCGACATCCTCCTCCACACGGTCACCCTGATGGGTGCGGCCGACGTGATGAGCAACCTGATGGTGGGCGCCCTGTTCGTGGAGCTGTCGCTGACCTCCCACGCGGACCAGAGCGGCGACCTCTACCTGGTGCTCCTGGCGTGGGGGTTCGCCTCGTCCCTGATCTACACGCTGCAGCGGATCTACCAGCCGCGCCTGTCGCTGCGGATCGCCTCGGGCGAGGTCGCGGAGGCCCGCGAGCTCGGGCGGCGCATCGCGCGGCTCGGCGCCTGGGCGGGCGCCGCCTGGCTGCTGCTCGCCGGGGCGGCGCTCGTCGGCGGGCTGGCGGGGACCCGTTCCCTGCTCGCCCTCGGCGCGCTGCTGCTGTCGCTGCTGGTGGTGTGGACGTTGCCGAGTTGCGGGCTGTTCGTGCTGGAGAACACCGACGAGAGCGGCCTGCGCGGCAGCGCCGGGGCGGTCGTCCTCGCCGCTGTCGCCGTCACCGTGATCGGCGCGGTGGCGATCCCGCTCGCCGGGGCCGCGGGAGCCGTATACGCGCTGGGGGCCAACTCGCTCGTCCTCGGCCTGGTGCTGGGGAGGGTCCGATGACCGGGCTGACCGTGCTCGTGCCGTGCTTCAACGAGGGCGCCCAGGTGGAGGTGGCCCACCGGGAGCTCGTCGCCGCGCTGTCGGAGCTGGACGAGCTGGAGATCCTGTTCGTGGACGACGGCAGCACCGACGACTCCCTCGACCGGATCCGCCGCCTGAGCGAAGCCGACCAGCGGGTGCACTACCTGTCCTTCACCCGAAATTTCGGGATCGATGCGGTGATGGCGGCTGGGTTCCGGTACGCGTCGCAGCCGTGGACGGTCCAGTGCGACGCCGACCTCCAGGTGCCTCCCGAGGAGATCTGGACGCTGCTGGCCAAGGCCGCCGAAGGGTACGACGTGGTGTTCGGCGAGCGCCGGAACCGCCGGGACCCGCTGGTCCGCAGGCTCGGGTCGGCGGGGCTGCACTGGGCGGCGCGGCGGGTCTTCCGGATCGACATGCCCCGGGGCGCCTCCACCTTCCGGGTGGTGCGCACCGGCGTGGCCCGCACCATCACCGAGTTACGGCTGCCCTGGTTCATTCCCGCCGTGCCGCTGGTCGGCGCCAGGTACACCAGTACGCCCGTCAGTCACCGGGAGCGGACCGCGGGCCGCTCGAAGCTGCGTCTCGGCAGGCTGGCCGGGCACAGTTTCGAGCTCTTCTTCGGCTTCTCGCTGCGCCCGCTGAACGCCGTCTACGCGGTCGCCGCGCTCGGGGCGGCGACCGCCCTGGTGCTCGCCGTACTCGGCGAGGGGCCGCTTGTGGACGGGGCGCAGCTCGTCGTCTCGGGGCTGACGCTGGCCGCGCTGGCGCTGGTGGGGCGCTACCTGCACCGCCTGACGCGGGACACCCGGCGCCTGCCCGCCTACTACGTCAGAGAGGCCGACGTGCCCGTGCGCCCCGAGGACCTGCTCGACGCCGCCCGTACCAGTGAGGTGCCCGCGCGTTAGGGCCAGGAGGAGTCCTGGTCGGGGTCGCCGCCGTCGGACAGGAGGCGGAGGTCCGCCTCGACCATCATCGCCACCAGGTCCTCGAAGGACACCGTGGGCTCCCAGCCGAGCTGCACCCGCGCCTTCTTGGGGTCGGCGCAGAGCAGGTCCACCTCGGCGGGCCGGTGCAGCGACCGGTCGCCCACCACGTACTGCTCCCAGTCCAGGTCGGCCGCCTTGAACGCCGCCTCCACCAGTTCCCGCACCGACTGGGTGCGCCCGGTACCGATCACGTAGTCCTCCGGCGTCCCGGCCCGCAGCATCAGGTGCATCGCGCGCACGTAGTCCCCGGCGTACCCCCAGTCGCGCCTGGCCTCCAGGTTGCCGAGGCGCAGTTCCGAGGCGAGCCCGAGCTTGATCCGGGCCACGCCGAGCGACACCTTCCTGGTGACGAACTCGGCTCCGCGCCGGGGCGACTCATGGTTGAACAGGATGCCCGACACGGCGTACATCCCGTAGGACTCGCGGTAGTTCTGCGTCAGGAAGTGCCCGTAGGCCTTGGCCACGCCGTACGGCGAGCGCGGATGGAAGGAGGTGTTCTCGTTCTGCGGCGTCTCGCTCACCTGCCCGAACATCTCGGATGAGGAGGCCTGGTAGAAGCGGATCTGCCCGGCTCCGGAGGCCGTGCGCGAGGAGGAGATGCCCGAGCACACCCGGATCGCCTCCAGCATGCGCAGCACCCCCATCCCGGTGACCTCGGCGGTCAGCTCCGCCTGCTCCCACGACATGGGCACGAACGAGATGGCCCCGAGGTTGTACACCTCGTCGGGCTGCACCTTCTCCACGGCCGAGATCAGCGACCCCTGGTCGAGCAGGTCCCCGCGGACCACCCGCACGTCGGCCAGCAGCTTGCGCATGCGGGACACCCGCGGGTTGGCCTGTCCCCGGGCCAGGCCCCAGACCTCGTACCCCTCTTCCAGCAGATGCTCGGCCAGGTAGGAACCGTCCTGCCCGGTGATGCCGGTGATCAGCGCACGCCTGGCCAACGGGTCCTCCATCAATCGCTTCACGTCACTTGGACGGGAATGTACAACCACGACTCCCAGACCATGTAGAACAGGTTCCACCGAACGCCGCTCGGTCAAGCTAACATCGCAGTTCGCGAGGCTTGAGAGAGACATGAGGAACAATTCCACATCAGTCGCAGGCTACCTACCCAATGGTAAGGTCGCAGACTAAGGTCATCTTTCACGGTACTACCGGCGGAGAAAGGGGTGTCCGTGAGCGATTCGCTGCGGATCGCGCTGCTGTCCTACCGCAGCAAGCCGACCTGTGGCGGCCAGGGCGTCTACCTCCGCCACCTGAGCCGTGAGCTGGTCGCGCTGGGGCACTACGTCGAGGTCTTCTCCGGCCAGCCGTACCCCGAGCTCGACGAGGGCGTCGTCCTCACCAAGGTGCCGAGCCTGGACCTCTATCGCGACGAGGACCCGTTCAGGACCCCCAAACGCCACGAGTACCGCGACTGGATCGACCTCCTGGAAGTCGGCACCATGTGGACCGCGGGCTTCCCCGAGCCGCTGACCTTCACCCTGCGCGCCCTGCGCGAGCTGAAGAAGCGCGTCGGCGACTTCGACGTCGTCCAGGACAACCAGACCCTCGGGTACGGCCTGCTCGGCATCCAGAAGCTCTTCCCCGTCGTCGGCACCATCCACCACCCGATCAGCGTGGACCGCCGCATCGAGCTCAAGGCCGCCACCGGCGGCAAGAAGCTGAGCATGCGCAGGTGGTACGGCTTCGTGAAGATGCAGGCCAAGGTCGCCCCCAGGCTGAGCCCGATCCTGACGGTCTCCGAGTCGTCGCTGGCCGACATCCACCGCGACTTCAACGTCCCGCAGGCGAACATGCGCCTGATCCCCCTCGGCGTCGACACCCGCTACTTCCACCCGCGCCCCGGCAAGCCGCGGCGCAAGGGGTCGATCGTCGCCGTGGCCAGCGCCGACTCCCCCATGAAGGGCGTCGCCACCCTGCTCCGCGCGGTCGCCAAGCTCGCCACCGAACGCGACGTGAACCTCACCGTCGTCAGCAAGCCCACCCCCGGCGGCCCGACCGAGAAACTGGTCCACGAGCTGTCCCTGCAGGACCGGGTGACGTTCGTGCACGGCATCTCCGACGACGAGCTGGGCGAGCTGATCGCCACCTCGGAGATCTCCGTCGTGCCCTCCCTCTACGAGGGCTTCTCGCTGCCCGCCGTCGAGCACATGGCCTGCGGCACGCCGCTGGTGGCCAGCCGTACCGGGGCGCTGCCCGAGGTGGTCGGCGACGCCGCCGTCCAGGTGGCGCCCGGCGACCCCGAGGAGCTGGCCGCCGTCCTGCGCCGCCTGCACGACTCGCCCGAGGAGCGCGAGCGGGTCGGCAAGGCGGGCTACGACCGGGTCATGGAGCGCTACACCTGGCACGTCGTCGCCAAGCGGACGGTCGACGCCTACAGAGAAGCCATAGAAGCCAGAGGAGACCGGTAAGTGCTGACCGTCGACTTCGCCCGGCTGCCCGTCGGGCCCGGCGTACGCGTGCTCGACCTCGGCTGTGGCGGCGGCCGTCACGCGTTCGAGGTGCTGCGCAGGGGCGCCGAGGTGGTCGCGTTCGACATGGACCAGGCCGAGCTCGACAACGTCGACGCGATGTTCGTCGCGATGGACAAGGCGGGCGAGGTGCCCCCCGGCGCGACCGGCGAGACCGTGCAAGGCACCGCGCTGGAGATGCCGTTCGAGGACGGCGGCTTCGACCGGGTGATCGCCGCCGAGGTGCTGGAGCACATCCCCGACGACATGGCCGCGATGGCGGAGATCTTCCGGGTGCTCAGGCCGGGCGGCAGCGCGGCGATCACCGTGCCGAGCTTCCTGCCCGAGCGCATCTGCTGGGCGCTGGACGAGGACTACCACACCGCCCCCGGCGGGCACGTGCGGATCTACACGCTGGCCGAGCTGAGCGCCAAGCTGAAGTCGACCGGCTTCGAGATCGGCCCGCACCACCACGCGCACGGGCTGCACGCGCCGTACTGGTGGATCAAGTGCGCGGTCGGCGTCAACAACGACGACCACCCGATCGCCAAGGCGTACCACGAGCTGCTCGTCTGGGACATCATGAAGCGTCCCGCCGCGACCAGGATCGCCGAGTCCCTGCTCAACCCCCTGATCGGGAAGAGCGTGGTCCTCTACGTGCGGAAGCCCGCGGCGTGATCAGCGAGGCACAGGTCCTCCAGACCGCCGCGAGCATCGCGGCGATCCAGGAGGAGGACGGCGGCGTGCCCTGGCCCGAGGGCCATGTGGACGCGTGGAACCACGTCGAGTGCCTGATGGCGATGTCGGTCGCGGGCCTGACCGCCCAGTCCAGACACGGGTACGGCTGGCTGGCCGGGCACCAGCGCGCCGACGGCTCCTGGCCCGCCAAGCTGGTCGGCGGCACCGCCACCGAGGCGAACGGCGAGTCCAACCACGCCGCCTACATCGCCGTCGGCGTCTGGCACGAGCTGCTGGTCACCGGCGACGAGGCGTTCGCGGCGAGCATGTGGCCGGTGGTGAAGAAGGCGCTCGACTACGTGGTCGGCCTGCAGACCGCGCGCGGCGAGATCGTCTGGGAGCGCGACGCGTCCGGCCGCGCCGCCGACTACGCGCTGCTCACCGGCTGCTCCTCCATCCACCAGGGCCTGCGCTCCGGCGTACGGCTGGCCGACCGCCTCGCCGACCCGCAGCCGCACTGGGAGCTGGCCGCCGACCGCCTGGCGCATGTGCTGGCCGCCCACCCGGAGGCGTTCGCCGACAAGAGCCGCTACTCCATGGACTGGTACTACCCGGTGCTCGGCGGCGCCGTGCGCGGGGCCCAGGCGTTCGAGCTGCTGGCCAGGGAGTGGTCCCGGTTCGTGGTGCCGGGGCTGGGTATCCGCTGCGTGTCCGACCAGCCGTGGGTGACCGGCGCGGAGACCTGCGAGCTGGTGCTGGCGCTGGACGCACTGGGCGACCGCGAGCGCGCCACCCGGCTGTTCGCCGACGTCCAGCACCTGCGCCACGACGACGGCTCCTACTGGACGGGCTGGCAGTTCGCCAACGACCGGCACTTCCCGCACGAGCGCTCCGGCTACACCGCCGCCGCCGTGGTCCTGGCGGCCGACGCCCTGTGCGGCTACACCGAGGGCGCCGCGCTGTTCAGGGACGCGGGCGCGCCCTCGGTGCCGGCCATCGAGCCGCATCTGTGCGGCTGCACTCCGGCCCGCGCCTGACCGCAACCCCTTTTACCTGTTCTTTGCCGTGAATTCCGGAGCGCCGCCGCTGGGCGTCGCCCGAGCCTTACTAGCTTCGGGAATGGCCGTACAAGGCGTCTTCCGGGGGAACAGTGGGCGACACGGACACGACCGCACTCTTGGACAACACTTTCCTGGGTTACGAGGATCCGCGCCCGTCCGGAGCGACCGGCCTGTGCCGGCTGCTCACCCGGCACCCGCGCGAGGCTGACCTGGCCAGACGGCGTTTCCGGCCGGGGCCCGCGCGTACCAGCCTGGAGCAGGCCGAGAAGGCCCACCTCTTCGGCTTCAACGCGATCCTGGCCGACGAGCTCGACCTGATCGAGGACCTTCCCCGCGAGCTGCGGGGTTCCGGCTACGAGGGCGCCGCGGCGGCCTGCGCGACACTGGACCTGCTCACCCTGAGCGGCGACCGGCGGCTGCACGCGCTGCTGATCGGCCCGGCCGCCGACCATCCGCAGGCCGTCTACCTGGGCGCGGGACGCGCCTGCGCCCGGTTGCGGGTGCCGCCGATGTGGGGGCTGCGCGGGCCGCATCCGCTGCGCCGCTGGTTCGCGGTCGACGGGTACGGCTTCCAGCGGGCGCTGTCGCAGGCCGACCGGCTGGTGGGTGAGAGGTGCGCGCCCGCCCTGCACACCAGGTCACAGCAGGCGATCTTCGATCTGGGGCTCGGGCGGCTGCTCTGGTTCCACGACTGCGCCTTCGCCGAGGACGTGGCGGCGCGGGTGGCGGGCTTCCCCGTAGGCCGGCGGCCCGACCTGTGGAGCGGTGTCGCCTACGCCGCGACGTACGTGGGCGGGGCCGACGACGAGGAGCTGGAACGGCTGGCCGCGCACGCCACCTCGGGCGGCTTCCGGGCGAACCTGGCGCAGGGGGCGGCGTTCGCGGCGGCGACGATGCTCCAGGCGGGGCACGTGCCGGACCGGGCGGTGCAGGCCGTGCGCACCCTGGCCGGAGCCGACCCGGACGAGGCGGCCTCGTGGACGGCCAGGGCCCTGGCCACACTCGACCTGGACCCGCACGACCACCAGGAGTTCCTGGCGTGGCTGGCCCACACCCGGCGGGTGTGGGCCAGGCGGGACCGCTAGCAGCGGACGAGCACCTTGCCCGCGATGCCGAGGTCCTGGGCGAGCTGGGCGAAGGCGGCGGGCGCCTCCTCCAGCGCGACCTGCTTCTCGATGAGCCGGTCCAGCTCGGCGGGCGCCTCGGCGACCCACTCGGCGGCGGCCCTGAACTCGGCGGCCGGGTAGGAGAACGTGCCGATCAGGCTGCGCTCGGCGGTGCTGATCGCGAACGCGCCCAGCTCGACGATGGGCGCGCCCATGCCGACGAGCACCACCCTGGCGCCCAGCGAGGTGGCGGCCAGCGCGTCGGCGATCGTCGCGGAGACGCCCACCGCGTCGAAGGCCACCGTGGCGGGCCCGCCGAGGCGCTCGCGCACCTGGTCGGGCAGCGCTCCGGCGGCCGGGTCGACGACCTCGGCGCCGAGGCTCTCGCAGAGCCGCCTGCGGCCCGCGTTCGGCTCGCTGACCAGGATGCGCTCGGCGCCCATCCGGCGGGCGGCCAGCACGACGGCCTGGCCGATGGGGCCGCCGCCGATCACCAGGACGGTGTCGGCCGCGGTGACCGCTCCCCTGGTGGCCGCGTGGTAGCCGACCGCCAGCGGCTCGATCAGCGCGCCGTACGCCTCGGGCATCGACTCGGGCAGCGGCACGAGGTTGGCGGCGGGCACGGCGACGTACTCGGCGAAGGCGGCGGAGATGGCGGGGTCGACGCCGATCACCCGCTTGGTGGCGCAGAGCTGTTCGGTCCCGGCGGCGCAGGCCGGGCAGACGCCGCAGGAGATCACCGGGTTGACCGTCGCGAGCAGCCCTTCGGGCAGGTCGACGCCGTCGCCCACGGCGGCGACCCGGCCGACGGTCTCGTGGCCCATCACCTGACCCGGCACCCGGCGCCCGTTCGCGCCGGTGTAGCCGTGCAGGTCGGAGCCGCAGATGCCGGTGGACAGGGTGCGCAGCAGCACCTGGCCGGGACCGGCCACCGGGGTCTCGCGCTCGGCCACCACCAGGTCGCCGAAGTCCTTCAGCACCAGCGCCCTCACGCGAACACCACGTCCTTCAGCCGGTCGAACAGCCCGTCGATCTGCCTGCGGGACTCGGCGTCCAGGCTGAAGGCCCGGGGGCCGCGGACGCGGGCGTCGGTCAGCACGCCCTGCCGTACCAGGAGGTGCTTCTCGAAGGCCACGTAGGAGTCGAGGCTGGTGACGGGGGCGAGCAGCGGGGTCAGGGCCTCGTTCACGGCTTGGGCCCTGGCCTGGTCGCCCGATTCGAGGGCCTGCCAGAGGGCGCTGATCGCCCACACCAGGTCGGGGCCCGGCATCGTGCCGACGACGCCGCGGGCGAAGCTGTCGGCGAGCGCCATGCCGCCGCTGCCCTCGAAGGCCCGCGCCCGGCCGCCGGTGGCGTCGCGCAGCTCGCTCAGCCGGGGGCCGACCGGCACCGCCTCGGGCTTGAACAGCACCCGGTCGGGCCCGTGCTCGTCCAGCAGGTTGGCCTGCAGGTCGAGGGAGATCGGGCGGCCGACGTAGCCGCTGGCGTCCTGGACGATCAGCGGCAGCTCGGTCTCGTCGAGGATCGCCCGGAAGTAGGACTCGATCTCGTCGTCGCCGGGCGCCGTGGAGAGCGGCGGCACCGCCATGACGGCGTCGGCGCCCGCGCGGGTGGCGGACCTGGTCAGCCGGAGCGCCACGTGGGTGCTCTCGGCGCCCACGCTGACCACCACCGGACCGCGCCCGTTCACCTGCTCGCAGACCACGGCCGCGAGCTGCTCGCGCTCGTCGGTGGCCAGCCGCAGGATCTCCGACACCATGGCGATGACGACGCCGTCCGCCCCCTGCGCCAGCACCCAGTCGACCTCGGCGCCGAGCGCCTTCTCGTCGATCGACCAGTCCGCGGCGAACGGTGTGGCCAGGACGGGGAGCACCCCGCGGAGCGTCATCCGATCCCCCTCTTGTTCGGTACTACAGAACGATATTCTCTAGTACCGAATCTATGGGGACATTCCCGCCGTTGTCAACGCCGGGTTTGACAGGTTTTCCCCGTCACGAGACCCTTGTTCGGTGGTAGCGAACGAGATTGATGCGCGATACCAGGTGCGCAGCGTCAGCCGCGCGATCGAGATCCTGGAGAGCCTGGAGCAGCCGGGCGACGGGCTCACCGTGACCGAGGTGGCGCGCCGGGTGAGCGCCTCCAAGAGCGCCGCCTTCTCCACCCTGCAGACCCTGGAGATGCACGGTTTCGTCTCCTCCCAGGGCGAGGGCACCTCCCGGCGCTACCGGCTCGGCCTGGCGCTGGCCAGGCTCGGCGAGCACGCGGTCGCGCAGGTCTCGCTGCGCGAGGTGGCCGGCCCGGTGCTGCGGGAGCTGTCCGAGGAGACCGGCATGTCCTCCCGGGTCGCGGTGCCCGAAGAGGGCTTCGCGGTGATCGTGGGACGCGTCGACGCCCCCGGCACGGTCCGCTTCGACCTGCACATGGGCCACCGCGAGCCGCCGCACTGCACGGGCCTCGGCAAGGCGATGGCGTCCGCGATGCCCGAGGACCGGCTACGGGAGATCGTCGAGCGGGTCGGCCTGCCGCAGCGCACCTCGCGGACCATCACCGACCTGCCCACGCTCCTGGCCGACCTGGCCGAGGTCCGCCGCCGCGGCTACGCCGTCGACGACGAGGAGGACGCCGAGGGGATCTTCTGCGTCGGCGCGCCCGTCCACGACCACCGCGGCCAGTGCGCGGGCGCGGTCAGCGTGACCGGCCTCAAGCTCGACCTGCCCGCCTGGCGCATCCACCAGATCGGCGAGAGCGTGCGCACCCACGCGGAGCGCATCACCGGCCTGCTCGGGGGCCGCCAGTAGGCGATGTCATATGCTCCTTGGCGAACAACGTTCTGCTATACCGAACAAGGAGTCTGACGTGATCGTCGACGTGCACAGCCACGCGTTCGGCTGCCCCGACCACTTCGCCGGCGACTTCCTCGCGCAGGCGGGCCGGTCCCGCACCGGCGAGGTGGACCTGACCGTGCGCTGGGAGGAGTACGCCGCGAGTTCGCCCGCCGACTCCAAGGCGATCGTCTTCGGCGGCAAGGCCAGGCTGTCGGGACTCTGGGTGGACGACGAGCACGTGGCCGCCTACGCCGCCGCCCACCCCGACCGGCTGATCGGCTTCATGTCCCTCGACCCCACCCAGGACGGCTGGCGGCAGGAGCTGCGGCTCGGGCACCGGGACCTGGGCCTGCGCGGCATCAAGCTGATGCCGATGTACGCCGGGTTCGACCCGGGCCACGAGGACTTCGACCCGCTGTGGGCCTACGCCTCCGAGCACGGGCTGCCCGTTCTGCTGCACACCGGCACCACGTTCGTCTCCCAGGCGCCGATCGAGTACGCCAGGCCGATGCTGGCCGACAAGGTGGCGCGGCGCTTCCCGGAGCTGCGCATGATCCTCGCCCACCTGGGCCACCCGTACGAGGGCGAGTGCCTGGCCGTCATCCGCAAGCACCCGCACGTCTACGCCGACGTCAGCGCGCTGCACTACCGGCCCTTCCAGCTCTGGCGGGCGCTGATGCTGGCGCAGGAGTACGGCGTGTGGGACAAGCTGCTGTTCGGCAGCGACTACCCGTTCACCACGGTGAACGACTCGGTGAAGGGCCTGCGCGCGGTGGCCGCGGTGGAGAGCCCCAAGGGGCTGCCCGGCCTGGACGCCGAGCAGGTCGAGCGGCTCATCGACCGCGACGCGCTCCCCCTGCTCGGCCTGAGCTGACCGCATGCGGAAGGGCCGCCGAGGCGGCCCTTCCTCCGGTCAGGACGTCGTCCAGTCCTTCCTGCGCGACAGCGTGAAGGCGACCGTCGCGCCACCGAGGGTGAGCGCGCTCACCACCAGCAGCCCCCACACGGCCGTGCCCGTCGTCTCACTGATCCACCCGATCGCGTACGGCCCGGCGAACCCGGCCAGGTTGCCCACCGAGTTGATGAAGGCCAGCCCGGCCGCCGCCGCCGTACCGGTGAGGAAGGTCGGCGGCAGGCTCCAGAACAGCGGGGTGGTGGAGAACAGCGCGGCCATGCCGATGCTGATCGCGATCAGCGCGAGGACCGGCGTGTCGCGCACCAGCACAGCGGTGAGCAGCGCCAGCGCGGTGACGGTGAGCGTGATGCCCGCCTGACGCGGGATGTTGCCCCGCTTCCTGGCGAAGCGTTCCCAGGGCAGCATGACCATCGCGGCGAACAGGTTGGGGATCATGACCAGCAGGCCGACGACGCCCGTGGAGTAGTCGCCCATGCTCTTGACGATCGTCGGCAGCCACAGCCCGAGGCCGTAGGCGCCGAACACCACGCCGAAGAAGAGGAAGATCAGGCTCCACAGCTTGCCGTTCCTGAACACCTCGCCCAGGCTCAGGCGGCCGTGGCGGCGCTCGGTGGCGGCCTCCTCCTCGGCGAGCGTGCCGGTGATCCAGTCCCGCTCGTCGTCGTCGAGCCACTTGGCGTCCTGCGGGCGGTCGGGCAGCCAGCGGTAGGTGACCACGGCGAGCAGCAGCGCGGGGATGCCCTCCAGGATGAAGACGAGCTGCCAGCCCTCCAGGCCCCACATGCCGTGCAGTTCCAGGATCCAGCCGGAGATCGGCGCGCTGATCGCGTTGGCCAGCGGGTTGGAGACGGCGAAGATGGCCAGGACCGTCGTCCGGTACTGCTGCGGGAACCAGAACGTGATGTACAGCAGCACGCCGGGGAAGAACCCGGCCTCGGCGACGCCGAGGATGAACCGGGCGACGGTGAACTGGGTCGCGTCCGCGACGAAGGCGGTGAGGATCGCGACGATCCCCCAGCTCACCATGATCCGGGCGATCCACTTGCGCGCCCCGAAGCGCTGCAGCAGCAGGTTGCTGGGCACCTCGAAGATCAGGTACCCGATGAAGAAGATCCCCGCGGCCAGCCCGAACGCCGACTCGGTGATGTTCAGCGCCTGGGTCATCTCCAGCTTGGCGAAGCCCGCGTTGTTCCGGTCGATGTAGGCGATCAGGTACAGCAGGCCGAGGAAGGGGCCGAGCCGCCACATCGCCTTGCGCATCGCCCGCTGGCCGACCGTGGGGGCGTAGGTCGTGGTCACGAGCGTTCCCGCCTCTCCCAGCCGGGGGCGAACATGTTCCAGAAGCCCTGCGTGGGCGGGTGCTCGGCGAAGACCTCGTCGACGAGCTCGACGCCGATCCCGGGCCGGGTGGGCAGCTCCAGGCGGCCGTCGACGACCGGCAGGCATCCCTGGAGGGCGTCGAAGACGTACGGCTCCAGCAGGCTGTCGAACGTCTCCAGGATCTTGAAGTTGGGGATCGAGGCCGCCGCGTGCGCCGAGGCCGTGGTGCAGAACGGCGAGTTGGAGTTGTGCGGCGCCACCACCATGGAGTGCACGTCGGCGATCGCCGCGATCTTGCGTATCTCCGTGTACCCGCCGGCCATGCTGAGGTCGGGCTGCACGATGTTGACCGCGTTGGTCTCGAACAGCCGCTTGTACTCGTAGCGGTTGTGGAAGTGCTCACCGCCGGAGATCGGGATCGTGGTCCTGGCGCGCAGCTCGGCGTACCTGTCGATGTGCGTCCAGGGTAGGGGCTCCTCGAACCAGCCGATGTCGAAGCGCTCCAGCTCGGCGGCCAGCTTGACGGCCTCGTGCATGACGAACCGCGCGTGGCCCTCGATGAACAGCTCGACCTCGGGGCCGACGGCGTCGCGGACGGCTTCGACGATCGCGATCGACAGTCCGCGCTCGGCGCGGTCCAGCTCGCCGGCGCCCGCGCCGAACGGGTCGAACTTCAGCGCCCGGTATCCTCTGCCGACGGTCTGCGCGGCCAGCCTGGCGAACGAGTCGGGCTCGCGCGGGCCGGTGTACCAGCCGTTGGCGTACACCGGGATCTCGTCCCGGCACGCGCCGCCGATCAGCCGGTAGACGGGCACGCCGAGGAACTTGCCCTGGATGTCGTGCAGCGCCTGGTCCACACCGCTGAGCACGATGCCGCCGATGTCGCCGCCGCGCAGGAAGTCGCCCTGGTACATGCGCACCCAGAGCTCCTCGGTGTCGAACGGGTCGGCGCCGATCAGGTGGCGGCGGCCCATCGCCTCGGCGAGCGCGCACGTCTCGGCGCCACGGTACGGATGGGTGATCTCGCCGACGCCGGTCAGGCCCTCGTCGGTGGTGATCCGCACGTAGCCGAAGTCGCGCCAGGCGGTGCCGAGACTGAGCGTCTCGACCTTGCTGATCCGGCCTGCGCCCGTGGCCGGGCGGGTCCGGTTGATGGTGAGCATGTGTGGGCCACCCCTTGTTGTTCGGTCCTCCCGAACGCTGTTCTGTATTGATGGTATGCTGCTCGAACAGCGCTTTCATCGTCAAGAGGCGGGCACGCAAAAAAAACCGGCCGGGACGCCTCCCCGGCCGGTAGACCTCAGGACGTTCAGATCCCGGGCGCGACCCGCTCCAGCACCCGCAGCGAGCCCGTCACGGCGACCTCCTCGAAGGCGCCCGAGGCGAGCGCGCGCAGGTATACGCCATAGGGAGCCTGGCCGCCGTCGGCCGGGTCGGGATAGATGTCGTGGAAGACCAGCGCGCCGCCGACGACGACATGCGGAGCCCAGCCCTCATAGTCGCGGGTCACCGGCTCCTCGGAGTGCCCGCCGTCGATGAACAGCAGGCCGAGCGGCGTGTTCCAGAGCGCGGCCACCCGCTCGGAGCGGCCGACGATCGCGACGACCTCCTCCTCCAGCCCGGCGGAGGCGATGGCGGTGCGGAAGGCGGGCAGCGAGTCCATCTTGCCGAAACGCGGGTCCACCAGCGTCGGGTCGTGGTGCGCCCAGCCGGGCTGGATCTCCTCCGAGCCGCGGTGGTGGTCGACGGTGACCACGACGGAGCCCGTCCGCCTGGCCGCCGCGCCCAGGTAGATCGCGGACTTGCCGCAGTAGGTGCCGATCTCGCAGATGGGGCCGCGCGGGCCGTAGGAGCAGGCGGCCTCGAACAGGGCCAGGCCCTCCTCGCGCGGCATGAACCCCTTGGCGTGCTCGGCCGCGCGGAGGAGGTCGGACGGCATGCTCGGATGGCTCATAGGCATGCACCCTAATCCAACCGAACAACATTCCGTCGACCTCTTGCCCGGCCATTTGGGAACCTGTTCTACTGACAGCGTGAATCAGCGAGCCCGGATCGCGATGTCCGCCGACGAGGTCACCGCCTTCCTCGGGGAGGCGCGCAAGCTGCAGCTCGCCACCATCAACCCCGACGGCACCCCGCACCTGGTGACCATGTTCTACGGCCTCGACGACGGGCGGATCACCTTCTGGACCTACGACAAGTCACAGAAGCGGCGGAACCTGGACCGCGACCCCCGGGTGAGCTGCCTGATCGAGTCCGGGGAGAACTACGAGGACCTGCGCGGCGTCCTGCTGTACGGCGTGGCCCGGCCCATCGACGACCGCGAACACGTGCTCGAAGTGGGCATGGAGATCGCCCGTAGGATGACGCCAGGGGTGCCGGACGAGGCGATGCGCGAATATGTCGCCCACACCGGGCGCAAGAGAGTCGCCTACCTCGTCGAGCGCACCAAGGTGGTCTCCTGGGACCACCGCAAGCTCTGACGGTCCGGGAGGCGGCCATGAAGATCAAAGTAGATGACCTGGTGTGCGAGGCCAACGCGGTCTGCATGGGGCTCGTGCCCGAGGTCTTCGACGTCGACGACGACGACCAGTTGCACATCCTGCTGCCTGAGCCGCCGCCGAACCTGCGGGACCGCGTACGGCACGCCGTGCGCTCCTGTCCGAAAGCCGCCCTCACCCTGGAGGAGTAACCCCACATGCGCGCCGCTCTCCTGCACGCCGTAGGCGATGACAAGCTCGACATCCGCGACGACTTCACGCTGACCCCCGTCGGTCCGGCGGACGTCCGGGTCAAGATCAGGGCGACCGGCGTGTGCCACTCCGACCTGTCGGTGCTCAACGGCGTCCTGCCGATGCCGCTGCCGGTCATCCCCGGGCACGAGGCGGCGGGCGAGGTCGTCGAGGTGGGCGACCACGTCACCACGGTCCAGCCGGGCGACCACGTCATCATCAACTGGACGCCCACCTGCGGCACCTGCCCCAACTGCGTGGCCGGCCAGCCGTACCTGTGCATGACGTATGTGATGCAGAGCTTCTCGCTGGCCCGCTTCCGCTACGGCGCCGACACCCCCGCCTTCGGCATGGCCGGCTGCGGCACCTGGGCCGAGGAGATCGTCGTCCCGTGGCAGGGCGCGATCAAGGTGGACGCCGACGTGCCGTTCGAGGTGGCGGCGCTGATCGGCTGCGGCATCACCACCGGCGTCGGCGCGGTGCTGAACACCGCCAAGGTCCGCCCCGGCTCGACCGTCGCGGTGGTCGGCGCGGGCGGCATCGGCCTGTCCGTCATCCAGGGCGCGCGCCTGTCCGGCGCCACCACGATCCTGGCGATCGACCCGCTGGAGTCCAAGCACGAGCTGGCCAAGAAGGTCGGCGCGACCCACGCGATCACCCCCGACCAGCTCAGGGACGCGATCGGCTCGATCACCGGTGGCGTCGGCTTCGACTACGGCTTCGAGGCCGTCGGCAAGTCCGCCGCCATCATGACGGCCTGGCAGGCGACCCGCCGCGGCGGCGACTGCGTCGTGGTCGGCGCGGGCGCGATGGACGACGTGGTCCCGCTCACCGCCTTCAGCCTCCTGTTCGAGGGCAAGAACCTCCTCTCCAGCCTGTACGGCGAAGCCGACGTCCGCCACGACTTCCCGTTCCTCGCCGGTCTGTGGAAGGCGGGCAAGCTCGACCTCGAATCGATGATCAGCTCCCGCATCCGCCTCGCCGACCTGAACGACGCCGTCCAAGCCCTCAAGAGCGGCGAGGTGCTCCGCCAGATCGTGCTGATGGACTGAGGCCAAGTGTTCTGAATACCCAGGTTTCTCCCCTGGGAAGTCCGCGATGATGGACCAATGAGTCTGCGTGCCCTCCTCAAAGACGCTCTTTACGCCATGTACGAACGGCGGCTGCGCGGACAGGTCGCCCGCGGCCCAGTGCCGCGCCATGTCGCGCTGATCATGGACGGCAACCGGCGCTGGGCGCGCGAGCAGGGATACGAGAACCCAAGCGTCGGACACCAGTACGGCGTCGAGCACATCCACGACGCGCTCGGCTGGTGCGAGGAGACCGGCATCGGCGAGGTCACCATCTTCGTCGCCTCCACCGACAACGTCCGCAAGCGCGGCTCGGCCCAGGTGGCGTACTACATGGAGCTGATCGAGCACGTGATCGCGGCGCGCATCGCCCTGCCGGGCAACCGCTGGCGCATGCACGTCGCGGGCCGGCTCGACGACCTGCCCGACTCCACCCGGCACGCGCTCAAGCTGACCGAGGAGGTCACCCGGGACCGCGACACCGGCCACCACCTGACCGTCGCCATCGGCTACGACGGCCGGGTGGAGATCGTCGACGCCGTCCGCTCCCTGCTCGACCAGCGCGTACGCCAGGGCGCCACGATCGAGGAACTGGCCACCACGATCACCGACGACGACATCGCCGCCCACCTGTACACCGCCGGACGCCCCGACCCCGAACTGGTCATCCGCACCAGCGGCGAACAGCGCATGTCGGGCTTCCTGCTCTGGCAGGCGGCCGAATCCGAACTACACTTCTGCGACGTCTACTGGCCCGGCTTCCGCAAGGTCGACTTCCTCCGCGCCCTACGCGCCTACGCACGCGGACGCCGCCCCTGAAGACCGGCCGGACTCAGTCGGTGGAGAAGGCCGCGTCGAAGGCGGCCGCGGGTGGGGTGATGGCGTTGAGTCCGCGGATGTAGGCCAGGGCCTCGGGGGCGCCGGCCAGGCGGTCCATGCCCGCGTCCTCCCACTCGATCGAGATCGGCCCGTCGTAACCGATCGAGTTCAGCGCCCGGAAGCAGTCCTCCCACGGCACGTCGCCCCGGCCGGTGGAGACGAAGTCCCAGCCGCGCCGCAGGTCCGCCCACGGCAGGTGGGAGGAGAGCCGTCCCCTCCGGCCGTCGCCCACCCGGACCCTGGTGTCCTTGCAGTCGACGTGGTAGATCCGGTCGGCGAAGTCGAGGATGAAGCCGACCGGGTCGAGGTCCTGCCACACCATGTGCGAGGGGTCCCAGTTCAGGCCGAACGCCTCGCGCCCGCCGATGGCCTCCAGGGTCAGCTTGGTGGTCACGTAGTCGTAGGCGATCTCCGAGGGGTGCACCTCGTGCGCGAACCTGACGCCGACCTCGTCGAAGACGTCCAGGATGGGGTTCCAGCGGTCGGCGAAGTCCTGGTACCCGGCGTCGATCATCGAGGCGGGGACGGGCGGGAACATCGCCACCGTGTGCCAGATGGACGAGCCGGTGAAGCCGACGACGGTGTCCACGCCGAGCAGGGCGGCGGCGCGGGCGGTGTTCTTCATCTCCTCGGCCGCGGCGCGCCGTACCGACTCCGGGTCTCCCGTGCCCCACAGGCGGGCCGGGAGGATCGCCTGGTGGCGGGCGTCGATCGGGTGGTCGCAGACCGCCTGGCCGACGAGGTGGTTGGAGATGGCCCACACCTTCAGCCCGTGCTTGTCGAGCACCGCCCGCTTGGCGGCGACGTAGGCGGGGTCGGCGACGGCCGCGGTGACATCGAAGTGGTCGCCCCAGCAGGCGATCTCCAGGCCGTCGTACCCCCACTCGGCGGCCAGCCGGCACACCTCGTCGAAGGGCAGGTCGGCCCACTGCCCGGTGAACAGCGTGACCGGTCTCATGGCGTCTCCTCCACGTGCGTGTAGCGGCTGCCGTCAGCCGCGCTCTGTTCCACCGCGGCCAGCACCCGCTGGACCCGCAGCCCGTCGGCGAACGAGGGCGACGGGTCGGTGCCCCGCCCGATCGCCTCCAGGAAGTCCTTCACCTCGTGGGTGAAGGTGTGCTCGTAGCCGAGCCCGTGCCCCGGCGGCCACCAGGCTCCCGCGTACGGATGCGACGCCTCGGTGACCAGGATCCGCCGGAACCCGCCGTCGTCACCGCCCTGCTCGTGCACCCACAGTTCGTTCATCGCCTCGAAGTCGAAGGCGAGGCTGCCCAGCGACCCGTTGACCTCGACGCGCAGCGCGTTCTTGCGCCCGGTGGCGAACCTGGTCGCCTCGAACGAGGCCAGCGCCCCACCGGACAGCCGCCCGATGAACACCGCCGCGTCGTCCACGGTGACCGGCCCCCTGGCCTCGGTACGGCTGCCGCCCAGCCCTTCCGACTCCCCGGCGAGCGGCCGTTCCTTGACGAACGTCTCGGTGAGCGCGGACACGCCGACGATCCGCTGCCCGGTGATGAACTGCGCGGTGTCGATGATGTGCGCGCCGATGTCGCCCAGCGCTCCGGACCCGGCCCGGTCCCGCTGCAGCCGCCACACCAGCGGGAACTCCGGGTCAACGATCCAGTCCTGTAGGTAGACCGCCCGGACGTGCCGGATTTCGCCCAGCCGCCCGTCGGCGACGAGCCGCCGGGCCAGCGCGACCGCGGGCACCCTGCGGTAGTTGAAGGCGACCATGCTCCTGCCGGGCGCGCCGGCCGCCGCCTCGGCCATCGCCTCGGCCTCGGCCACGGTGTTGGCCAGCGGCTTCTCGCAGATGACGTGCTTGCCGGCGGCCAGCGCGGCGATCGCGATCTCGGCGTGCGAGTCGCCGGGCGTGCAGATGTCCACGATCTGCACGTCGTCCCGCTTGACCAGCTCCCTCCAGTCGGTCACCACCGAGGCCCAGCCGAGGCGGGCCGCCGCCGCGGCCGCGCGCTCCTTCGACCGGCCGGCGAGCACCGCCATCACGGGTGTCACCGGCAGGTCGAAGAAGGCCCCCACGCTGCGCCAGGCCTGGGAGTGGACGCGTCCCATGAACGCGTGGCCGACCATGCCCACGCCGACGGTTCTGTCAGACATTCAGACCCCGATCATGATTCAAAGCCGAGCGGCAGGTACTTCTCGACGTTCTCCTTGCTGATGGTCTCCGACGCCAGGGTGATCGACTGCGGGACCTGGGTCTCCACGAGGTCACTCATGCCCTTTCCTTGGGCGATCAGCCGGGCCAGCTTGATGGCGGAGGAGGCCATGGTCGGGCTGTAGGTGACGGTGGCCTCCAGCACCGAGGAGCCGCTCTGGATCTCCTTCATCGCGTTCAGCGACCCGGCGCCGCCGACCATGAAGAACTCCTTGCGGCCCGACTCCTTGATCGCGGCGAGCACGCCCACGCCCTGGTCGTCGTCGTGGTTCCACAGCGCGTCGATCTTCTTGTGCGCCTGCAGGAGGCTGGTGGCCACCTGGTTGCCGGTCTCGACGGTGAACTTGGCGTCCTGCTTGGCGGTGACGGAGAAGCCGTAGGACTTCAGCGCGTCGGCGAAGCCCTTGCTGCGGTCCTGGGTCAGCGGCAGCGTCGCGATGCCCTGGATCTCCACGATCACCGGGCTGGCGACGCCCTTGTCCTTGAGCTTCTTGCCGATGTAGTGCCCGGCGGCCACGCCCATGCCGTAGTTGTCCCCGCCGATCCAGGTCCGGTAGGCGAGCTTGTCCGGGAAGACCCGGTCCAGGTTGATCACCGGGATCCCGGCGGCGGTAGCCTGCAGCGCGATCTGGTTGAGCTGCTGGCCGTCGTTGGGCAGGATGACCAGCGCGGCGACCTTGGCCGCGATCAGCGTCTCGACGGCGGCGATCTGCGCGTTGATGTCGTTGGTCGGCTCGACGGGCTTGAACTCCACGTCGGAGTAGAGCTTGGCGGTGGCCTCGGCGTTCTTGGCGATCGCCGCGATCCACCCGTGGTCGGCGGCGGGCGCGGAGAAGCCGATGACGACCTTGGCGCCCGGCTGGTCGTTCCCGCCGGTGGCGGGCGCGGGCGCGGGAGCCGCGGTGGCGGGCGAGTCCTGCGGCGCGTTACTGGTGCAGGCGGAGGCTAACGCCCCGGCCCCGAGTACGGCACCGCCGACGAGGAATCCCCTGCGGGCGACGTTCTTGGTCATGTGGTTCTCTCCTTGAGGTTCCGCCGCTGGAGAAGGACGGCGACGACGATGATCAGGCCCTTGGCGATGAGCTGGTCGCTGGTGTTCAGGCCGTTGAGGATGAACAGGTTGGTGATGAGGGTGAAGATCAGCAGGCCGAGGATGGAGCCGATGATCGTGCCCCGGCCGCCGGTGAGAAGGGTGCCGCCGATGATGACGGCGGCGATGGCGTCGAGTTCGTACAGGTCGCCGTGGGTGGAGGAGCCCGTGGTGGTGCGGGCCATGATGAGGATGGCGGCGATGCCGCAGCACAGTCCGGACAGCGCGTACAGCAGCGTGGTGTGCCTGCGCACGTCGATTCCGGCGAGCCTGGCCGCCTCGGGGTTGCCGCCGACCGCGTAGGTGCGGCGGCCGAAGGTGGTGCGGTTGAGCAGGATCCAGCCGAGCACGACGACCAGGGCGAAGATGTAGACGAGCACCGGGATGCCGAGCCACCGCGTCGTCGACAGGTTCACGATCGCCTCGTTGCCCGTCTGGATGAGCTGGGTCTTGCGGTCCGACATGCGCTGGGCCAGGCCGCGCGCAGCCACGAGCATGGCGAGGGTGGCGATGAAGGGCACCATCCGCCCGTAGGAGACGAGCAGGCCGTTCACCAGCCCGGCCCCGGTGCCGACCAGGATCGCGCAGAGCGCCATCACGAACGGCCCGTACGCCTGGGTGGCCAGGGTGGTGGCCCAGACCGAGGCGAGCGCCATGATCGCGCCCACCGACAGGTCGATGCCGCCGCCGATGATCACGAAGGTCATGCCGACGGTGATGACGCCGATGGTGGCCGCCAGGGACAGGATGCTGACCAGGTTGGAGGCCGTGGCGAAGTTCTCCGGCTTGGTGGCCACACCGATCCCGGCCAGCAGGACCAGCGCCACGACCAGGCCCAGGTGGCGGCCCTGGCCCGCGCGGGCCAGCAGCCCGGGGGCGAGCGCCGGGCGCACCTGTTTCACGCGTGAGTCGTTCATCCGGCCGCGCTTCCTTCCATGATCATGTCGAGGACGGCGTGCTCGTCCAGGTCCCGGGCGTCGCCCTGATGGATGACGGTCCCCTCGCGGATCACCAGGACCCGGTCGGCCAGGCCGAGCACCTCGGGCACCTCGCTGGAGACGAGCAGCACCCCGATGCCCTCGTCGGCCAGCTTCCTGATCACCGCGTACAGTTCGGCGCGGGCGCCGACGTCCACGCCCCTGGTCGGCTCGTCGAGCAGCAGGAGTTTGCGGCCGTTCAGCAGCCAGCGGGCCAGTACGGCCTTCTGCTGGTTGCCGCCGGACAGGGTCTTGATCGGGCGTTCGGGGTCGGCGGGCCTGATGTCGAGGAGCTGGACCAGGCGCCTGGCCTCCTCGCGTTCCCTGGCCCGGTCCAGCCAGCCCAGGCGGGCGAAGCGGGGCAGGCTGCCGAGGCTGATGTTTGCGGTGACGCTCTGGTCGAGCAGCAGCGCCTGGGCCTTGCGCTCCTCGGGGGCGAGACCCATGCCGCGCCGTACGGCCGTGCTGGTGCCGCCGCGGGTGAGCGGGGTGCCGTCGAGCAGGACGCGGCCCGTGGCCCGGCGGGCGCCGTAGACCGCTTCCAGGATCTCCGAGCGGCCCGAGCCGACCAGGCCCGCCAGGCCGACGATCTCGCCGGCTCGGACCGAGAAGGACACGTTCGCGAACACGCCGGGGAGGGTCAGGCTCTCCACCTGGAGGACCTGCGCGCCGGGTTCGCGGGTGGCGCGTGGCGGGAAGACGTACTCGACGTCGCGGCCCGTCATGAGGGAGACGACGCGCGAGGTGGGGGTGTCGCGGGCGGGCAGGCCGACCGCCACCGTGCGGCCGTCCTTGAGCACGGTGACCCGGTCGCCGATCTCGCGGATCTCCTCAAGCCGGTGCGAGATGTAGACGACGGCCACGCCCTGCGCGGTCAGTTCCCTGATGATCCGGAACAGGTTGCCGACCTCGTCGTGGGCGAGCGCGGCCGACGGCTCGTCCATGATGATCAGCTTGGCGTCGTGGGACAGCGCCCGCGCCATGCTGACCACCTGCTTGGCCGCCGGGGACAGCCGCGCGACCTCGGTGGACGGCCTGATCTCCGGGTGGCCCAGCCTGGCCAGCACCTGCCCGGCGGCGCGGTGGGCGGCGGCGCGCCGGGTGAAGCCGAACCTGGCGGGCTCGTGGCCGAGGAAGATGTTCTCCGCGACGCTGAGCCCGTCGACCAGGTCCAGTTCCTGGTAGATGGTGGCGAAGCCGAGCCGGATGGCGTCGACGGGGCTGGACGGGCGCACCTGGACGCCGCCGAAGGTGACGGTGCCCTCGTCGGGCTGGTGGACTCCGGCGAGCACCTTGATGAGGGTGGACTTTCCGGCGCCGTTCTGGCCGAGCAGGCAGTGCACCTCTCCCGCGCGCACGTCCAGGTCGACGCCGTCGAGGGCGCGGACGCCGGGGAACTGCTTGACGATGCCCTTCATGACCAGCATCAGGCGGCCCTCCAGACGTGGTCGGTGATGAGCCGGGCGGCGCCGATGACGCCCGCCGTACCGCCGAGTTCGGACAGCACGATCGGCAGGTTGCCGGTGGCCAGCGGGAGCGAGCGGCGGTAGACGGTGCTCCTGATCTCGGCGAGCAGCACGTGGCCGAGTCCGGCGACGCCGCCCGCGACGATCACCATGCCGGGGTCGAAGAAGCTGACCAGGCCCGCCAGCACCTGCCCGACCCGGCGCCCGCCCTCCCGGACGAGCCGCGCCGCCTCGGGGTCCCCCTGCGCCGCCGCGTCCGCCACGTCCTCGGCGGTGAGCGGCCCCTCCTTCCTCGCCAGGTACGGCGAGGCCGCCGCGATCGCCCGCGCCTGCCGGGCCAGCGCGGCCCCGCCGAAGGACGCCTCCAGGCAGCCGGTGTTGCCGCACGCGCACGCGGGCCCCTGCTCCTCCACCTGGATGTGCCCGATGTCGCCGGCGCTGCCCGACACGCCCCGGTAGATGCGGCCGTCCACCACGATCCCGCAGCCGATCCCGGTACCGAGCTTGATGAGCAGGAAGTCCCCGACCCGCTTGGCGACCCCGGCGTGCAGCTCGCCCAGGGCCATGATGTTGACGTCGTTGTCCAGCACGACCGGGCAGCGCAGTTCCTGGCCGACCGCCTCGCGCACCGGGTAGCGGTCCCAGCCGGGCATGATCGGCGGGACGACCGGGGTGCCGTCGCGGAAGCTCACCGGGCCCGGCACGCCGATGCCGACGCCGTGCAGCCGGTCGGCGCCGAGCTTGCCGAACAGTTCGACGGCCCGGCCGAGCACGTGCGCGGGGCCCGCCGCGACGTCGCACGGTTCGCTGAGATGGCCGAGGATCTCCAGTTCGCCGTTGGTGACGGCGACGTCGAGGGAGGTGGCGCCGATGTCGACGCC
The DNA here is from genome assembly GCF_040645915.1 of Nonomuraea sp. NPDC046570. Classification (NCBI taxonomy): domain Bacteria; kingdom Bacillati; phylum Actinomycetota; class Actinomycetes; order Streptosporangiales; family Streptosporangiaceae; genus Nonomuraea; species Nonomuraea sp. NPDC046570. Next base: position 93,046 of record NZ_JBEYZF010000020.1, on the reverse strand, counting down.
GCCGAAGCGGAGGCCGCGGGCCAGCCGTACCCTCCCGGAGCGGCGGCCGCCGCGGGAGGCGGCCGGGCCCGCGTCCTCGGCGAGGCGCGCGCCCATCAGGCGGTCGAGTTCCACGGACAGGCGGGGGCGGGAGAAGCCCAGATCGGCCGCGAGTTCGACGCGGGAGCGGGGGCCGTCGCGGAGCAGGCGCAGCAGGCTGGCCTGGGGGGCGGTCATCTGCTTCACATGTCCTCCGGTATGGAGTGATGTGAGCAGAAGCTAATCCGCTTCTGTCGTTTTGTGAAGACCCTTTTATGAATTCGACTCCATCTTTCGCCGATCGTCGACATAAGAAAGGGTCACGACGACGAAGGGCGGGCCACCTCGTGATGAGGTGGCCCGCCCGTGGCGCGATCGGTCAGAGCATCGCCTTCATGGAGTCCTGCGCGGTGAGCACGTACGGCTGCTCGGCCATGATGGCGTCCCAGTTCGCGGCGATCGCCTCGGGGTCGAGGTCGTCGGTCTTCCAGCCGGGCCCCTCCGCGACGAACACCCGCGCCACCCGGCCGCCGCCCACGCTGAACACCTCACCGCTCACCTCGCACGAGTCGTGCACCAGGAACGCGACCAGCGCGCTCACCCGCTCGGCGGTGAACTTGGCCTCGAACTCGGCCGGCAGCAGCGCCTCGGTCATCCGCGTCCAGGCGATCGGCGCGATCGCGTTCGCCTTGATGCCGCTGCGCGCGCCCTCGATGCCGAGCGTCTTGGTCAGCCCCACCAGGCCCATCTTCGCGGTGGAGTAGTTGGCCTGGCCGAAGTTGCCGAACAGGCCCGCGGGCGAGGAGGTGTTCACGATGCGGCCGTAGCCCTGCTCCTTCATGTACGGGTAGGCGGCGCGGCTGACCAGGTACGAGCCGCGCACGTGCACCGCGAGCACCGAGTCGAAGTCCTCGACCGTCATCTTGCCGAGCGACCGGTCGCGCAGGATGCCCGCGTTGTTGACGAGGACGTCGACCCGGCCGAACGCGTCCACCGCCGCCTGGACGAGCGCCTTCGCGCCCTCCGGGGTGGCCACGTTGTCGGTGTTGGCGACCGCCTGGCCGCCGTTCTTGACGATCAGCTCCACGACGTCGGCCGCCGGGCCCGCCGAGGCGCCGGTGCCGTCGAGCGCGCCGCCCAGATCGTTGACCACGACCTTCGCGCCGCGCTCGGCCAGCAGCAGCGCGTGGGCGCGCCCGAGTCCGTGACCGGCGCCCGTGATGATCGCGACCTTGTCGTCGAAGCGCAGCATCGAACCTCCCGAGGAGAACATCGTTCTAGTCAGCTCACCTTAGCCCGCCCCGTCAGGACGGACCAGTATCCCCATCGTCGCGGATAGTGATCAGACACCTCTTTTTCTGCTAGAGTTCATCCCCCGCACGGGCGGTGGTCAACGAAGCCCTCCACCCCGCCTCGGCCCCGCCCTTCACCCGGCTGGAGGCCCCGCATGCCCGTGAAGCCGCCCCTCCGCGTGGTCCAGTGGGCCACAGGCGCCGTCGGACGCTACTCGCTCCGCAACGTGCTCGCCCGCGAGGGACTCTCCCTGGTCGGCGTCCTCGTCTACGACCCGGACAAAGTCGGCAGGGACGCAGGGGAAATGGTCGGCCGCCGGGCGGCGGGCGTCACCTGCACCGACGACGTCGAACGCATCCTCGCCACCGAGGCCGACTGCGTCCTGCACATGCCGCTGCCCGCCTCCTACTTCGGCGGCGACCACACCTCCGACCTCGAGACCATCTGCAGCCTGCTCGCCTCGGGCAAGAACGTCATCACCACCACCGGGTTCGTCTACCCCAAGTCGTACGGGCCCGGGGCCGTCGCCCGCCTCGAAGCCGCCTGCCGCCGCGGCGGGACCTCGCTGCACGGCACCGGGATCAACCCCGGATTCATGAGCGACTACCTGCCGCTGGCGCTCACCGGCCTGTCCGGGCGGGTCGACCACCTGTACGTCCGGGAGTCGTCCGACTTCCGGGGCCATCCGTCGCGGCAGATCGTCGTCGACCTGGTCGGGTTCACCCGGTCGGCCAAGGACTACACCGCCGCCGTCCGGCCGTACCGGGCCTACCAGCGGGCGCTCTTCGCCGAAAGCGTGCAACTCGTCGCCGACGCGCTCGACGTGCGGCTGGACGAGGTAGAGGAGACCGACGAGTTCGAGCTGGCCCGCGAGGAGTTCGAGATCTCGGCCGGGCTGGTGCGGGCGGGGACGGTGTGCGCGTCGCGGTGGGTGTTCTCGGGGCTGGTGCGCGGGCGGCCATTCATGACCATCGAATGCGTGTACAAAGCCGACGCGACCAAGGTACGGCGCTGGCCCGACCCCGGCTTCACCGTCCACATCGAAGGCTTACCGCAGATGACGGTCACCGTGGACGAGGTCTCCCACGGCCTGGCCGCAGCGGCCGCCCGCGCCGTCAACACCATCCCCGCCCTCTGCGCCGCCCCACCCGGCATCCACACCCTCCTCGACCTCCCCCTCTCCACCGGCCGCGGAACCGTACGCCTGTCCTGACCGCTTGTTGCGGACTCCGAGCGATGTCCTTGGGGGTGACCAGTAGAGATGCCGTCTGGAGCGGAGCCACTGCCGGAGAAAGACCTGCGCGCTATACGTGAAGCGCTGGTCGTGTCACAGGACCGCGAAGGGTTCGACTCCGGCCTCGGCATCGCCTTGGCCGAGGTACGGGCCAGCCTCGATCTCAGTCGGCTGAGCGCGTTCATCCACACGTGGTGGCTGATCGCGCGCGACTCGGTCAAGGACCCGCAGGGCCGCAGAGACCTCTACGAACGCGCTGCCCATATCCAGGATCTGGCCGACCGCGATCAGCCGCTCCCCCACGGCGACAAAACCTGGCGTGAGTTGCTCACCGAGCGAGGTGTCGAGCTTTAGGTGTAACACGAGGTGTACATCGTTCTCGGGCAGTGGGTCTAGGGTCGCCGTTGGGACGCCGGCCCCGTGCGCTCGGTGAGCGTAGCCCTCGGTAGACGCCCGCCCCGTGCCGAGGGTGGTGGGTCAGCTGGCGTGCCGTATTGGATCATGTGTGGGGGAGAGTTCCCGCCGGTGTTCCCCGGGTGGCCCCGCGACGCGCACCGCCTCCAGGGTGTGAATGCTGAAGGCGGCTCCCCCACGAGGAAGCCGCCTTCAGGAGCCGTTGGGGTCAGTCGATCTTCGAGGCCGTCGCCTCAGTCGTCATCTTCGGAGTCGTCGGAGTCGTCCTTGTCGTCCCTGGCGTCGTCTCGGTCGTCGGAGTCGTCGTCGTCGGTGTCGTCGTCGGTCTTGTCGAGCTCGTCGGCCAGGACGGTTCCCTTGGCGGCGTCCACCGAGATCTCGTGCTCGGTGCCGTCGGTGGCGGCGATGTCGACCTCCCATGCCTGCAGACCGTCATCGGTCTCCAGTTCGGACGAGGTGACCTTCCCGCCCGGCACCTTGGCGAGCGCCGTCTTCTCCGCCTGCTCCCGCGAGATCGCGGGGACGGCCGTGGTGCCCTGGTCCTGGAAGGACGTGGTGGTGGAGGAGGGGGACGGGGTCTGGTTGGCGAAGGCGGCGCCTCCCACCGCGAGCACGGCTACCGTGGTCAGTCCAGCGATGATCATGGGCTTGCGCATCAGAGTCTCCGGTGCGGTCGGTGTTCGTGCTGACACCGCCAGGTTGCCGGGACAAGTGATAGCGGCGAACTGCGAGAACCCTAACGTCTGGTTAACGCCGCCAGGGCCGTGGCGCGATGCTCCGCCGGGCGCGGCTTTGGGGCGTTCGGAAGAGGGGTGAGCCCCGCGCGAAGGGGGTGCGCGGGGCTCGGGGGGGTTAGAGGTGGGGCAGGAAGCGGCCGTAGCGGCCCTGGTGGTAGAGGAGGGGGGCGCCGCGGCCGGTGGAGGTGTCGGTGACCAGGCCGACGACCAGGGTGTGGTCGCCGATGTCGACCGTGGTGTGCGGGGTGCAGATCAGATGGGCTGAGACGTCCTCCAGGAGTGGTGTGCCGTCGGGGGCGGGGTTCCAGCGGGTGGGGTCGGCGAAGCGGTCGATGCCCTTGCGGGCGAAGCGGGTGGCCAGGTCGTGCTGGTGTCCGGCCAGGACGTTCACCGCGAACCGGTCGGCCAGCCGGAGCCACGGCCAGGTGGTGGAGTTGTGGTCCACGTAGAAGGACACCAGCGGCGGTGTCAGGCTGACCGACGAGAACGAGGTCGCGGTGAGCCCCACGGGTACGCCTTCGGCCGCGGCGGTGATGATGACGACGCCGGTGGCGTGCCGGGCCAGCGCCTGCCGGTAGGCATCGGCGTCGACGACCCGGTCGGCGCGGCGCCTCTCACCCGAGGCGGTGGTCAGGTTCGCGGGATCGGTGATCGTCACCGCAGGGCTCCTTCTCGGATCGGGATCTGGGGGGCGACGCGTTCGGTCCAGCGGGCCAGCGCCTCCGCCCCCGGCAGTTCGGACTCCAGGAGGGCGAGTCCGGGCGTGGGGACGAAGGCGCCGAGTTCGGTGAGGAGCGGCCGGAAGTGGACCTCGACCGCGAGGGCGTGGCGCGGGTCGCCCATCACGAGGACGGGCAGCGCCGTGGTCCCGTCCAGGGCGTTCGGGGGTAGCCGGTCGACAAACGCCTTCAGCAAACCGGTGTAGGTCGCTTTGTAGGTGGGGCTCGCGAAGACGGCGATGGAGGCGCCCGCCACCAGTTCCAGGGCGATCTCCAGCCCGGCGTGCGCCCCGGGGGCGAGAACGGCGGAGGCCAGCGCGGACAGGTCGACGACGTCCCTGGGCCCCTGGTAGCCGATCCGGAAGGCCAGGGCCTCGGTCGCGTCCACCGCCGCCTCGTACGTCCTCGATCCCGAGCGCGGGTTGCCCACCACGGTCACGATGCTCACGACACCTCCAAGAGTTCGGGCCTGGCCAGGCCGTAGTGGTCGCGCAGGGTGCGCCCCTCGTACTCGGTGCGGAACAGCCCGCGCCCCTGCAGTTCGGGTACGACGTGGTCGACGAAGTCGGCGAGCCCACCGGGCAGGTGGGGCGGCATGATGTTGAAGCCGTCGGCGGCCCCGTTCTCGTACCACTCCTGGAGCTGGTCGGCGATCTGCGTGGGGGTGCCCGCGACGACGCGGTGGCCGCGTCCTCCGGCGAGCCTGGCGATCAGCTCGCGGATGGTCAGGTGCTCCCGCGCGGCCAGCGAGGTGACCAGCTCGAACCTGCTCTGCTGGCCGTCGGGGTTCGGCGCGACCTCGGGCAGCGGCCCGTCGAGCGGGTACCCGGTGAGGTCGACGCCGAGGATGGTGGACAGTTGCCGCACGCCGTACGCGGGGATGATCAGCTCTTCGAGTTCCTTCTCCAGGCGCAGCGCCTCGCGTTCGGTGGAGCCGATGATCGGGGAGATGCCGGGGAGGATCTTCAGCGAGCCGGGGCTTCTGCCGTACCGCGGGAGTCTGTTCTTGATGTCCTTGTAGAAGGTTTGGGCGTCCTGGAGGGTCTGCTGGGCGGTGAAGACTGCCTCGGCGTAGCGGGCGGCGAACTCCTTGCCGTCCTCGGACGAGCCGGCCTGGACGAGCAGCGGGTGGCCCTGGGGCGGGCGCTGGACGTTGAGCGGGCCCTGTACGCGGAAGTGGGTGCCTTCGTGGTCGACGGGCCGGATCTTCGCGGTGTCGGCGTAGACGCCGTTCCGGTGGTCGGCGAGGACGGCGTCGTCCTGCCAGCTGTCCCAGAGTTTGGTGACCACCTCGATGAACTCGCCGGCTCGCTGGTAGCGCTCGGCGTGCGGGGGGCGTTCGATGCCGAAGTTGCGGGCTTCGGCCTCGCCCGCCGAGGTGACGATGTTCCAGCCGGCCCGGCCCCGGCTGAGGTGGTCCAGCGAGGCGAACTTGCGGGCGATGTGGAACGGCTCGTTGTAGGTGGTGGAGACGGTGGCGATCAGCCCGATGTGCTCGGTCACCGCGGCGAGCGCGGCCAGCAGCGTGAGCGGCTCGAATCCGCCCAGCGCGTTGTGCCGGACGTCGCCCCACAGGGCCAGGCCGTCGGCCAGGAAGACCGAGTCGAGCTTGCCGCGCTCGGCGATCCTGGCCAGCTCCTGGAAGTGGCGCAGGTCGGTGATGCGGGCGGGGTCGGTCAACGGATGCCGCCAGGCGGCCTCGTGGTGACCGACGCCCATCAGGAAGGCGTTCAGATGCAGGCTCACGGGGTCCTCCAGGTGGAGAAGCGGCGCTCCAGGCGGATGAGAAGCAGGTTGAACAGCAGGCCGAGCACGGAGATCGTGATGATCCCGGCGTACATGTCGGGGACGCGGAAGTTGTACTGCGCGTAGTTGATGAGGTAGCCGAGCCCGGCCTTGGCGCCGACCATCTCGGCGGCGACCAGGACGAGGATGGAGTACGCCCCGGCCAGCCGGATACCGGTGAACACGGTGGGCACAGCCGCGGGCAGGATCACCTTCTGGAACAGCCGGTACGGCGTGAGCCCCATGGACCTGGCCGACTTGATCAGCAGCGGGTCGACGCCTTTGACGCCCGCGATGGTGTTGAGCAGGATCGGCCACGAGCAGGCGTACAGGATGATCGAGATCTTGGAGGTCTCCCCCAGCCCGAGGACGAGCACGAACACCGGCAGCAGGGCCAGCGCCGCGGTGTTGCGGAACAGTTCGAGCGCCGGGTTGAGGAAGTCGGCGACCGGCCGGTACCACCCGATGAGCAGGCCGAGCGGGATCGCCGCCACGATGGCCAGGCCGAACCCGGCCAGCGACCTGATCAGCGACGCCTGCACATGCTCGGCCAGCTCGCCCCCGCTGAGCAGGTCCGCCCAGGCCAGCGCGACCTCGCTGAGCGGCGGCAGGAAGGTCGGGTCGACGACCGCCAGCCTCGGCAGCGTCTCCCAGACCAGCGCCAGCATCACGATCGCCGCCGACGAGCGGACGACGCGCCCGGCGATCCGCGCACCCGAACCGGACCGGACGACCGGGACCGGCGGATCCACCGGTTCGGTCGGAGTCGCAGGGGCGATGCTCGCCGAGCCGGTGAGGGCGTCGGACAGGGTGATCGGAGGGTCGTCGAGGGCGGAGGCCGACAGGCCCGCCGACGCCGGGGACGGCCTAGGCAACGGAGGCCACCTCCTCGCGCAGCAGGGTCCAGATCGCGTGCCGGTACTCGCCGAACCGCGGGTCGGCCCGCAGATCCCCCTCACGGGAGTCGAACGACACGTCGATCACCTGCCGGACGCGCCCGGGCCGCGACGACATCACCGCGACCCGCTGCCCGAGGTACACGGCCTCGTCGATGCCGTGCGTGATGAACACGATGGTCTTGCCCGTCTTCTCCCAGATGCGCAGCAGTTCCTCCTGCAGCGACTCCCTGGTCTGCGCGTCCAGCGCGGCGAACGGCTCGTCCATCAGCAGCACGTCCGGGTCGAAGGCGAGGCTCCTGGCGATCGCCACCCGCTGCCGCATCCCGCCCGACAGCTCGTGCGGGTAGCGGTCGCCGAACCCGCCGAGCCCGACCAGGTCGAGGTGACGCCGGGCCAGCGCGCTCCGCTCCTTCCGCGGTACGGCCTTGGCCTCCAGCCCGAACTCCACGTTGCCCAGGGCGGTCCGCCACGGGAACAGGGCGTACTGCTGGAACACGATCCCCCGGTCGAGGCCGGGCCCCTCGACGGGCACCCCGTCGATGCGGATCTCGCCGGAGGTGGGCGCGGTCAGGCCGGTGAGCAGGTCGAGCAGGGTGGACTTGCCGCAGCCGCTCGGCCCGACGAGGGTGAGGAACTCCCCTTCCCGCACCCCCAGGTCGATGCCGTCGAGCGCGCGGAAGGGCCGGTCGGAGTCGCGGACGGCGAACTCCTTGGTCACCTGCCGGAATTCGATCTTCATGTGGCGCCTCCCGAGGCGTACGGGTTGTAGGCGTTGGTGTAGACGTCCTCGGCCTTGACCTGGCCGGGGCGGAGGTCGCCCTCGCGTTCGAGCCAGTCGATCCACCGCTTGATCTCGACGTCGGCGATGACGCCGCCGGTGGTGGCCACGCCGCTGCTCTTCCAGTAGCCGATGGAGGTGGCGTCCTCGTTCCTGCCCCGCCTGGCGATGATCTCCTTGTACTTCGCGACGACCTCGTCCCTGCCGTGGGTCCTGGTCCACTCGATGGCCTTGGCGGTGGCCTCGACGAACTTCCTGGTCGTGCTCGGGTTCCGCTCGATGAAGCGCGTGGTCAGCACGTAGGTGCCGGCCGAGAACGGCCCGAACAGCTCGATGTCGGTGAACAGCGGCCGCAGAGCGCCGCGCTCCAGCGCCTTGTCGCGCAGGACGCCGCTGAGCACGGCGACGTCGATCTGCCCCTGGCGCAGGCTCTGTTCGAGGTTGACCGGCGGCACGACGACCGGCTCGACCTGCTTGACCTGCTCGGCCGTGAGCCCGCCGCGCTTCAGATACTCCTTGAGTACGGCCTCGGCGTGCGCGCCCAGCGTGTTCATGCCGATCTTCTTGCCGATCAGGTCCTTGGCGCTCCTGATCGGGTTCCCGTCGAGCACGAAGAAGCCCTGGTTGGCCTCCTTGTCGCTGCCGTAGTAGCTGATCACCGACTTGATCGGCGCCTTGGCGGCGACGAGCTTGACGACCGCGCCGTTGAAGGCGCCGCCGAAGTCGGTCTGTCCGGTAGCCGCGGACTGGATGTCCTGCGGCCCGCTGATGGTGTTGCCGATCCACTTGAGCTTGACGGGCTTGAGATAGCCGAGTTCCTCGGCCAGCTCGGGGAAGGTGACGGCGCCGACACTGCCCTGGTATCGAAGCTCCTGGGTCTCGGCGGCCTGGGCGGTGCCGCAGGCGGTGAGCAGGAGGGCCACGGGGATGATGCGTTTGATCACGGGGTTTCCTCAGCTAGGGGGGAGATTGACCGTGATCAAAGACACTGGGCGCTGACGACGCGGCAGAAGTCGACATGCGCGCGCCGGGTCAGGAGGAAGACCGGGCTCATGCGTCAGACGCTACGCAGGCCCGCTCAAGAAGTCAACATTTCCTACTGGGTTTACATGAAATACAGATCCGGCTCGCCGCGCACCGACCGCACCCGTCCCCTGGCCTCCAGCCAGACCAGGTGGGCCAGCGTCTCGTTGTTCGCCCCGCGCCGCATGAACGCCGGAATCGTCTCCCACGGCCTCGACCAGGTCAGCCTGGTCGCGATGTCCCAGCAGGTGAGGCCATCGGACCCGGCCAGCACGCCCTCGATCTCGGCCAGCCGCTCGTCGTGGTGGGCCATCACGTAGTCGACGCGCTCGGCCAGCTCCAGGAAGCGGTACTCGTGGGCGGGCAGCACCTCGTCCACGTCCATCTTGCGCACGGCGGCCAGCGAGTCGAGGTAGTCGGCCAACGGGTTCGGGCCCGACTGCGGGTGCACGGCCACGATCGGGGTGATCTTGGCGAGCACGTGGTCGCCGGAGAACAGCACCCGGCGCTCGGGCTCGACGAAGCACAGGTGCCCCGGCGAGTGGCCCGGCGTCCAGAGCGCCCGCAGGTCCCAGCCAGGCAGGTCGAGGCGGTCGCCGTCCTCGATCAGCCGGTCGGGCTTGGCCATCGTGACGAAGCTCCTGAGCATCATCGACGCGCCGGCCAGTTCGTCCAGCGTCTGCGCCGGGACGCCCGACCTGACCAGGACCGCCCGCTCCCGCTCCACCAGCGAGTCGATCGCCGCCTCGTCGTAGCGGTCGTGCAGCAGGCGCGCGTCCGCCGGGTGCAGCCCGATCCAGGCGCCGCTCATCTCGCGCACCCGCCCGGCCAGGCCGTAGTGGTCGGGGTGGATGTGGGTGACCAGCACGGCCTTGACGTCGGTGATCGCGTATCCGGCGACGCCGAGGCCGTCGACCAGCGCCTGGTAGGCCTCGTCGGTGTTCCAGCCCGCGTCGATGATCGCCACGCCGTCCGGCAGTTCCAGCGCGTAGACCAGCACGTATCGCAGGGGGTTGATCGGGATCGGCACCGGGATCGACCAGAGGCCGGGCCGTACCCGCTCCACTTCCGGCATCAGCCCGCCGAGCCAGGCCTCGCGCTGGGTCACGTTCGCCGGAGTCACTACAAACTTCGTCATGCCGCTGATTGTGCCTCCTTTCCCGAATGATGTTCTATTCGGGTGCTGTGTGCACAGCCGGCTCTAGGAGGCGCGCCGCCGTACGGCCTACAATCCGGCAGGTGCCAGACTCGCGGTTACGCCGGGCCAGAATCGTCACGCTGGGCACCCTGAGCATGGCCGTGCTCGCCAGCCTGCTCCTGCCCGGAGCGGGCCTGTTCCGCGAGCCGAGCCCGGTGCGCGCCGTGCTCGGCGCGCTCGCCATCGCCGCCTTCGCCGCCGCCCAGGCGGGCGTCCTCTACGCGGCGATCACCCCGGCGCTGAGCGGCGGGATCCATCGGCGGTTCGTCGTCGCGTTCGCGGTGACCACGCTCGTCTCGATCCCGCTGGCCGGGCCGGTGGGCGGGGCGGACTGGCAGACCTGGGCCTGGATCGGCGCCTCCGTCGTGGCGACGGCGCCGATGCTGGCGGGCCGGGCGGTCGCCGTCGCGGTGACGGTGGCGGCGACCGCGGTCTCCGCCGGGGTCGGCTGGTGGGTGGGCGGGCCCGTCGACGACTTCGTGACCATCACCGCCCTGATCGGGCTGTCCACCGTGGCGATCAGCGGCGTGCACGTCTGGCTGTGGAACCTGCTGCTGGAAGGCGAGGAGGGCCGGGCGGCCCAGGCCAGGCTGGCGGCGGCCGAGGAGCGGCTGCGCTTCGCCCGGGACGTGCACGACCTGCTCGGCCACGACCTGTCGCTGATCGCGCTCAAGGCCGAACTCGCCGAACGGCTGGCCGTCTCCGCGCCCGAGCGCGCCGAGCGGGAGGCCGCCGACCTGCGGCGGCTGGCCGCCTCGGCGCTCGCCGACCTGCGCCAGGCCGTACACGGGTATCGCGCGACCGACCTGCGGGCGCAACTCGCGGCGATCGAGCGGGTGCTGCGCTCCTCCGGGGTGCGCTGCACGGTCGGCCTGCCGGGCGGCGAACTGCCGCAGGAGGCCGCCGACCGGCTCGCGCCCGTCGTCCGCGAGGCGAGCACGAACGTGCTGCGGCACAGCACCGCGACCTGGTGCCGGATCGAGATCTCCCGCCGGGACAATGGGTTCCTGATGACCGTGACCAACGACGGCGCCCGCGCCGCCCCGCCCGACCGGCACAGCACCGGGCTGCGCGGCCTGGCCGAGCGGCTCGCCGAGTCGGGCGGCTCGCTCCGTACCCGCCTGGAGGGCGGCGTGTTCACGCTGGAGGCCGTGCTGTGATCAGGGTGCTGCTCGCCGACGACGAGGACCTGATCCTGGCCGCGCTGGCGGCGCTGCTCGGCCTGGAGGACGACCTGGAGGTGGTGGCGCGGGCCGCCGACGGCCGGGACGCCGTGCGGGCCGCGCTGGCGCACCGGCCCGACGTGGCCGTGGTCGACCTGGAGATGCCCGCCATGGGCGGCCTCGACGTGAGCGCCGAGCTGGCCACCGCGCTGCCGTCGTGCGCGGTGGTGATCCTCACCGGGCACAGCAGGCCGCCGCTGCTCAAGCGCGCCCTGGACGCGGGGGCCAAGGGGTTCCTGCCCAAGGGCTCCCCCGGCGGCACGCTGGCCGACGTGATCCGCCGGGTGCACGCCGGGGGCCGGTACGTCGACCCGGCGCTGGCCGCCGACGCGCTGACCGCGCCCGAGTGCCCGCTGACGCCGCGCGAGCTGGAGGTGCTCAGGCTGTCGGAGTTCGACACCCCGGTGGCGGTGATCGCCAGGCGTACCCACCTGTCCAACGGCACGGTGCGCAACTACCTGGCGGCCATCGTCGCCAAGCTCGGCGTGTCAGGCCGGGCGGACGCCTTCCTCCTCGCGCGCGAGCACGGCTGGCTCTAGCGGCCGGCCCGGCATCCTGACGTACAGCAGCGCCGAGGCCAGCACCAGCAGCGCGGTCAGGCCCCAGGCCGTCGCCGTGCCCGCCTGGGCGGCCAGCGTGGCCAGGCCCAGGTTGGCCAGCCCGCCTCCGACATGCAGGGAGAGCGAGGCCATCGAGGAGGTGGTGGCGCGCTGGGCGGAGGTGACCCGGTGGTGGGCCATCTCGGCGCGCAGCAGCCCGTTGACCGACAGGCCGGTGAACATGACCGCGTAGGCGCCGCCCGCCGCCACCACGCCGACGACCCCGTCCAGGCCGGTCGTGGCGGCCAGCGCGGCCAGCGACAGTGCGCTCAGCACCGTGCCCGCCGCCGCCCCGCCCGGCGAGGTGCGCGCCACCCGCGCCACCCACGGCGCGATCGCGCTACCCAGCGCGCTACCCGCGAACCCGACCGCCGCGACCACCGCGTACACGGTCGCGCCCGACTCGGCGGCCCCGGTCAGCTCGGCCAGCCGCCCCGGGGTGAGCAGCTCCACCGCGACCAGCGCAGCCCCGAACGCCACCCCCGCCAGCATCAACCGGCGCAGCACCCCGTCCCGGGCGGCCAGCGCCAGCCCCGACCCGATCGTGGCCGGCACCGCCCGCAGTACCTCGCCCAGGCGCGCCTTCGGATGCGGCGGCTCCGGCATCGCGAACAGCACCACCACGAGCAGCACGGCCGCCGCGGCCGACCCCATCAGCGTCGGTACGGCCAGCGGCATGATGATCCGCTCCGGCACCACGAGCGGCACGAACCCGCCCACCAGCGTGCCGCCGAGCAGCGCCACCGACTCCATCGTGTAACCCCGGGACAGGCCGGGCCTGAGGTCGGAGCCGGGCCCTTCGAGGGCGTGCACGGTGTCGACGTACCAGGCTTCGGCGGGGCCGCTCGACAGCGCCCTGGCCACGCCCTTGAACACGGAGCAGACCAGGAACAGCCAGAGGGAGTCGGCGAAGGCGGCCAGGCCGAGGCCCAGCACGCTGAAGGCGGCCGAGCAGGAGAGCACCACCTTGCGGCCGAGCACGTCGGCCAGGCCGCCGGTGGGCAGTTCGAGCACGATGATGACCAGCGAGTAGGCGGCGACGACGAGACCGGCCTCGGCGATGCCCAGGCCGCGTTCCAGCATCAGCAGCACCATGGCGGGCATCATCAGGCCGGGCGGTAACCAGGTCAGGAAGCTGACCAGCATGTACCTGCGGCGGGCGGATCTGGGGGTCACCGTGCTTCACCTCCTTCGGAGTCTTCGGAGGCGGACGCGGGCGTGTCCTCGGGTGCGGACGGTGAGCGGGGGTAGGCCGTGAGCCCGAGGTAGACCTGCTGGGCCGCGGGGTCGTCGCCGTAGCGCTCCTCCATCTCGTCGCGGAGCTCGTCGATGCGCCGGAAGTACTCCCGCACCCCTTCCGGCGTCAGCCGGACGAGCAGGTCGCTCATCCCGCTGACGTCGCCCCACTCCGCGGGCCAGGCCGAGGCGTCGAACGACCGCACCGAGCGGACCAGCGCGTCAAGCTGGCGCATCCGCATGACCTCGAGCACCTCGCGGCCCTCCGGTGTCGCGGCCATGTCCTTGTTGTCCCATGAGGTGTAGCGGTGCCGGGCCCGCCAGCGCCGCTCCCGGCCGTCGCGCTGCTCGGGGTCCTCCTCGATGAAGCCGTACTTGGCCAGCTCGCGCAGGTGGTAGCTGGTCAGGCCGGAGCTCTCGCCGACCTTGCGGCCCAGCTCACTGGCGGTCGCGGGCCCCTCGGCGCGCAGCAGGCCGAGCATCCGCGACCGCAGCGGGTGCGTCACCGCCTTCAGCACCTGGGGATCACTGATCCGGTACGAGTCGTCCATGAGACGAGAGTAGAACCGCAAAGAGAAATTTGCAAACCTTTCTTTGCGGTCTGTCGGCACCGGCGTGGCCAGGGGATCCTCCGGTGACCGGACGGGCGGCTGTGCGGTGGCTAAGCTGCCAGGCATGCTCGACGACATCTACGTGGATCCCGCCGTCGCGGAGCTCAGGCCCGACTTCGCGGTGCTGGCCATGACCGCGCACGGACTGCGCAACGGCCCGACCGACGAGCGTTCGCGCGCCTGGCTCGAAGGGGCCTCGGCGCGGGCCGTACCGAATGACCATGAGCGGCTGGAGGCGTGGCGGGAGGCGTACCGCGCGTTCGGGGCGAAGCCGTCGCGGACCCGGCCGTCGGTCGACGCGCTGGCCCGCAGACTGCCGCTGCCCGAGATCAACCAGGTGGTCGACGCCTACAACTCGGTCAGCGTCCGGCATGTGCTGCCCATCGGCGGCGAGGACCTCGACCACTACACGGGGGCCGCCAGGCTGGTCAGGGCCGCAGGCGACGAGCCGTCGGAGGAGGCGCTCGGCACGCCCGAGGCCGGAGAGGTCGTCTGGCGCGACGACCTCGGGGTCACCTGCCGCCGGTGGAACTGGCGCCAGGTGGTCCGCACCCGGATCACCGAGGAGACGGTCAACGCGCTCTTCCTGCTGGAGCGCCTGGAGCCGATGTCGACGGAGGAGCTGAAGGCCGCCGGCGAGGAGCTGGCCGACCTGCTCACCGAGCTCGCGCCGGGCGTCCGGATCGCCTCCAGGATCATTGGCAGCGGGAAGTAAAACCCGCGCCACCACGTTGATACCAAACAGTAACAATGACTGCACCGCCAAGATTGACGAGGGGGGCGTGACCGCGTTGGCCTGTCCTGAGAGGATCAGTGCTGGCGGCCTCGCCTCAAAGGCGCATGCTGTCGTCCAGGCGAGTAGCCTTGGACAGGTTCTCTATCATCAACGCCGATCTGCGGAAGAGGGCGATTTCCGCCGTGTCGTCTGAGTCGTCGCGGACAAACCCGCTGGCAAGCTTCGGTCAGAACGAATGGCTTGTCGACGAGCTGTATCAGAAGTACCTCCAGGACCCGGAGTCTGTTGACAAGGCCTGGTGGAACTTCTTCGCTGACTACAACCCTGACAACGGCCCGGGGCGCGCCCCGGCCAGGGAGGCGGCCAACGGCACTGCTACCGCGCCCGCCCCCCCTCCACCCAAGGCTGCGGTGACCCCGAAGCCTGTCGAAAAGCCGAAGCAGCCTGCGACTCCGGTGCCCGCGGGCGCCGAGGAGATCAGGCTGCGCGGCGCCGCCGCCCGCACCGTCGCGAACATGGACGCCTCTCTGTCGGTCCCCACCGCGACCAGCGTCCGGGCCATCCCGGCCAAGCTGCTCATCGACAACCGCATCGTGATCAACAATCACCTCGCGCGCGGTCGTGGCGGCAAGGTCTCCTTCACGCACCTGATCGGCTACGCCGTCATCAAGGCGCTGCGGGGCATGCCGGAGATGAACTACTCCTACACCGAGGTCGACGGTAAGCCGACCCTGGTCAAGCCCGAGCACGTGGGCCTCGGCCTGGCGATCGACGTGCAGAAGAGCAACGGCGAGCGCCAGCTCCTCGTGCCCTCCATCAAGGGCGCCGAGGACATGGACTTCCGCCAGTTCTGGATGGGCTACGAGGAGGTCGTCCGCAAGGCCCGCTCCGGCAAGCTCGGCGTCGACGACTTCGCGGGCACCTCGATCTCGCTGACCAACCCCGGCACCATCGGCACGGTCCACTCGGTCCCGCGCCTGATGCCCGGACAGGGCACGATCATCGGCGTCGGCGCGATGGAATACCCGGCGGAGTACCAGGGCGCCTCGCCCGACACGCTCTCCCGGCTCGCCGTCTCCAAGGTGATGACCCTCACCAGCACCTACGACCACCGGATCATCCAGGGCGCCCAGTCGGGCGACTTCCTGCGCCAGATCCACCGGTTGCTGCTCGGTGAGAACGGCTTCTACGACGAGATCTTCGAGTCGCTGCGGATCCCGTACGAGCCGGTCCGCTGGATGCAGGACGTGTCGGCCTCGCACGACGACGACGTGGCCAAGTCCGCGCGCGTCATCGAGCTGATCCACGCCTACCGCGTCCGCGGCCACCTGATGGCCGAGACCGACCCGCTGGAGTACAAGCAGCGCAAGCACCCCGACCTCGACATCCAGTCACACGGGCTGACCCTGTGGGACCTGGAGCGCGAGTTCGCCACCGGTGGTTTCGGCGGGCGTCCGCTGATGAAGCTGCGCGAGATCCTGGGCGTGCTGCGCGACTCGTACTGCCGCACCGTTGGCATCGAGTACATGCACATCCAGAACCCCGAGGAGCGGGCCTGGATCCAGGCGCGCATCGAGAAGGCGCACGCCAAGCCGGACCGCGAGGAGCAGCTGCACATCCTCGCCCGGCTGAACACCGCCGAGGCCTTCGAGACGTTCCTGCAGACGAAGTTCGTCGGCCAGAAGCGCTTCTCGCTGGAGGGCGGCGAGTCGCTGATCCCGCTGCTCGACTCGGTGATCGGCGCGGCGGCGGACGAGCACCTCGACGAGGTCGTCATCGGCATGGCGCACCGCGGCAGGCTCAACGTGCTGGCCAACATCGTCGGCAAGTCCTACGGGCAGATCTTCGGCGAGTTCGAGGGCAACCTCGACCCGCGCACCGCCCACGGCTCCGGCGACGTGAAGTACCACCTCGGCGCCGCGGGCGAGTTCACCGCCCACGGCGGCAAGACGATCATCTCGTCGGTGGTGGCCAACCCGTCCCACCTGGAGGCGGTCGACCCGGTCCTGGAGGGCGTCGTGCGCGCCAAGCAGGACCTGCTGGAGCGCGGCGAGGAGGGCTTCTCGGTCCTTCCCGTCCTCGTCCACGGCGACGCGGCCTTCGCCGGCCAGGGCGTGGTGGCCGAGACGCTCAACCTGTCGCAGCTGCGCGGCTACCGCACCGGCGGCACCGTCCACATCGTGGTCAACAACCAGGTCGGCTTCACCACCTCGCCCGCGTCCTCGCGCAGCTCCGTCTACGCGACCGACGTGGCGCGGATGATCCAGGCGCCGATCTTCCACGTCAACGGCGACGACCCCGAGGCCGTCGTCCGCGTCGGCAAGCTGGCCTTCGAGTACCGGCAGGCGTTCCGCAAGGACGTCGTCATCGACATGGTCTGCTACCGCCGCCGCGGTCACAACGAGGGCGACAACCCCGCCTTCACCCAGCCGCTGATGTACGACCTGATCGACGCCAAGCGCTCCACCCGCAAGCTCTACACCGAGGCGCTGATCGGGCGCGGCGACATCACGGTCGAAGAGGCCGAGCAGGCGCTGCGCGACTACCAGGCCAAGCTGGAGCAGGCGTTCACCGAGACCCGCGAGGCGAGCAAGAAGCCGCTGGAGCCGGGTGCGATGGTGGTGCCGGCGCGCGAGGAGGTCGTCAAGTGGTCGCACGACGACACGCCGACCGCGATCACCGACGAGACGCTCAAGCGCGTCGTCGACACCCAGCTCAACCTGCCCGAGGGCTTCACCATCCACCCGCGTCTGGCGCCGGTCATCCAGCGCCGCGGTCAGATGGTCGAGCAGGACCAGATCGACTGGAGCATGGGTGAGACGCTGGCCTTCGGCTCGCTGCTCATCGACGGCCACCCGGTCCGGCTGGTCGGCCAGGACTCCCGCCGAGGCACGTTCACCCAGCGCCACGCGGTGCTGGTGGACCGGGTCACCGGCGAGGAGCACACCCCGCTCAAGGCGTTCAACGACGGCACCACGAAGCTCTACATCTACGACTCGCTGCTGAGCGAGTTCGCGGCCCTGGGCTTCGAGTACGGCTACAGCGTCGAGCGTCCCGACGCCCTGGTGGCGTGGGAGGCCCAGTTCGGCGACTTCGTCAACGGCGCCCAGACGATCATCGACGAGTTCATCTCGTCCGGTGAGCAGAAGTGGGGCCAGAAGTCGGGTGTCGTGCTGCTGCTGCCGCACGGCTACGAGGGCCAGGGGCCTGACCACTCCTCGGCCCGCATCGAGCGGTTCCTGCAGGTCTGCGCGCTCGACAACATGACGGTCGCGCAGCCGTCCACCCCGGCCAACTACTTCCACCTGCTGCGCTGGCAGGTCGAGTCGGGCCGGCACAAGCCGATGGTCGTCTTCACGCCGAAGTCGCTGCTGCGCAACAAGCAGGCCACCTCCAAGGCGGCCGACTTCACCTCCGGCACCTTCCAGCCGGTCATCGGCGACTCCGTCGTCGACCCGGCCAAGGTGACCAAGGTCGTGCTGTGCTCCGGCAAGATCTACTACGACCTGGTCAACGGTCGGGAGAAGGCCGGTCGTACGGAGGACGTCGCGATCGTCCGCCTTGAGCGGCTCTTCCCGTTCCCTGTCGACGAGCTCTCCGCCGAGCTGTCGCGCTACGGCTCCGATGTGAGCCTGGTGTGGGCGCAGGACGAGCCGGTCAACATGGGCCCGTGGCCGTTCCTCACGCTGAAGAACGCCGAGAACCCGAACCTGTTCGGCGGTCGTGGCATCAGCCGGGTCTCCCGCACGCCCAACAGCTCTCCGGCGACCGGCTCACACGCGGCCCACGAGAACGAGCTCCACCAGATCCTCACGGAACTGTTCGGCTAACCGCTCCACCCAGGAACCCCCGCGAGCCTCACGGCCGCGGGGGTTCTCGCTTTCCAGCGGCAAACGAGCTGCTAATTGGGCTCTGGTTAGCAGCTAATTAGCTGTTAACGGCGCCAGAATTAGCAGCTCGTGACGAAGCCTGCAGCAGATGATCATCGAGCTGCACACACACCTCCATCGCAAGGACCCGGCTCACCGTGACCTCGCACGCGGCCAGTCACAATGTGGTGGCGCAGACCGCGCGTACCGACCTGCGCGAGCTTGAGGACAGGGGGCTGCTCGCTAGAGTTAGGCAAGGTCGAGGGTTTGCCTGGGCCGCCGTCGAGGGTCTCGACGATCTACTGCGCGAGTGACAAGGACACACCCCAAGATGTATTTCACCGATCGGGGGATCGAGGAGCTGGTCGAGCGCCGGGGCGAGGAGGAGGTCAGCATCCTCTGGCTCGGGGAGCGGCTGCGTGAGTTCGTCGATCTGAACCCGGAGTTCGAGACGCCGGTCGAGCGGCTCGCCACCTGGCTGGCCCGCCACGACGAGGACGACGACTAGCCCATATAGGGCGAAACGGGAAATGTCCTGATCGTCTGTCATGATGCTGGCCATGTCTGACGACCTGGTGTGGGTAGCGGCCACGGCCACTCATGAGATCGCCCTCGACGGGACCACACTGATCTGCCGGAACTCCGCGGGGCGGCGGCTGAAATCGGTGCCGAAGCCGGCCCGGGAGAGCAGGGCCGCCGAGGATCTGCTCGCCCTGCGCGACTACCTCGCCCGGCACGAGGCCGAGTGCGCCGCCACCGTGGAGTCGTGGATGCTGGGCGCGCTGCCGGTGCCGAGCGCGGTCATCGCCGAGGTGTGGCCCGACCCGTCGTGGCGGGCCAAGCTGGTGGACCTGGTGCTCGTGCCGTACCCCTCGGGAGAGCCGGGGTTGCTTCGGCAGGTGGGTGACGGGGGGCGGATCGGGGTCGTCAATCTTGACGCCGAGACCGAGTGGCTGGAGCCGGGGCCGGTGCTGATCCCGCATCCGGTGCTGTTGGAGGACCTGGACGAGCTGCGGGAGTTCGCCGCGGAGCTGGGGGCCGTCCAGCAGGTGCCGCAGTTGTCGCGCGAGGTGCGGCACCGGCAGGGGCGTACGGGTGGCAGGGTGGGCGACTACGCCGACGGGCGGTTCGCCGAGTTGCGGCACGCGGTCGCGCGGGCGGCCAGGTACGGGTTCCAGGTGCGCGGCGGGTACGCGATCTGCCGGGTCATCGACGACGGGCGGCCGGTGCAGGCGCGGTACTGGCTGGGCGCCGACTCCCCGGACTACGAGGCGCTGACCGGCGAGCTGATCTGGGTGGACGCCGACGAACGGCCGCTCGACCTGGCCCAGGTCGGGCCTGTCGCCTGGTCCGAAGGCATCCGCATGGCTGAGCTGATCTTCGCTGGCAGGAGCACCGATGACGAATGACGCGACCCTCCTCGACGCGGGCCTGGCCCCGGTCGGCACCCCGGACGGGGAGGCGATCTCCGCGCGCCGCTACCGCCATCCGCACCTGGGCGAGCGGCCCGTGGTCCGGCTGGTCGGCGAGGCACTCGCCCCCGGCGAGGACCGCGCGCTGGCCTTCCTCGGCTTCACCGCGCCCGAGACCGGCGAGCCGCTGACCGCCGGACGCCGCCGCGGCCTCGGCTACCCGGCCTGGGCGCTGGTGCACGATCCGCAGCGGGCCAAGACGGCGCTGTCGGCCGTGACGGGGATGGAGAAGGCCGCCAGGCTGGCCCGTACCAGGCCGGGCGCGGCGGTCGAGCTGTACGACGCGGTGGCGGCGAAGCTGCCGCACGCTCACCTGCCGTCGTTCTGGGAGCAGGCGGGCCGCGCGTTCATCGCGGGCGGCCAGGCCAAGCAGGCCGCGGTCATGTTCGGCCGGGCCCGGGAGGCCGAGCGCACGTACGCGCTGCCGGTCGACGAGGAGACCAGGCGGGCGGTCTTCCTGGAGTACGCCTTCGCCGGCGCGCTCCCGGTCAAGGCCATCGCCTCCTACGTCGCCGAACTGGCCCTGCGGTACGAGCCGCGACCGGCCTACGAGGAGCTGTACGAGCTGGCGGTCCGGCGCACCCTCGGCGGGCTGCCGCCGTGGAGCGACCTGCCCAAGCAACTGCGCAAGCTGGCCAAGGCGGCGGGGCTCGACGTGGACGCCGAGGACCGCAGGCTGGTCGAGACCCTGCTCGCGGTGCCCTCGGTGCGGTCGGTGACCGCCGGATTCTGGAAGTCCTACCGCGCCGCCCTCGTCGAGGCCGCCAAGCGGTCTCCCGAGCTGCGGGACGCGCTGCTCAACCTATTCCCCACCGCCGACGACCTCGACGGCTGGTGGCTCGACCTGCTCGGCGACGCCGGGGCGCTGGACGACGTCACCTCCGCCTGGCTGACCAGGCAGGCCGCCCACCTCAAGCGCGGCTGGCGCGGCGACAGCACGCCCGACCAGCTCCTGGACCTGGTCAAGGAATCCGCGGCGAAGCTGCGCGAACCGGTCTGCCTCGAAGGCGGCGGCCGGAGCTGGCGCGGCAACGTGCTGGACGCCGACCTGCTGGACGCCTGCCTCGCCGCGGGCGTCCCCGTCGCCGATCCGAGCGACCAGGCCGTCCTGCGCCTGGGCTCGTGGCTGCGCAAGCGCCGGAGCGACCTGTCCGCCATCGCCGCCGACCCCCGCTACGCGCGGGTGCTGCGCCGCGCGGTCGGCGACTTCGCGCGGGGCGACCACCTGGAGGAGCTCACCGACCTGCCCGTGCTGCGCCCGCTGGCGCGCGACTGGCTGATCGAAACGGCCCGCGCCGCGCTCTCCGGCGGTCTGGCCGACACCGGTGCCGCTCTCGGCCGGTTGGAGAGCGGCCTCGGCGGCGGCGCCCTGACCACGCTGGACGGTGTGCGCGAGGCGATCGAGGCCATCGACCCAGCCGTGTCGCTGCGCCGTACCCTGCGGGCCGGGATCATGGACGAGCTCGGGTGGGACGTGCTGGACGAGGCCGTCGCCGAGCTGGGCGAGACGGCCGAGGTCGAGGCGAGCTGGCCGGTGCTCACGGTGTTCACCAAGGCGAAGGCGATCGCGGTCGGGCCCGGCGGCCGGGTGGCCGAGCACGACCTGCGCGTCCCCGCCGCCGCGGACAACGTCACGGTCCTCTACTCGGGGGGCGCGTTCCGGGTCATCTGGAGCGAAAGCTACGGCGACGCGCGCATGTACTGGTCCTCCACCCCCACCGAGGTCATCGAGCTGACCAACTGGTACCACTGGCACACCCTCTCCGGCGGTGCGGGCTACGACTTCCTCACCCCCGACGGCGACCGGATCTCCGGCCGGAAGGCCCTGCACCCGGGCGGCCACCGCTCCGACCACGGCGAGACCGGGCGGCTGTTCTGGGACGGCGGGACGTTCTGGATCCAGCCCGAACGGTGGAAGAACGAGCTGCGCGAGCTCGACCCCGCCACCGGCCAGCTCGGGCGGACGTCGCTGCCCGCCTTCCTGGAGGACGCGCCGCTCCCCGACGGCCACCGCTGGGTGCTCGACTCCTGCTCGCTCGCCCCCCTGCCCGAAGGGGTACGGCACACGCCGCTCGGCACCGACGGCGACCGGATCGGCTTCCGGGTGAGCCTCGGCGACGGCGACACCTACCGGATCGAGGGCGTGGACGGCAGCGCCGCACAGGTGGCCGGGACGCGTCCGTCGGCCCTGCTGCACCTGCCCGGCACCGCTGATCCGCTGGTCGTGGCGGGCGAGCGGACCGCGAGCGTGCACGGCGAGGACGGCTCCCAGCACTGGTCGGTGCTGACGAGCCAGATCCACCGGAAGCCGGAGGGCCTGAAGGGCTGGGCGCTCGGCACCCCGCTCGTGCCGCCCCTGGCGTACTGGCACTTCCTCGGCCCGCGTGACCCCGGCGGCTCGACGGCGCTGCGCGCGATCTCCGAGGAGGGGGTGCGCGCGCTGCTCCAGGACGCGGAAGCCGGGCTGCCGGAGGTGACCCATCCCCGGCTGCGGCGCGGGCTGGCCGGGGTCGTCTGCGAGGCCGCCGACCTGGTCCGCAGGCGCGACGAGCTGCTGGCGCGGGCGCGGGCGGTGTCCGGCGGCAACCTCGACGAGGACGCGCTCGACGACGCGCTGACCGGCCTGGTGGAGTACGACGGCTGGTCCAGCGACAGCGCCCCCGGTCGGCAGAGCGAGATCGCCGCCCGCTTCCTGTCCGGCGAGCTGGACGCCGAGGCCACGCTGGCGAGCATGCCGGAGGCGTCGCTCGACTGGACCAGGGTGCTCGGCAGGCTGGGCGCGGTGGCCTACCGCGCCACCTGCGCCGCGATCGCCGAGGAGCACCGCCTGGCCCTGCTCGACCTGCTGGAGACCTGGACGGACTCCCGGCTGGCCGAGCCGGGCCTGCGCCGCGGCCTCGTCGTCCTGCCCGCGCCCGCGGCCCGCCGCGACGAGGCGGGCGCCTTCATCGCCCTCGACCTCGTCACGGACCGGGTCGGCCCGTGGCAGCCCGGCAAACGCGTCTTCGTCGAGTACGGCACCGCGCCCCGCACCGGCGAGATCACCGACGTCACCGAGATCCCCACCGGCTGGGCCACCCCCGACCGGCTGCGCGCCCTGGTGGCCACCGCCCGCGAGCGCGGCCCCCTGGCCTGGGACGCCGAGGCGGTCGCGCTGCTCTCCCGGGAGACCGGACTGAGCGGGCCCGCCGCCGCGCTGCTGCTGGGCGGCCTGGCCGGGCTGCAGAGCTGGCAGCGCAGCCTGTTCAGCAGCGAGTCTCGCAAGCTGCTCGGACTCAAGGTGAAGGAAGCCGACAGTGGCTTCGCCGAACTGGGCGAACTCACCCCCGCCCAGGTCCGCGACCTGCTCGACGCGGTCATGCCCGAGGACCCCGCCCAGGACTGGGACCTGCGGTCCTGGGCGGCGAGGCTGGCCGCCGAGTGGACCGCCCGCTTCGGCCGCCGCGTCAGCGTGCCGGAGGAGGCCGTCCGCGCGGTCGCCACCCTGTCGCCGCGCACGCCCGCCGCCGTCCTGCTGGCCGCCCTCGTCGCGCCCGCGGACTCGCCCGCGCTCACCAGGGACGTCGAGACCTGGCTCGCGGGCGGCGAGTACGACGTGCGGCTGGCGCGTCCCGAGGGCGCGCCCGTCCTCGACCAGTTGGTGGTCGACCTGGCGCTGGCCATCCCGTGGGCGTACTCGTGCCTGCCGGGCGGGGATCCGGTGCGGGCGGGCATCGGCGCGGCCCTCGGCCTGGTGCGGCAGCGGCTCGCCTGGGACGGGCTGCTGCTCGACGGCGGGGCCGTGCAGGTCTACGAGGACGAGGAGCTGCGCGCCATGTTCGGTGCGGAGCCGTACCGGGGCAGGAGTGAGTTGACGCGGGGGGCGGCGGTGGACGACGGGCTGAACGTCGTCTGCGGCTCGCAGGTGTTCTTCCGGCCGGCGCTGCTGGGCGGCGACGCCCGCTCGGCCGTGGTCCGGGCGATCAGGCCGTGGGACGGCGGCGTGGGCGTGGCCGAGGCCGCCGCCCGGCTGCGCTCGCCCGGGTACGCGGCCATGGCGGCTGCGGCGGACTCGCTGCCGGAAGGCGCGTGGGAGGCGAATCCGCTGGTCAGCGCCCCCTCGCTGGTGGCCGACGTGGGGCTTGGCGAGGACGCCTCGGTGCTGTACCTCCAGTTGCTCACGCTGCTCGAACCCACCGACCGCAATGTCAGGATGTGGAACGGCTGGACCCCGGCCAGGCACAAGAAGGCGGTCGCCGTACTCGTGGAGAAGGGGCTGGTGCTGGCGGCCAAGCGGGAGCGGGCCGGGCGCGGGGTGTTCCTGCCCGGCGACTGGACCCGGGCCAAGGCGCCCAACCTGCCGGTGGAGACGTGGAAGGCGCCGATGTACGAGCTGGACGACGCGCCGCTCCGGCGGTTCCTGCCGTTGCGGCCACTGCCCGAGCTGTTCGCCGAGGCGTGGCGTCGGGTGCAGGACGGGGAGGGGCCGCGATGAGCGCGCAGGTCCAGCCCGCCGAGGTCCGCTACGCCGAGGAACTGGCGTTCCTGGCCGCCGCCGACCCCGGGCCGCGCCCGCCCGGCTGGCTGCTGACGCCGTCGGCGGTGGTGTCGTTCGTGATGGGGTCGGGGCGCGCGGTCAGCGCCAAGTTCGTGGGGCAGCGGGCGCTGGTCGAGCGGGCGGTCGTCACGCTCGCCGGGCAGCGGGCGCTGCTGCTCGTCGGCGAGCCCGGCACCGCCAAGTCGATGCTGTCGGAGCTGCTCGCGGCGGCGATCAGCGGGGACAGCGGGCGCACCGTCCAGGGCACCGCCGGGACCACCGAGGAGCACCTGCGCTACGGCTGGAACTACCAGCTCCTGCTGGCCAAGGGCCCGACCTCGGACGCGCTCACCCCGTCCCCGATCCTCGCCGCCATGCGCGCCGGGGCCGTCGCCCGGGTCGAGGAGATCACCCGCTGCCTGCCGGAGGTGCAGGACGCGCTCGTGTCCGTGCTGTCGGACCGGCGACTGGCCGTGCCCGAGCTGGGCTCCACCGAGTACGCCGACGAGGGCTTCAACGTCATCGCCACCGCCAACCTGCGCGACCGGGGCGTCTCGGAGATGAGCGCCGCGCTGAAGCGCCGGTTCAACTTCGAGGTGGTGCCGCCCATCGGCTCGCTCGCCGCCGAGGTCGCGCTGGTGCGCAGGGAGGCCGGTACGGCGCTGGCCCGCCACGGCGGCGAGCTCGGCGTGGACGACGCCGTGCTGGAGGCGCTCGTCACCACGTTCCGCGACCTGCGGGAGGGGCGGGCCGTGGAGGGCTGGCCGGTCGAGCGGCCCGCCGCCGTGATGAGCACGGCGGAGGCGGTCGCCGTGGCCGGGTCGCTCGGGCTGCAGTCGGCGTACCTGCGGGTGACGGATCCGCTGTCGCTGCTGCCCGGGTACCTGCTGGGCGTCGTGCGCAAGGACGATCCCGACGATCAGGGGAAGCTGCTGGCGTACTGGGATTCGACGGTGCGCAGGCGGGCGGAGGCGGGGGCTCGGATGTGGCGGCGGTTGTACGAGCTGCGGGACGTGATCGGCGAGGAGGCATGACCCTCGATCCGGTGGCGGCGGTGGAGGAGTTGGTCGCGTGCCGCTCGCCGTACCTGGTGGGGGTTCGTCACCATTCGCCGGTGCTGGCCGCCGCGATGCCCGCGCTGCTGGAGGCGGCGGCGCCGGACGCGGTGCTCGTCGAGCTGCCGGGGGAGCTGGAGCCGTGGCTGGAGTGGCTGGGGTCGCCCGGCACCACGGCCCCGGTCGCGCTCGCGGTGGCGTCTCCTTCGGGGGAGCGGCTGGGGTTCTACCCGTTCGCCGACTTCTCGCCCGAACTGGCGGCGATCCGGTGGGCGCGGGCGCGGGGCGTTCCCGTGCACGCCATCGACCTGACCGTGCACGCCGACGACGCCCAAGGACCGGGCGTCGTCGTCCCGGCGCTGCTGCGCCACCTCGGCGTCGACGACCCGGAGGAGCTCTGGGACCGCCTGGTCGAGGCCCCTTCGTACGGCGCGGCCCCGGAACGGATCCGCCGGGCCGCTCTCGCCGTCGGCTGGGCCATGCGCCAGGACGCCGCACCGGTCGGCGAGCGGGATCTGGCCCGCGAGTCCTGGATGCGCCGCCGCATCGCCGAGATCGGCGCCGCCCGCCCGGCCGCGATCGTCGGCGCCTTCCACGCCCCTGCGCTTCTCCAGGCGGATGCCGGGTTCGAGAGGGAACAGCGCGACCTGCCGGAGACGGTGACCGCGCTGGTGCCGTATGCGTTCGCCCTGCTGGACTCCCGGTCCGGCTATCCGGCGGGGATTCGCGATCCCGGCTGGCAGCAGGCCGTGTTCGAGGCGGGAGGGGACCCGGAGGCGGTCGGCGCGGCAGCCGCCGAGATGATCGCGCGGGTCTGCGCGACGCTCCGCGCGGACGGGCATGTCGCCGGAGTGCCCGACGGCTCGGCCGCGTACCGCCTCGCCCGCGACCTCGCCGCCCTGCGCGGCCTGCCCGCCCCCGGGCGGCGTGAACTCATCGACGGGCTGGAGAGCGCCCTGTCCCAGGGCGAACCGCTCGGCCGGGCCCGTGCCGTGGCCCGCGCCGCCGAGCGCGTCCTCGTCGGCGACCGCCACGGCACCGTCGCCCCCGAGGCTCCCCGCGCGGGTCTCCGCACCCACGTCGAGGCCCTGCTGACCGAACTCCGCCTCCCCGGCCCCAACACCCCGGCCACCGACCTGCGCCTGGACCCGCTCCGCTCCCCCCTGGACCGCCGCCGCCACATCACCCTGTCCAGAATGGCCGCCGCCGGAATCGCCTACGCCGAGGAACACCCCCTCGAGGGCGTCGCGGGCGCCGACGCCCTCGGCCGCGCGTGGACGGTGGAATGGCGCCCCCTCACCTCCGCGACCCTGGAAATCGCCGCCCTGTACGGCCCAAGCCTCCCCCAGGCCGCCACCGGCCGCCTCCGCCTGAGCCTCACCGACCCCCGCCCGGACTCACCACCCCGGCCCCTTCCCGCCACCCTCGAACGCGCCGCCGAATGCGCCCTCCCCGAACTCGCCGAAGACCTCCTCCACCGGCTCACCACGGAGTTCCCCCAGGCCGCCTCCCTGACCGAGCTGGTCACCGCCCACCACCTCGTGGCCAGGATCGGCACAGGCGCGGTCCCCGGCCTCCCCGACGGCCTGCCAGGCTGCCCGGAAGCCTCCGCCCACCTGCTCACCGCCGCCGTGGCCGCCCTCGAAGGCCTGTCCGGCGCCACCCACCGAGCCGACGCCGCCTCCCTGGGCGAACTCGTCCGGCTCATCCTCGACTCCGGCGGTGCGAACCAGGTGGGAGCGGGCAGGCTGGTGTGGGCGTTGCGGCGGATGGCCGCCGCCGGGGCGCCGATGGCCCAGGGGGCCGCCGCCGCGGCACTGGTGGTGGCGGGCGCGCACACAGTGCGGGACCTCGGCCTCCGGCTCGCCGGTTGGGCGGACGCCGTCCCGAGCGCGGCCACCCCTGGCGCGGACACGGCGGCGCGCCTCGCCGGAGCGCTGGTGGTCGCCGCACCCCTGCTCGAAGCCTCGGCCGACCTGCTCGCCACCCTGACCGAACGCGTGCACGCCTGGCCGGACGACGGCTTCCTGGCCAGGCTCCCCGCCCTGCGTGAGGCGTTCGACGCCCTCTCCCCCGCCTCCAGGCAAAGACTCCTCGACGCCCTCGAACTCGACGACGACCTCGTCCTGTCGGCCACCGCGGACGACCACGCCCACTGGGCCGTCGCCGACGCGGCAGGCCGTGCCGCCGCCCTCGCCCTCGACCCGCACTCGGTCTCCACCCCACCGGTTCCGGGCGCGGACACCGTGGCGAACCCGCAGGCCGGGGCCATGTTGGGGCCGGATCGGTGGCGGCTCATCCTCGGCAGGGAGCCTGAGCGGCTGGAGCCCGGCAGCCGGGCGGTGGCCAGGGCGCTGGACGATCTGTATGGGCGCGGCAGAGGCGAGGGCAGCCGGGGCGCGGGGGCGAGCGAGCCGTACCCGTCGGCGAGGGAGTGGGTCGAGGAGCTGGAAGAGCTGTTCGGCGGCACGGTCAGGGAGGAGGTGGTGGGGAGGGCCGCCGCCCGGGGGCGGTCTGACGCGCTCGGCGTGCTGGATCCCGAGCGGGTCACCGCCTCGGTCGACCTCCTCCAGCAGGTGCTGGCCCTGGCGGGCGCGCTGCCCGAGGCGAGGCTGGCCCGGCTGCGGCCACTGATCGCCCGCCTGGTCGCCGAGCTGACCCGGCGCCTGGCCACCAGGATGCGCCCCGCCCTGGCCGGGCTCACCACACCGAGGCCGACCGGCCGCCCCGGCGGCCCGCTGGACCTGGGCCGGACGCTCCGCCGCAACCTGCACACCGCCCGGCGCACCCCTGCCGGTGTGGAGGTGATCGCCCAGCGGCCGGTGTTCCGCACCAGGTCGCGCCGCAGCGCCGACTGGCATGTGCACATCTGCGTGGACGTGTCCGGCTCGATGGAGCGCTCGACCGTCTACAGCGCCGTCGTCGCCGCGATCCTGCACGGCGTCCCCGCCCTGAGCGTCCGGTTCATCACCTTCTCCACAGAGGTGGTGGACCTGTCGGCCCGCGTCTCCGACCCCTTGGCCCTCCTGTTGGAGGTGTCGGTCGGCGGCGGCACGGACATCGGCGCGGGCCTGCGGTACGCCAGGGAGCGGCTGACCGTGCCCCGCAGGTCGATCGTCGCGGTCGTGACGGACTTCGACGAGGGCGTCTCGACCGGACGCCTGCTCGCCGAGGTACGCGCCCTGGCCGAGACCGGAGCCCACCTGCTCGGCCTCGCCGCGCTGGACGACTCCGGCAAACCCGTCTACAACCGTGCCGTAGCCGAACGGGTGGCCGCGGCCGGAATGCCGGTCGCCGCCCTCTCCCCCACCGAACTGGCCACCTGGATCGCCGAACGAGTCCGCGCATGACCCGCCCGCCCATCACCCCCGACCTGCTCGCCGCCACCTTGGACGCGGCCCCCGCCCGGGTGCGCAAGCGCCTCGACGCCGCCCCCGCCGTCGCCGAGACCTGGACCTGGGAACGATCCGACGACACCTGGCTCGTCATCGCGGGCGACGAGCGGGTACGGCTCCCGCACACCGAACCCGTGACCACCCTCACCCAGGTGACCTGCACCTGCCTGCTGGCCCCCCGCTGCCTCCACCTCCTGGCCGTCCTCACCGCCCTCCCCCTCGCCGAAGCCGAGCCCAGCCCGGAAAGCGCGCCCCTCCCCCCTCCGGACGAGACGACCGACGCGGTGAGGGCCGAGCAGGTCGAGCTGGACGACGCCCAGCGGGCCGCCGCCGCTCTGGCGTGGGAGGCGGGTGCCGCGCTGCTCGCCACGGGCGCGGCTCACGCCGGTTCGGCCGTCAGGCTGCGGGTGCTGCGGGCCGTGCACGCGTGCCGGGCCGCGGGGCTGCACCGGGTGGCGGCGGCGGCCTCGGCGGTGGCGCAGGCCGTACAGGATCTGGCGGCGGAACGGCCGCACTTCACGCTGGCCGGGTACGCCGACGAGCTGGCCGAGCTGCTGGAGACCGCGTGGCGGCTGGGCGCGGGGCCGGAAGGGGGCAGGCCGGAGGTCACCGCCGCCGAGGTGGGGGTGGGCAGGCGCTCGCACACGGGGCTCGCGCCGACGGTGCTGCACGGGTTGTTCACCGAGGCGGTGGTCACCGGGTCCGGGTACGCGGGCGCCGTCACGTACCTCGCGGACGGGGACGGCAGGCTGCTGACGGTCGGCGACGTCCTGCCGGGCGGGCAGGAGCGGGTGCGGGCGGCGTACCGGGCGGGGGTGCGCTTCGGCGGGCTGTCCCTCTCCCACGAGCAGCTCAGCCGCCGGCGGATCTTCACCCAGCACGCCGCGGCCAGCCCCGACGGCAGGCTGAGCGGCGGCAGGACCACCACCGCCGCCTCCCAGGGCCCGTCGAACTGGAACGCGCCCCCACTGGACGCCCTGTGGACGACCCCACTCGACGCCCAGCTCGACCGCGCCTGGACCTCGGCGGACCGCCTGCTGTTCCTCGACGCCACGGTCGCGGGCCCCGGCCTGCTGCTGGAGACGGAGTACGGCCTGCTCCGCGCGGTCCCCCCGAGCGACCACACCTTCTCCTCCTGCGAGGAGAACCTGCGCAGGCTGGCCACCACCCCGGGCAGGCGCGTCCGGCTGATCGGCAGAATCCTGCCCACGCGGGCAACCGTGGCCGCGCTCGCCGTGGACGGCCTGAACCTCGCCTTCGACGACCTGAACGGCCCCATGACCCCGCCCTTCGCCCCGATCGGCGACGACGCCCCCTCCCCGCTCCGCGAGCTGCGCAGAATCCTGGACCGCCTCGCCCTCGGCGGCCGGACCACCGCGGGCCCCGCCGCCACCGCCACCGTGCGGCGAGCCGCCTCCAGGCTGCGCCGCGACCACCTCCCCACCGCCGCCACCCTCCTGGAGACCCTCGCGGACCGGGCCTCAGAGGTACGGCGCGGCGTCACCGGCCAGGCCGTACCCGCCCCGCCCGATCGCACCGCCCGAGCCTGGCTGGCCGCGATGACCTACGAGCGGCACGCCGCCTTGTCCCTGTCCCGCGCCCGATGGCTCCCCGACAGACGCGATACATCTTGAGTTTTCGCCCAACGCGACATATCGTGTCCAGTGTTGGATGTGTCGAAGGAGGACGGGATCATGCCCCAGTGGACGATCGAGGGGCCCGAACGGATGACGTTCGGGCGGGTGGCCTCGCTGAACGTGCGCACGGTCGCGGGGAAACTGGCGATCCTGGCCAGCGACGGCCCGCCCACCCTGGAGGTCACCGAGATCGACTCGGCCTCGCCGCTGATCGTGACGTACGACGAGGCGCTCAACGAGCTCACCATCGCCTACAAGGACCTCACCTGGGACGGCCTCCTCGGCTGGCTGCGGCGTGACCGGCGCAGCGCCAACGTGTCGATCACCGTGCCGAGGAACTGCACGGTGAACGCGGGGGTCGTGACGGCCTCGGCGGTCGTCGCCGGATTCGAGAACGACACTCACGCCAGGAGCGTCTCCGGCGAGATCGTGCTCGACGGCGTCAGCGGCGACGTGAGCGCCACGACCGTCTCCGGGGACGTCGAAAGCCGCGCGATGGTCGGCAACCTGGCCTTCAAGAGCGTCTCCGGCGACCTGACCGTCGCCGACGGCTCGCCGCGCCGGCTGAGGGCGAACAGCGTGTCCGGCCGGATCACCGCCGACCTGGCACTCCCGCCCACCGCCCACGTGACGCTGAACACCGTCTCCGGCGGCATCCTGGTACGCCTGCCGGAGACCGTGGAGACCGACGTCACCTTCCGCTCGACGTCCGGACGGCTGGCCAGCTCCTTCGACGAGCTGACGACCGTGAACAAGCCGGGATCGAAGTCGCTGTCCGGCAGACTGCGCGGCGGCATGGCGTCCGTCTCCGCCGTCACCGTCTCGGCTGACATCACGCTGCTCAAGGGAGACAAGGAATGAGCCCCGTCTTCGGGCACGGCCGGCTCCGGCTGTACCTGCTCAAGCTGCTGGAGGAGAGCCCCCGGCACGGCTACGAGGTGATCCGGCTGCTGCAGGATCGCTTCCTCGGCGTCTACTCCCCCTCGCCCGGCACGATCTACCCGCGCCTGGCCAGGCTGGAGGAGGAGGGCCTGGTCACCCACGAGGTCATCGACGGCAAGAAGGTCTTCTCGATCACCGACAGGGGCCGCGAGGAGCTGAACGACCGCCTCGACGAGCTGAACGACCTGGAACAGGAGATCTCCGACTCCGTCCGCGACATCGCCCGCGAGGTGAAGGAGGACGTCCGCGACACCGTCAAGTCGCTCCGCGACGAGCTGACCCAGATGGCCAGAACCGTCAGAACCGGCGCCAAGGCCACCAAGGAGGACACCCGCCGCCTGCACGAGCAGCAGAAGGCCGAGCTGAAGCGGATCAGGGAACAGCAGAAGCGCCAGTGGATGGACCACTTCTACCAGTGGCAGGACCAGGGCGAGCGGCTGACCGGCGAGTGGCGCAGGATCTGGGCCGAGGCGTGGACCACCCTGGGCGGCGCCCCCGGCAAGCACGCCGAGAACGACGCCGAACTCGGCGAGCTGCTGGCCGACTTCGTGGCCAAGGTGCGCACCGAGGCGTCCGCGTCCCAGCTCACCCGCGAGGCCCTCGAAGAGTGCAGGCTCGCCCTCGACGAGGCGTCCCGCCGCATCCACGACACCCTCCGCTGATGATCCGGTACGGCTGGCGCCCCCGGGTGCAGCGCCTGGTCCCCCTCCAGCGGGACCCGGCCGCCGCGCCGCCGACTACACCGACCGAAGCGCCCGAGCCGGCCGCTCCCGGCTCCGGGCGGCCCGCCGCGCGCGATAGGCGATCGGCATGTACCGCACCCGCTCGGGCAGGCGCGGCGTGACCGCCGCGACGACCCGCCCGAACCGCCGCAACCGCCGCTCATCCCCCGCCGACCAGGAAAGCCCCAGCTTCTCCCGTACGGCAGGCGGCAGCGTCCCGACGGTGACGAAGTGGGTGAGCCGCCCCGACGTCACACCGAGCGGCGACCACACCCGCCGGAGCCGCGCGGGCAGCATCGGCGGCGGCCCCACCCGCAGCGCGACCTCCAGCACGTCGTGCGCGGTCGGGTGGTCCTCCAGCGTGTTGGCCACCATGTCGGCGAAGTAGCGCCGGTAGTCCTCGACGGTCGGCGGGAGCACCCGCTCCGGCACCCGCAGGATCCTGCCCAACTGGATGATCTCGGCGTAGAGCCGCCGCTCCTCCTCGGGGGTGTGCGGCTCCCCGAAGTACTCGGCCGTCACCAGAGCACGGTCGAAGGCGGTGAGATGAACCCACGCGTACGGCTCCGCGCTCAGCGCGTGGTACCTGCGGCCCTGGGCGTCGACTCCGGCGATGTCCCGGTGCAGTTCCCTGAGCCGCCTGCCCTCCTCGATCGCCGCCGCTCCGCCGTACACCCAGGTCTGCAGTGACGTGAGCGAGCGGGTCAGGCGGCCCCACGGGTCGGTGCGGTAGACCGACTGTTCGCCGACGGCGGCGCCGACCGCGGGGTGCATGACCTGCATGACCAGGGCGCCGCCGAGGACGAACAGCAGCCGGACGTCACCGACGCCGTCCCAGAGCAGCGAGCCAGGGGCGAACGGTTCGGGTTCGGTGGCGGTCATCGCGGTGATACTCCCTTACTGCTGGTATCACCGGAAAACCAGCGCAATCACACCTGGAAGACCACCTTTCCGAACAGGTCGCCGTCGTTCATGGCGGCGAACCCGTCCCTGGCCTCGGTCAGCGGCATGGTCCGGTCGATCACCGGGCGGACGCCGGTCTGCTCCATGAACACCGCGAGCCGCCGCAGTTGGTCGCGGGTGCCCATCGTCGAGCCGACCACGGAGAGCTGCAGGAAGAACACCCGGTTGAGGTCGGCGGGCGGCACCGCGCCACTCGTCGCGCCGGACACCACGATGCGCCCGCCGGGCCGCAGCGACTTGAGCGAGTGGTCCCAGGTGGCCTGGCCCACCGTCTCCATCACCGCATCGACCCGCTCCGGCAGCCGGGCGCCCGTCTCGAACACCTGGTCCGCGCCCAGCTCCAGCGCCCGCTCCCGCTTGGCGGCGTCCCGGCTGGTCGCCCACATCCGGTAGCCGCCCGCCCGGCCCAGCGCGATCAGCGCGGTGGCCACCCCGCCGCCCGCACCCTGCACCAGCACCGTCGCGCCCGGCTGCAGCCCCGCCTTGTCGAACAGCATGCGGTACGCGGTGAGCCACGCGGTCGGCAGGCAGGCGGCCTGCTCGAAGGAGAGGGCCGCCGGCTTGGGCACCAGGTTGCGGCGCGGCACCACGACGCGTTCGGCGAACGTCCCGTCGTGGAACTCCGACAGCAGCGTGCGCTTGGGGTCGAGGGTCTCGTCGGCGCCCGAGCCGATCACCGAGTGCACGATGACCTCGTTGCCGTCCTCGTCCAGGCCGGAGGCGTCGCAGCCGAGCACGATCGGCAGCCGGTCCTGCCGGATGCCGACGCCTTTGAGCGTCCACAGGTCGTGGTGGTTGAGCGCGGTCGCCTTCACCGTGACGGTGGTCCAGCCGTCAGGCACCTTGGGCTCGGGATGCTCGCCGAGCGTCAGCCCGGCGAGTGGGTTGTCGGGATCGGTCTGAGTAACGGTTACGGCGAACATGGCCGCACCTTACTTCGTCCCCTCCCTCAACCCCCCTCCCCCCTTCCCTTCCTCACCCCAACCTCCAACAAATCCCACCCCTAGTCCCTCAACCGCGCCCGAGCTCCTGCAACCCGCCCTGTTTCTCACACCGACGTCCGCACGCGCGGGCCCGCGCGGCACGCTCGCCGTCGGCGCCGCGCAGCGCTCGAGACCCCGGACCGTCGCTACTTTCGCCGAATGCGGATGGCCGATTCCGCCAACGCCACGAAGGGGCCGTCGCCTGCCGCGAACACCTGGACGCCGTCCATGCAGTGCTGGCGGACCGGGCGGGGGTTCCTGGCGAGGATGCCGGGGGTGCGCGTCTCGGTGCGGCAGCCGGGGTTGAGGACGAGGGCCAGCGTGTCGCCCCGGCCGGTGCCGAACCAGAGCTGCGGCCCGACGGGCTCGCCCCGCACATGCTCGCCCGCCACGGCGAGCCGGACGGGTTTCCCGGCCGACAGCACGAGATATCCCTCCCGGCTGTCGTCCCCGTTCAGCGCCTTGGCGAGAGCGACCCGCTGCTCGAAGAGCAACCCGTCGCGCCCGTCATGCATCGTCATGAACCACGAGCCGAACGCGAACAGCAGATCCTCCCCGGCCCCACCCTGCCCCGGCCCGCGCGCGAACAGGCTCACCGTGGGCGTGAGCTTCCTCAGCGGCCCTCTCCCTCTGGCGACCTCCTCCCGCCCGCCGAAGGGAGCGAAGAGCATCCGCAGCAGCGGCCGATCACCGTCCACCCAGATCCCGACGGCGGGCCGGGACCCCATCCCGTCGAGCTGGAGCACGGCCGGATACCGCACCTGGGCCTCGGTCCCGTCAGGGAAGACCACGTCGATGACCTCGTCGTCACCGGTGGCGACGGACTGGGCATGCAGAACATGGGGACCGCCACTCGGCGCACTCGACCGAACCACCCCCGGCCGCCCCGGCTCCCCGCCACCCTCAGCGGACGCCTCCCGCTGACCCGCGCCATCGCTCGGTTCCAAGGCAGCCGCTCCAGGTGGAACCTCGCCGGGGACGGCCTGGGCGGGCACCACGGACTGCGGATCCCGGCTGACCAGCACACCGACGACCGGCACGGCCAGCAGCACGATCAACACCAGCAGGCCGACCCACCGCCTGCGCCCCTCTGTACCCGTGTCGATGACATCGAACTGATCGCCCACGACGATCCTCGCCGAGTAGTGCGGCTTACGCCCTCAGCCCACAGTTCAGTTGAGCGGATGGCGCCAGCGCAACCCCTGGAACTGGCCGAAGTCCTTGTCACAGGTCACGAATTCACAACCGTGCTCGATGGCCAGCGCGGCCAGGTAGGCGTCGGGCACGAGCTTCGCCACGGCCCCGGTCTCCCGACAGAGCCGAGCGAAGATCTCCCAGTGCCTGGGCCCAGGATGGACCACCACGGCGTGCGGCTGGTTCCGGATCGTGTTCGCGAAGCCGAGCGCGCTGTCCGTGCTCGCCGCCGCTCGATACAGCCGCTCGTTCGTGACGATGCGGATGAAGCCGTTGACCACGAAATCGCTGACCGAGTAGGCCTCTTCGCCGTTGACCACGGCGTCCACCCATGCCCGGTACTCGTGGTGCCGGTCGGCCTCCGGCCGGTAGGCGTTGACCAGGACGTTGACGTCAAAGAGCCGCATCGCGCGCCGCCGCCTCCATCCACTCCTCGTCAGCGAGGTCGTGAACGATGTGCTCGATCCCCTCGCCCGCGGCCAGCCTGACTTCGACCCACGGCTGATAACCGACTTCGCCGACGAACTCCGGTAGCTCGATCCGCTCCCGCTCCACGAGCGTGGAGCGGTTCAGTAGTTCCCTCAAGGCGTCCTCCATCACTGAGTTGAGACTGCGTCCCTGTTTGGCCGCGAGTGCCTTCGCCTCGTTCAGGAGTGCCTCGTCGATCCGCACCGTTGTCCTGCGCATAGGTCGAGCCTCTCTCGGCGACATAAAGATGTCAACACCGAGGGTAATCAGATAGTCACAATGATCGCATCAAGTTTGGGAAGCATCACCACACCGCCACATTGACTCGCCCGTCCGGAGCGAGCCGCACCGCCCTGCCCACCAACTCGGCCGACTCCGCCTCGGCGATCAGCTCTGCCTGCCGTACATGGGCGTGAGCCCTGCGCCCGTCCGGCAGGTCCACGACCAGGATGCCCTTCTCGGGGGAGCCGTCGCGGGCGTGCGCGACCGTGTAGCCGGCCACCGTCGCAGGTCCCTCGTACAGGGAGACGATCTCCACCGGGGAGGCGATGTGCACAGGGGCGGCGTCGCCGAGCAGGCCGCCCGGGGAACTGGACCACACCGCGCAGGTGTGCTTGGTGAGGTGCATGCCGACCCCGGTGACCAGCCCGTGGCCGCCCTCGCGCAGCAGCCCGGCCATGGTGGCCGTCGAGTGCAGGACATAGCCGCTGGCCGGTCCGCCCGCGTACGGCAGGCCGCCGGTGACGGTGAGCCCGCGCGGGTCCAGCGGATCGAGCCCCATCGCGTCGCAGGCCATCCGCAGCGCGATCGCGAAGCAACTGTAGACGTCGAGCGCGGTCAACGAGTCCAGCCCCACCCCGGCCCGCTCGAAGGCGGCGTCCGCGGCCTTGGCGATCGCACCGGAGGAGCTCAGCGAGGGGCGCGCCGCCACCTCCCAGGTGTCCTCGGCGTACGCCCACCCGCGCAGGTAGATCCGCTGCTCGCGCGGCACGCCGAGCCGGTCGGCCAGCTCCGTGCCGACCAGCACGACGGCGGCGGCCTGGTCGACCTCCATGACCGCCACGGTGTTCCTGGTGTACGGCCAGCCGACGAAGCGGTTGCCCGGCCCGGCGGCGGCCAGCTCTGCCGGGGTCCGCACCTCACGACGCCACGCGTAGGGGTTGGCGGCGGCCGTCTCCGTCATCGGCGCCAGCATCCCCCGGCCACGCATCTCCTCCTCGATGCCGAGCCCGTCCGGTGGCGGGGAGCGGCGCCAAGCCGGTCGGCGAGGCGCGCGACCGGGTCGTCGTACTGCCAGGACTCGGTGTAGACGACCTGGATCGAGTCGAGGGCGGCGGGGTTCAGGCGGGCCTCGCGGGCGGCCTCGCGGGCGACCGTCTCCCACAGGTCGAGCGGCTCGGGGCCGGGCTGCTCGCGACCCGTGTACTGGGCGGCTCCGACGAGACACGGAGTGCGGGGATCCATGGCGCAATCTAACCAGAACAACATTCTATATGTAACCCAATGATTTTCTGGAGGCGTTGGATAATCAGCGTTACCGGTGTTACCAGAGGGAACTCCAAACATATTCTGACGTGCGCCGATGCCTATCAGGAATACATGCCCATTGGTTATTTCAATAACGGAATGGAACCGGGCCAGACTTTTTCGCGTCGTTTCCTGGTCCGCGCCTTGCGCCATTCAGTAGCGTTCCCAACGTTTTCCTGGCCCACCGGGGCACAGTCCCCCGCTCTGGGCCGCCGAGAACTTGGAAGGAGCTCTATGAAGTCCCGAGCAAGGCGCCTCACCATCCCCCTCGCCGGTGTCCTCATGGCCACCGGATGGATCGGCGCGACCGCGGCGAACGCCACGGCACCCAGCGACGTCATCAGCAAGGCCGCCGGCGCCTCGTCCGAGGAGGCCACCCAGTTCTGGACCCCCGACAGGGTCAAGGCCGCCACCGACGCCGCCGACAACCTCGACGTCACCACCAAGGGCGGCAAGGCCAGTAAGTCCGCCCCCGACGGACCGCCCGGATCGGTTCCGCCGATCGGCCAGGAGGGCGGCAAGTCCGCCAAGAGCAAGCACGTCAATCTGCCCAACACGGTCGGCCGGGTGTTCTTCACCCTGCCGGGCGCCGACTGGAGGGACAAGAAGAACTGGAAGTTCTGCTCCGGTAGCTCCATCCAGAGCAAGTACCGCAACCTGGTCGCCACCTCGGCGCACTGCGTGTACGACACCAAGAACAATGTCTTCTACGACAACTGGGTCTTCATCCCGTCCTACTGGGACGGCGACAAGCCGTGGGAGGGCAAGGCCCCGTACGGCATGTACGCCGCCAAGACCTTCAACGCCCACGACGACTTCGTGGTGAAGGAGGACTACGACTTCGACTACGCGTTCGTCAACGTCCACTCGGGCGTCAAGATCAAGTGGGAGAAGATCGACAACTCCTGGAAGCCCGTCGTGAAGAACGTCGGGCGACTCGGCGACAACGTCGGCGGCCAGGGCTTCACCTGGAACCGCAGCACCAAGGCCACCGTGTTCTCCTTCGGCTACCCGGCGGGCGAGCACCCCGACGGCGACAAGCCGTTCAGCGGGCGCACCATGAAGTGGTGCTACGGCAAGACCGGCCCGATGCCGGCCGCGCCCAAGTACAACCTGCAGGAGCACGTCGGCTTCAAGTGCTCCTTCACCGCGGGCGCCAGCGGCGGCCCGTTCCTGTACAGCTACAAGAACTCCAGCCGCACCGGCTACCTGATCGGCGTCAACAGCGTCGCCTGGGACACCGACGGCAACGACAGGTACGACCACATCAGCTCGCCGTACTTCAACACCGACACCTACAAGGTCTACAAGGCCGCGGCCAACAAGTGGACCAAGTGACCTAGCGAAAAAGACCCGGCCTCCTCGCGGGCCGGGTCTTTTTCTGTGCGACTCAGAAAGCGAAAACCGCGCCGCCTTCGACCCGCATCGCGCACTCGTTGCCGTACGTCCGCTCGAAACGCACCAGCCGCCCGTCCCAGACCCCGGTCGCGGTCGCGGTGATCGGCTGGTACTGCATGGTGCACATCACCTGAGGCCTGATCCGCATCCGGCCCGGCTCCCCGTTGGCCCTCACCAGATCCGCGCACGCCGCGACCGGCTGAGGATGCCTCGACCCTTGCCCCTCATCACAGACCAGCAGCGCCACCCTGGAGTCCACGGTCAGCATCAGAACCCGGGCCTGCTGGTACGGCGGAGCACCGGCGGCCCGCGCGGGAGCGGAGCCCACGAGCACGGCGAAGCAGACGGCGACGAGACAGGCGAGTTTTCGCATACCACCGACCTTCGCTCAGCCCCACCTCACGAACGGCTCCGACACGTGAAACCTGACCAGCAGTTTGCGTTCTCCACTCACCCCGCGGCACCGATGAGCACCGAGCTCTCCGCGACAGTCCACCCGTGCGGCAGTCTGGGAGCGCCGCGGTCGCAGCCCCCGCGTGGTCCCAGCGGCGGGCTCCGGGATCGTTCCAGCGCCATTGGAAGAGGCGGACGAGCCTTGGCAGGCATTCTTCCTGAACTCGGATTGGCGGGCACGGAGATAACAAGATCAAATTAACTCAAAGCCCATCCGACCTGCGGTAACACCCGAATGGCACTGTTCTTCACGTGCGCCATACACATCGGGAATCATCCTTGATCACATAACGATGTCAGATCTGAGCTGCAATACACCTAGTTGATCTGGAAAAATCACCCGATACGGCGTAAGGAAGGCATTCATGATCCCCCGGGCACGACGGCTGGCAGCCGCCGCGATCAGCGGTGCGCTGTTCATGCTGCCTGCCTTCACGGGGACGGCGAGCGCCACCGCGCCCGACTACGTGGTGTCGCTGCCCATGGCCAAGTCGGACGCGGACATGAAGCGCGTCGCCGAGTACTGGAAGCCCGACCGGCTCAAGCGGGCCGACAGCTACACCCCCGCCACCCCCGGCTCCAAGGCGTCGGCGCCGAGCGCGTCCCCGAGTGCGAGCGCGGGCGGCGCGATCGCCCGGACGCAGCAGGCCAGGCGCACCGTCGCCAAGGAGGTGCGCGCCACAGCCCCGCTCAAGGGCGGCACCGCGCGGACGGTCGGCAAGGTCTTCTTCAAGTACGGCGACAAGGAGTACTGGTGCTCGGCCAGCGCGGTCGCCTCCAGGAACCGCAATGTGGTGGCCACCGCCGCGCACTGCGCCTTCGACGTCCGCGAGTCCAAGGCCGCCGAGTACTGGATCTTCGTGCCGAACCCGGGCCCCGGCGGCGAGGCGCCCGACGGCATCTACGTGGGCGCGTCGCTGCACCTGCACGAGGACTGGTCGGGCGCGGCCGACTACGACTACGACTACGCGTTCGTCTCGGTGCACCGCGGTTTCCGCTGGGTGGCCAAGGACGGCGCGTACACCATGCAGGACACCGGCCGCCTGGTCGACAACGTCGGCGGCCAGGGCATCACGATCAGCAAGAAGGCCGGCAACCAGGTCCACGCCTTCGGCTACCCGGCGGGCGCGCAGCCCGACGGCTCCCGCCCCTTCGACGGCCGCACGCTGAAGAACTGCGCGGGCGTCACCAAGTGGACCCGCTCCCCCACCCGCAGCCTCGAGTACGGCGTGCAGCTCCCCGACTGCGAGTTCAGCGCGGGCGCGAGCGGCGGCCCCTGGATGATCGACTACCGGGCGAGCACCGGCCTCGGCCTTCTGAACGGCGTCAACAGCCTGACATGGAACAGTCAGGCCAACGGGAGGTACGACGCGATCTCCTCGCCGTACTTCATGGCGGCGACGCTTGAGGTCTACCGGCACGCTGAAGCCGGCTGAATGTGACTCACGTCATAGCAACCCCATGTGACTGAGCGAGCACGCCGTACACATATCACCGTGATCAGCCCAAACGTCGCATTCCGAAGATCTCGGGAAGGTCACGCTCGCACACGGCTTACCGGATTCCCTTTGACTCGATCACCGAGCGCCTCCCACTGCGGCAGTCAGCGTTATAGGTTCCTGGCTGTCCATTTGCTGATTTTTCGTAGCGCACAAAGTGCTCGAATCAGCGCAAGGGAATGCTCTGGAGTCACCTTGAAGCGAATCTTCCTCCCGGCCGGCGGCGCCCTCATGGCGGCCGGCCTGCTGGCCTCCGGACTGGCCGGGTCCGCCCAGGCCAGCAGCGACATGGCCGACGACCCGATGGCGGGCTCGACGCGCGAGGCCGCGTCCATCGCCTCGTTCTGGGCCGCCTCGAACGGCGCGGCCCTCCGCCAGGCCACCTCTTACACCTGGGACGCCAAGCAGGTCCGGAGGCTCGTGTCCAAGGGCGGTTACACCCCCGACGGCAACCCCGGCACCGTGAACCCCACCAGCGACGCCCCCCGTTCCGGTGGCGGGCAGAACATCAACCTGCCCAAGACCATCGGCAAGGTGTTCTTCGTCGACGCCTCCGGCAGCTACCGCTGGTGCTCGGCCACGTCGATCCAGTCCAACTACAAGAACCTGGTCGCCACCGCCGGTCACTGCGTCTACGACGTGGACGGCAACCGCGACACCATGAACAAGTGGGTCTTCGTCCCCGGCTACTACCAGGGCAAGGCTCCGTGGGGCATCTACGTCGGCAAGACCGCCTACACGCACTACGACTTCGCCAACTACGAGGACTTCGACCGCGACTACGCGTTCGTCACCGTCTACAACGGCATCCAGTTCGACGGCGTGAAGCAGGTCAACAAGAGCGACTACAACCGCTTCACCGGTCCCAAGTGGAGCAGGGGCGGGCACTACTACATCGCCCTGTCCAAGGACGCCGGGCGGCTCGGTGACGCGGTCGGCGGCCAGGGCTTCGCCTGGAACCAGTCGACGGGCAAGGTCGTGCGGGCGTTCGGCTACCCGTACGCGCCGCACCCGGACGGCCACAAGGCCTACTCGGGCGTCACGCCGAAGCACTGCTACGGCAAGACCACCGGCAAGGCCGTCGGCGCGTCCTGGCTGAAGGTCGAGGAGCACATCGGCCTCAAGTGCGCCGTGACCCCCGGCTACGACGGCGGTCCCTGGATGATGAACTACAGCAACTCCAAGCGTCTCGGCTACGTGAACGGTGTCACCAGCACCTTCGCCGACCAGGACGAGAACGACCGCATCGACTACATCACCTCGCCGTACTTCGACGGCGAGACCGCCGCGATCTACAACGAGGCCAAGAAGTTCGCCTCGGGCAAGATCGTGGGCCCGAACGGGGAGCTGTTCAAGTAGTCCCCACAGCTCGACGACACGAGGGGTCCGGCATCGCGCCGGGCCCCTTTTTCGTTGCCCCGACGAAGATCAAGGAGCAACTTAGACGGAGAAAGCCGCGATTTGGTGCCATCAAATTCCTGTGATCTGAGTCACATATGGAGCATCGTGTGGCACGGTCCCGCGCTCGCACCCCTCTCGCCACACCCCCTTCCTGTCCAGTGAAAACGCGACGTTCCGGATAAAGTCTCTGACTGGTAACGGAAAGGTCACGGCGGATGGGGGTGTGACGAGAGGGGCCGAAACGGCTTCCACCTGCGAAGATCAGCGCTGTATGTTCCTTGCTATCCCTTTACTGACGCATGGGACGCGTGTTGCGACCCACGACAGAGCAAGGAGCTTTACCCTTGAAGCGCATCCTCATCCCCGCTGGCGGTGCCGTACTGGCCACCGGTCTCCTGGCTGCCGGCCTCGTCGGCTCCGCCCAGGCCGCCAGCGACATCGCCAGTGACCCGCTCGCCAACAGCGTCGCCGACGCCAAGGCCGTCGCGGACTTCTGGGGCAAGGCCAACGGCGCCGCCCTCAAGTCCGCCACCGCGGTCAACTACTGGAACGACGGCAAGGACGTAGCCAAGCTCCAGAGCAAGGGCGGTTACACCCCCGACGGCAAGGCCGGCTCGGTCCAGCCGATCGGCGAGGAGAAGAAGTCCTCCTCCAAGACCAAGAACGTCAACCTGCCCCGCACGATCGGCAAGGTGTTCTTCGAGAACGCCAAGGGCGAGCTGAAGTGGTGCTCGGCCACCTCGATCCAGGGCAACTACAAGAACCTGGTCGCCACCGCCGGCCACTGTGTCTACGACACGGCCAGCAACGCGGCCACCCTCCGCAAGTGGGTCTTCGTCCCCGGTTACTACCAGGGCAAGGCGCCGTGGGGCATCTACGTCGGCAAGACGGCGTACACGCACTACGACTTCGACGTGTACGAGGACTACGACCGCGACTACGCGTTCGTCACCGTGTACAACGGCATCCAGGTCGGCGGCGGCGCCGCCAAGCAGGTCTCCAAGGCGGAGTTCGACAAGTACCAGGGCGTCAAGGACGCCAAGGACGTGTCGATCACCGAGGCCGAGTACAACAAGTGCAAGGACCTCAACGGCGGCGAGACCCCGGACTGCTGGGCCAAGGCCTCCACCACCGAGGACCTCGTCGGCCCGAACTACCCCGGCGCCGTCATGGTGCTGAAGGAAGTGTCGAAGGAGAAGTACGAC
Source organism: Nonomuraea sp. NPDC046570 (assembly GCF_040645915.1). Taxonomy (NCBI): domain Bacteria; kingdom Bacillati; phylum Actinomycetota; class Actinomycetes; order Streptosporangiales; family Streptosporangiaceae; genus Nonomuraea; species Nonomuraea sp. NPDC046570. The sequence continues at coordinate 49,844 of NZ_JBEYZF010000020.1, read as the reverse complement.
GAGGCCCCCACGGGCCACAAGAACGGCGCCCAGGCCCCGACCAAGACCGCCGTCGAGCACGTGACGGAGTCGCAGTACAAGGCCTACACCGGCCCGGGCTACCGCAAGATCGACGCCAAGGGCAACTTCACGATCACGCACTACTTCGTGAAGTACTTCGTCAAGAAGACCGCGAAGGTGGACTACTTCAAGACGAACTTCTACATCATCGAGGGCCACATCAAGGACCTCGGCAAGCTCGGCGACAACGTCGGCGGCCAGGGCTTCGCGTGGAACCAGAAGACCGGCCAGAAGGTCTTCGTCTTCGGTTACCCGTCCGCCCCGCACCCCGACGGCCACAAGGCCTACACCGGCGTCACGCCGAAGTGGTGCTACGGCAAGACCTCGGCCAAGACCGTCGGCTCGGCCAAGAAGAAGATCGAAGAGCACATCGCGCTCAAGTGCTCCATGACCGAGGGCTCCAACGGCGCCCCCTGGCTCATGAAGTACAGCAACGCCAAGCGTCTCGGCTACGTGAACGGTGTCACGAGCACCTTCAACGACCAGGACGGCAACAAGCGCGTGGACTACATCTCCTCGCCCTACTTCGACGGCGAAGCCGCCGCGGTCTACAACGCGGCCAAGAAGAACTGGTCCGGCTCGATCGTCAAGTAACACCCGTACAAGGCCGCAGGGCCTTCGTACGTCCCCGAGGGGCCCGGCAGAGCGCCGGGCCCCTCGGCCTGTGTCAGGGACGGCAGTCAGACGCCCTGGGCGCGTTTTGTGTGGGGCCTTTGGACGCACGGAACGGCCAGACGGTGCCATCCGGTCGATGTGATCTGCGTCACATACTCCGCCAGCGGCTTGGCCGGGGGACCTCTCCAACCACGGCAGTCACACTAACAACATCTTTATGTTGATCTGCGGAAATGCGCCTCGATGGCCCCGTTTTGCCCGGCAGACGCGGCAGCCACCTAAACATCACGAAACAGTCACGCCCGCTCGTGCCGCTCTTTTCCCTCCAAACCAGCTTCCAGTTTTCAAGATCGGCACTGTATGTTCCTGGCTATCCCTTTACTGACGCATGGGACGCAAGAGGCGGCCCACATCAGACCAAGGAGTTCCCCTTGAAGCGCATCCTCCTCCCCGCCGGTGGCGCCATTCTGGCCACCGGTCTGCTGGCTGCTGGCCTGGCCAGCTCCGCCACCGCCGCTGTCCCGGACTGGGCCTACGACACCATGGCCAAGGACATCCCGGACGCCGTCAACGTCGCCAAGTTCTGGCTGGACGTTAACGAGGAGACCAACAACCTCGCCAAGGCCACGGCCTACAACTGGGAGACCAAGGGCGCTGCGACGCTCAAGGCTTCCGGTGGGTACACCCCGGACTCCAAGCCGGGCCTCGTGGTCCCGATCGGCGAGGAGAAGAAGACCGCCGCCAAGGTCAAGAACATCAACCTGCCGAAGACCATCGGCAAGGTGTTCTTCGTCGACCCCGACGGCAAGACTCTGCGTTGGTGCTCCGCCACCTCCATCCAGGGCGCGCACAAGAACCTGGTTGCCACCGCCGGCCACTGTGTCTACGACGACACGAAGAACGCCAGCGTCATGGACAACTGGGTCTTCGTCCCCGGTTACTACCAGGGCAAGACCCCGTGGGGCATCTACGTGGGTAAGACCGCGTACACGCACTACGACTTCAGCGCGTTCAACGACAGCGACCGCGACTACGCGTTCGTGACCGTGTACAACGGCATCCAGATCGGCGGCGGCGCTGCCAAGGCCGTGTCGAAGGCCGACTACGACAAGTTCGAGACCGGTCCGAAGTTCGGCAAGGACGAGGCCATCTCCGAGGCCGAGTACCTGAAGTGCAAGGACCTCAACGGCGGCGAGAGCACCGACTGCTGGGCGAAGACCGACAGCAAGGTTGAGGTCGTCGGCCCGGACTACCCTGGTGCGGTCAAGGCTTTCACCGAGGTCACCAAGGAGGCTTACGACGCTGCCCCCGCTGGTAGCGGCAACGGCTCCAAGGCCCCCGGCCAGACCCAGACCGACCACGTCACTGAGGACGCCTACAAGGCCTACACCGGCCCGGGCTACCGCAAGATTGACGCAAACGGCAACTTCACCATCACCCACTACTTCATCAAGCACTGGGTGAAGAAGACCGCCGTTACGGGTTACTTCAAGACGACCTTCTACATCGTCGAGGGCTTCATCAAGGACGTCGGCCGTCTGGGCGACAACGTTGGTGGCCAGGGCTTCGCCTGGAACCAGAAGACCGGCCAGAAGGTCTTCGTCTTCGGTTACCCGGCTGGCACGCACGAGGACGGCAACAAGCCCTACACCGGCGTTACGCCGAAGTGGTGCTACGGCACGACCTCTGGCAAGACCTACGCGTCGGCCAAGTACAAGGCTGAGGAGCACGTCGCGCTGAAGTGCGCCGTGACCGGTGGCTACGACGGTAGCCCCTGGCTCGTCAAGTACAGCAACGCGAAGCGTCTCGGCTACGTGAACGGTGTCACCAGCCTGTTCGCGGACCAGGACACCAACAAGCGCTACGACTACATCTCCTCGCCGTACTTCGACGGTGAGACGAACTCGGTCTACCGCGCTGCTGAGAAGAACTGGTCCGGCTCGATCGTCAAGTAGTTCTGACGAGCAAGCCTGAGCGAAGAGGTCCAAACTCCTAGCTCGCCCAGCTTCACCCGAAGGCCCGGCCCTGTGCCGGGCCTTCGGCGTTTCCCGCAGCTCAACCCCTGAGGAACTTCGCAGTTGGAAGTCCCCCGCAGGTGATCACAAGGTAGATAGGGTCGTAGAACCCCTCATTTGACCCTCTTGTGGAGCATCTTGTGAAGCGCCTGATCGTCCCCCTCATCACCACCGGCCTGGCCATAGCCGCGTTGACCGCCGCTCCCGCCCATGCTGCCCCGGACTGGGCCACCGACCCGCTCACCCCCAAGCCCGCCGATGCCTACGGCGTCGCCTCCTTCTGGCTTGATGCGAACGGCGCGGCACTGCGCAAGGCCACCCAGTTCCCCACCGACTCCAAGCCGGTGAGCAGGCTCGTCACGAAGAGCCCGGACGACCCCTTCGACGGCAAGGCCGGCTCCGTCGCCCCGACCGGCAGCGAGCGCGGCACCTCCGCGAAGATCAAGAACATCAACCTGCCCAGGACCATCGGCAAGGTCTTCTTCTTGGACGCCAAGGGCGAGTACCGCTGGTGCTCGGCCAGCTCGATCCAGTCCCGCCACCGCAACCTGGTGGCGACCGCCGGCCACTGCGTCTACGAGAGCGGCAAGGACGTCTACACCAAGTGGGTCTTCGTCCCCGGCTACTACAAGGGCAAGGCTCCCTGGGGCGTCTACCCCGGCGCCTACGCATTCACCGCCTACGACCTCGACACCTATGACGACTACGACGGCGACTACGCCTTCGTCGCGGTGCACAACGGCTTCTCCCTCGCCGGAGACAAGCAGGTCGGCAAGGCCGACTACGACAAGTGGGCCGGCGACAAGTGGGCCGAGGACGTCGAGATCATCGACACCGAGTACCAGAAGTGCAAAGACCTCAACGGCGGCGAGACCTCCAACTGCTGGGCCGGTGTCTCCACCACCGCGGACCTCGTCGGCCCCGACTACAAGGGTCCCAAGAAGCAGGCGTTCAAGGAAGTCGACAAGGATGAGTTCACCGCCGCGGCCACCGGCGACGGGAACGGCACGCAGGCGCCCGAGAAGACGGTCGTCGACTTGGTCACCAAGAGCGAGTACGAGGGATACAAGGGCTCGGGCTACCGGAAGATCGACGCTGCTGGCAATTTCACCATCACCCACTACTTCCTGAAGTACTGGGTGAAGGAGACCTCCAAGTCCGCGTACTTCAAGACGGTCTTCTACATCGGCCTGGCCAAGGACACCGGCCGCCTGGGTGACGTCGTCGGGGGGCAGGGGTTCGCCTGGAACCAGCCCACCGCGCGGAAGGTGTTCGTCTTCGGCTACCCCGCCGAGCCGCACCCCGACGGCCACAAGGCCTACACCGGCCTCACCCCGAAGTACTGCTACGGCACCACCGCCACCAAGACCTACCAGGTCAACTCCTTCAAGGTGGAGACCCACCAGGCGCTGCGCTGCTCCATGACCGGCGGCTCCGACGGCTCCCCCTGGCTGCTCAAGTACAGCAACACCAAGCGCCTGGGCTACCTGAACGGCGTCACCAGCCTCTTCCACGACCAGGACGGCAACGACCGCATCGACTTCATCACCTCGCCCTACTTCGACGGCGAGACCGCGGCGGTCTACAACAAGGCCGACTACGCCGCAACCAAGCCGATCGTCGGCCCGAACGGCGAACTCCTCAAATAGCCTCGGGAGGGCCGCTGGCTTCCGGCGGCCCTCCGGCGTACCGAAGTCCGACCTTCAAACGGGAACGACGGTGACGAGGTTCTCGAGCCCTTTGAAATCGGCTTCGTTACGCGTGTACAGCGGAAGGCCTCTGCTGGACGCGATCGCCGCGATCATCAAGTCCATACGCCGAGGCCGGAGATCACGTCCTGCCGCGATGGTCATAGTCGTCATCGCCCACACGATCCTCGGTCCCGAAGAACTCGTCAGCCTCTCTCCTCATCTCGGCATAGTCCACCTTGGGCAGCCGGCGATGCCTGGCGTCAAGTTCTTCCGCTGTCAGCCGCCGCCGACGCGGAATGGGCCGCAACTCGACGACCTCTACTCCGTTTCTCGTGATGTGGTACGTCTCTCGACCGTATCCATCACGGCGGCTGAGTTGTTGCGGAACTCTCGCTGAGTGATGAATTCCGCCATGCTGCCAATAGCACATGGGGCTACACCGGCGAGAGCTCCCTAGCCTGCTCGTTCAGGGCGATCACCGGGCCGGTCGTCCGGTAGGGCTCCAGGCGCCGACGCAGGTCCGCCGCGTAGCTTCGGGTCCGTACGGACTGCAGGTCTGAGGCGAGCGCCAGCGCGTCACCCGCCGCCGTACAGGCCTCCTCCAGTTCCCCGCACTGCAGCAGCCCAGCCGCCAGCAGCGACAGGTTGAACATCCGCCCCCGCACGAACCGCCCGTCCATCTCCAGCGACCGCCGGGCCTGCCCCACGGCCCGCTCCCCCTGCCCCAGGTCCCGGAAGCAGTGCGAGAACTTGGCCGCCAGATAGGCCTCGTCGAAGTACGCCAGCCAGTCGGGCTCCTCCTCCGGCTTGCGCCTGTCGAAGGCCAGCTCGGCCTGGTGCAGGGCGGCGCCGCAGGAGTTGGCGTCGCCGAGCCCGGCGTGCGCGTGGGCCTCCAGGGCGTGGCAGGAGGCCATCAGGGTCTGCAGGCCGGACCGCTCGGCGGACTGCTGGGCGGCGCGGGCGAGGTCGAGGGCGTGCGCGGGCTGCCCCATGTAGATCGCCTGGTGGCTCATCCCGGCGAGGATCTCGCCGCCGAGCCCGTGGTCGCCGGCGCCGCGGGCCAGGCGCAGGGCCTGGATGAGGTAGCGCTGGGCGAGGCCGTGCTGTTCGAGGTCGTAGGCCATCCAACCGGCCAGGCGGGTCAGCTCGGCGGCCGCGGCGGCCAGCTCCTTGCCCGCGATCTCGCCGTAGGAGCCGTCCCGCAGCAGCGGGTTGACGGCCGTGTCGAGGTACTTCACCACGGCGGAGCGCACCCGCCCGCCGCCGAAGCGGTTGTCCAGCTCGCCGAACGAGCGGGTCACCTCGTGGATGGCGGCGATGTCGGCCATCCCGACCCGGCGCCGGCCGGACGCGCTGGGCCGCCCCTCGGGCGGGAACGTCAGCCAGCGCAGGGCCCCCACGGAACCCGCTCCAATGGCGAAGGTGGAGTCGAGCAGGAACCTGCGTCGCTCCACATCCGCGCGCCACAGTGCTGTCACTGTCGAGACTCCCTCCTGCCACGTATGCGTGAACTCCTGACCGAGGTCAAGGGGTGTACTCACGGCCGGCATGCCGAGGTCCTCCGGACTCACGGGCCGGCCGAGACGTAGCGCGAAGATCTCGGCGAGCAGGCACGGCACCGGATCTCTCGGCCGCTGACCACCGATCCAGCGCAGCACGGAGCTGTGGTCGTACTTCAGGCCGGGGGTGCCGCGCGCGGTGCCCAGATCGTTGAGCCGGCGGGCCAGTCCTTTGTGGGAGAAGCCCGCCTCCGCTATGAGCTGCTGGAGCAGGCGGTTGGCCTCACGTTCCATCGGCTCTCCCTAGGGTCGGCGGAGAGTCACACGCATCCTTACAGAGCGTTCCTGTTATAGCACTTTGGGTAAGGCTTTAGGTGGCGTTCCTAAAAGCTCGGGAAAAACAGCAAGGGGTACGGCTTGCCTGTGCCGTACCCCTGTCCCGCGAACGAGCCGTCTAGCGGCGGGCGACCCCGTCCTCGCGAGCCTGCGCGGCCACCGCGGCGATGACCGCGGGGGCCACCCGCGCGTCGAACGGGCTGGGGATCACGTAGTCGGCGCTCAGCTCGTCGCCCACCACCCCGGCCAGCGCCTGCGCGGCGGCGACCTTCATGTTCTCGGTGATCGTGGTGGCCCGGACGTCCAGCGCGCCCCGGAACACCCCGGGGAAGGCGAGCACGTTGTTGATCTGGTTGGGGAAGTCGGAGCGGCCGGTGGCGACGACCCTGGCGTACTTGGCGGCGATCGAGGGCAGCACCTCGGGGGTCGGGTTGGACAGCGCGAACACGATGGAGTCGGCGGCCATGGAGGCGATGGCCTCCTCCGGGACGGTCGAGCCGGACAGGCCGACGAACACGTCCGCGCCGACCAGGGCCTCCTCGGTGGAGCCGGTGTGCCCGCCGCGGTTGGTGTCGCGGGCCAGGGCCTGCTTGACCTCGTTGAGGCCGTCCCGGCCGGCGTAGATCATGCCCTTGGAGTCGGCGACGGCGATGTCGCCGATGCCCGCGTTGAGCAGGATGCGGGTGACCGCGACGCCCGACGCGCCCGCGCCGGCGACGACCGCGCGCAGGTCGCCGAGGGTGCGGCCGGTGAGGCGGGCGGCGTTCTGCAGGGCGGCGAGCACGACGATGGCGGTGCCGTGCTGGTCGTCGTGGAAGACGGGGATGTCGAGCAGGGCGCGCAGGCGGTCCTCGACCTCGAAGCAGCGCGGCGCGCTGATGTCCTCCAGGTTGATCCCGCCGAAGGAGGGGGCGAGCCTGACGACGGTCTCGACCAGCGCGTCCACGTCGGTGCAGTCGAGGCAGATCGGCACGGCGTCGACGCCGGCGAACTCCTTGAACAGCAGCGCCTTGCCCTCCATGACCGGCATGGCGGCCGCTGGGCCGATGTCGCCGAGGCCGAGCACGGCGGTGCCGTCGGAGATCACGGCGACCACGTTGGACACCCAGGTGTAGTCGCGGACGAGGTCCGGGGTTTCGGCGATAGCCGTACAGACTCGGGCGACGCCCGGGGTGTAGGCGAGGGAGAGGTCGTCCGCGTCGCGGACCGGGATGGTGGAGCGAACCTCGAGCTTGCCGCCGCGGTGCAGCGCGAAGGCGGGATCGGCGTCGAGTTCGTCGGGGGAGATGGAAGCGGGCGTGACGGTCACTGAGACCCCTGCAGTTCGTCGGACGGAAGGGAACCTTCTTCAGACGCCACAAGAGGCCTGGCTTCGGTAGCCGCCAGGGTCCCCTCGCTTGAACGGTCGTCTCGGAGGGGGTACGGGGGTCACCCGTCGCTCGATTCTGCCACATGCCGAACGGGTGCCGTCTGCTGCCATACTCGGAAGCCCACCATGGACCTGACCTCTTACGCCGAGCTGGCGGTCTTGCTGGTCAACAGCCCCGACCGGCTGCAGAATCTCGAGGGGCTGCGTGACCTGCTGGCCGACGCCGGCCGGGACGCCCGCCCCACCCGAGTCGACCTCGACGCGCTGCGCGAACTGCGCGAGGAACTGGCCGCCGTGTTCGCCTGCGCCGGCCGGGGCGGCGAGTGCGAGGCCGTCGAACGGCTGAACGCGCTGCTGACGCGTTTCCCCGTACGCCCGCAGATCTCCGGGCACGACGGGCAGCGCTGGCACCTGCACCTGACCGAGGGCGGCGAGGCCGGCGACGCCTGGGCGGCGGGCGCCGTGATGGGACTCGCCACCCTGGTCACCGATCTGGGCGTGGACCGCATGGGGTTGTGCCGGGCGGCGCCGTGCGCACGGGCCTTCATCGACACCTCCACCAACCGTTCGCGCCGCTACTGCTCCGAGCGCTGCGCCAGCCGCGCGAACGTGGCCGCCTACCGGGCCCGTCGCAGGAGCGGCCAGTAGCGGAACACGACCCGGCCGACGATCTCGCTGACCGGGCCGAAGTCCCAGCTGTCGCGCCGGCCCGAGGCGCGCTGGTTGTCGCTCTCCAGCCACCAGCCGTCCGCTCCTCGGTACTGGGCGCGTTTGACGATCAGGCGTTCGGGATCGTCGGGCAGCCGGGCGACGACTAAGTCACCGGGGTGGACCGTGCCGCCGCGGCGTACCAGCAGCCAGTCCCCCGGCAGCAGCGCGGGACGCATGGAATCACCTTCGACACGCACCCTCATGGGCGAAGACCCCCTCCGTCACAGGCGTTCGGACCCGAGTAAGGTCGGTGATGGACCAAGCTGATTCAGCATCAAGGAAGGACTTTCTGATGCTCGCACGACTGCTACGACCCAAGCACGTGGCTTCGGCGCACTGTGACCTGCCGTGTGGTGTTTATGACCCCGCCCAGGCGCGCATCGAGGCCGAGTCGGTCAAGGCGATCATGGAGAAGTACGCGGGCAACGAGGACCCGGTCTTCCGGGCGCGCGCCCTCTCCATCAAGGAGGACCGGGCCGAGCTCGTCAAGCACCACCTGTGGGTGCTCTGGACCGACTACTTCAAGCCTCCGCACCTCGAGCAGTACCCTCAGCTCCACCAGCTCTTCTGGGAGGCGACCAAGCTCGCGGGCGCGGCCGGTGGCAAGGGTACGGTCGATGTCGCCAAGGCAGACGACCTGCTCGGTAAGATCGACGAGATCTCGAAGATCTTCTGGGAGACCAAGGCCGCGTAATGCGGTGTCAAAGGCCCTGCCCGGCAGCTCGCCGCGCAGGGCCTTTTTCCGTCGTTGGCGAGTCTGAATCCGCCAACCACCGCCCAGGGGTTGTAAGTTGCAGTCAGCGTCGAATACGCGAGGAGGAACGTGACCGAGGCAAGCGAGACGCGTGCGGAGGGAGTGACCGGGATCCGCGACATGGTGAGCGTGAGGTTGCCCGCCGCGAGCGCATACCTGTCCGTGCTCCGTACGGCTACGGCCGGGCTGGCCGCGCGGCTTGACTTCACTCTCGACGAGATCGAAGATCTGCGGATCGCGGTCGACGAGGCGTGCGCCATGCTGCTCAGCGAGGCGGTGCCCGGCACCGACCTGACGGCCGAGTTCGAGCTGACCGGGCAGGAGATGCAGGTCAGAGTGGAGGTGGCGACCGTGGGCAGCACGGCGCCGAAGCGCGACGACTTCGCCTGGATGGTGCTCACCGCACTGGCCGACGACGTCGACGCCGTCACCGACTCTCCCGATCGCATGGCGATCGTCCTGCGTAAGCGCCGAGGCGTGGCGAGGCCGGCGTGACGGAAAGGACTGGAGCCATGGCCGACCGCGACACGGCAGTCCCCGACCGCGTGCGCGCCCGCGTGCTCTTCGCCGAGCTGGCCGAGCTGGCTCCGGGGGAGCCGCGCCGCCAGCGCATCCGGGACGAGCTCGTCGAGCTGCACCTTCCTCTGGTCGAATACCTGGCCCGCCGGTTCCGTAACAGGGGCGAGTGGCTCGACGACCTGACCCAGGTCGCCACCATCGGCCTGATCAAGTCGATCGACCGGTTCGACCTCGCCCGCGGGGTCGAGTTCTCCACCTATGCCACGCCGACGATCGTCGGTGAGATCAAGCGGCACTTCCGCGACAAGGGCTGGGCCGTGCGCGTGCCGCGCAGGCTGCAGGAGCTCAAGCTTTCGCTGACCAAGGCGATCAGCGAGCTCTCGCAGCGTGAGGGCAGGGCGCCGACGGTGGCCGAGCTGGCCGCCTACCTCAAGATGACCGAGGAGGAGGTGCTCGAGGGTCTGGAGTCGGCCAACGCCTACTCCACCGTCTCCCTCGACGCGCCCGACTCCGGCGACGACGACGCTCCGGCGGTCTCCGACTCGCTGGGCATCGTGGACGAGTCGCTGGAGGGCGTGGAGTACCGCGAGTCGCTCAAGCCGCTGCTGGAGCGCCTGCCGCCGCGGGAGAAGCGCATCCTGCTGCTGCGCTTCTTCGGCAACATGACCCAGTCGCAGATCGCCACCGAGCTCGGCATCTCCCAGATGCACGTCTCGCGGCTGCTGGCCCGCACGCTCGCGCAACTGCGTGAGGGCCTGACCGCCGAGGACTAGTCTCCGTACATCGCCTTCGTGGTCGGTGGCGCCAGCAGCGCCACCAGCCCGATCACGGCCGCGACGATCAGCGGTACGCCGATGGCCGGCTGGCCGGACTGCGTGACGGTGATGCCCACGGGGATGATGAAGATCTGGGCCAGTACGCCGGGCGCCCGGCCCCAGCGTTCGGCCTTCAGCAGCCCGCCCCAGGCGACCCAGAGCAACCCCGCACCGATGAGCAGGCCGAACCCGGCCTCGGCCGCGGCGGCGGTCACCTCCTTCGCCTCCCCGGCCAGCGTGTTCACCGCGACGTACAGGCCGAGCCCGAACGCGATGAGCCCTTCGAGCGCCACGACTACGGCGGCGATAATCAAGGTCAGCGGACGCACGCGCAAACCCTATCCCCGCAGGGGCTGTGCTCTCTCATACGGTTACCGCCTGCATCGCATCTATGTAGATACAATCTACATAGAGGTGAGCTACATGACCGGATTCATCGGCAGGACGGCCGAGCTGGGGCTGCTCCGGCGGCGGTTGGCGCGAGTTCAGGAAACCGGCGAAGGATCCGCCCTGGCCATCAAAGGCCGCAGGCAGATCGGCAAGTCCAGGCTCCTGCAGGAGTTCTGTGACGCCGCCGCCGTGCCGTACTTCTTCTACACCGCGATCAAGGGAGCCTCGCCCGTCGACTCCGTGGGCCGGTTCTGTCGGGAGCTCAAGGAGTCCGCGTTGCCGGTGGACGCCGAGCTGGTGAGCGTTCTGGAGAGCGGCAACTGGCATGACGCGTTCAGGCAGCTGGCAGCGGTGCTTCCGGCCGGACCGTCCGTCGTCGTACTGGACGAGCTGCCCTGGCTCGCCGAGCAGAGCGAGGTCTTCGACGGGTCGCTGCAGGTGGCGTGGGACCGGTTGATGAGCTCTCGGCCCGTGCTGCTGATTCTGCTCGGCAGCGACCTGCACATGATGGAGCGCTTCACCGCCTATGACCGGCCGTTTTACGGGCGGGCTGACCCCATGACCCTGGGGCCGTTGAACCCGGCGGAGACGGGGGCCGCCACAGGGCTCGACGGAGCCGACGCGCTCGACGCGCAGTTGGTCTCCGGGGGACTGCCCGGGATCCTGCGCGCCTGGCCGTACGGCATGCCCGCGCTGGAGTTCGTCCGAGGGGAATCCGCCGAACCCGCCTCGCCGCTCTTCTCCGTTCCGGAGACGGCTCTCATGGCCGAGTTTCCCGCGCCGGACCTGTCGAGGCGGGTGCTGGAGGCGATCGGCAGCGGTGACCGTACCCAGGCGAACATCGCCGCGGCGGCCGGAGGCCAGGGCGGGGCTCTGCCGTCGGGGTCACTGTCGCCGCTGCTCCAGCGCCTCACCCAGGAAAAGCGTGTCGTAGCCGTCGAGGAGCCGCTGTCGACCACGCCGGGCAAACCCGCGCTCTACCATGTCGCCGACAGCAATCTGCGGTTCTACCTCGCGGCCCTGCGCCCGGCGCAGGAGCTGAGCCGGCGGGGGCGGCCGGAGGTGGGCTTCCGGTTGGTCGAGCGGCGCTGGTCGGCCTGGCGTGGGCGGGCCGTCGAGCCGCTGATCAGGGAGTCCCTGGCGCTCGCGCTCGCCGCCGGAGCGCTGCCCTGGCCGGACGCGGAGGTAGTCGGCGGCTGGTGGAACCGCGCCTTCGCCCCTGAGGTGGACCTGGTGGGCGCGGACCGGGCGCCGGTCGCGCGGCGTATCCTCTTCACCGGTTCGGTGAAGTGGCATGACGGCCCCTTCGACGGGCACGCGCTCAGAGCGCTGTTCGAGGCCGCCGTCCATGTGCCCGGCGTGATCGCAGGAGAGACCGGCACCGTGGTCGTCTCACGGTCGGGCATGGTGCCGGGCCTGGCGCCGGTCGATGTGCTCTGGGGGCCGGAGGATGTCGTCGGCGCATGGAGACCCTAGGCGGGGCATACCGCCCACAGTGACACAAGGAGGGCGGGGTTCACCGGCTAGTCTGGCGATATGCGCGCCATGCTCCTGGTCAATCCGAAGGCGACCACGACGAACCATCGCACGCGGGACGTCCTGATCCGTGCGCTCGGGGCGGCCGTGGATCTTTCGGTCGAGGAGACCGGGTATCGGGGCCATGCCGCCACTCTGGCGAGTACGGCGCACGCCAAGGGCTACGACATCGTGGCCGTGCTCGGCGGTGACGGCACGATCAACGAGACGGTGAACGGGCTGCTCAACGCGGCCAACGGCGCGCTGCCGGGGGACGAGAACCCGAGCACCAAGCGACCCGCCGTCATCGTCATCCCCGGAGGCAGCGCCAATGTGTTCGCGCGGGCGCTCGGCCTGCCGAACGACCCGGTGGAGGCGACGGGCGCGGTGCTGGAGGCGCTGCGGGAGAACCGCCGCAGGACCGTGGGTTTGGGTCAGGCCCTTTGGGAGGGCGAGAGCCGCTATTTCACCTTCTGCTCAGGCATGGGGTACGACGCCGAGGTGATCCGCGCGGTCGAGGGGCTGCGCGGCACGGGCCGCAAGGCGACCCCGGCACGCTACGTGAACACGGCCCTGCGGCACTACTTGATGACCGACAAGCGGCACCCGGCGATCACGATCACGGGGCCGGGCCTGCCGACGGCCGAGAAAGTGTACATGGCGATCATCTCCAACACCTCTCCCTGGACCTATGTCGGCTCCAAGCCGGTCACGCCCACCCCCTGGGCGAGCTTCGAGACCGGGCTTGACCTGCTCGGTCTGCAGCGGATGGGCTTGCCGTCCATGTTGCCGCTGATTTCCCAGATCCTTACAGAGCGTGATTCTTTGCCATCGGGGCGGCACCTGGTACAGCTGCACGACGAGGCGGAGTTCACGCTGAACGCCGAGCGGCCCGTGGCTTTTCAGCTCGACGGCGACTACCTGGGGGAACGGGAGTCGGTAACGTTCCGGTCTACCCCGAATGCATTACAAGTTCTGGTATAGGGCGTTACATTCGGTCATTGTGTGACGCATCCGACATCCATATCGACCAAAACTTCAGGCCAAACCTCTTGCGTGTACTCAGCGTCGCTGCCAGTCTCAACATTGACGTCGGAACGTAGGACCTTTAGAACCCCATAAGGGACACGCCCGGCGATCAGCGGGCATCTCCCCGAGTCCCACAGGATTCGGGTAAATGTTCGCGCTAGCTAGTGAAAGTCTTCACAAAGTAGACCGCACGGAGCCCAACGGCTCCACTACGAAGGAGTGGACGCATGGACTGGCGCCACCGAGCCGCCTGCCGTGACGTGGACCCCGAGCTGTTCTTCCCGATCGGCAACACCGGCCCCGCACTGATGCAGATCGAAGAGGCCAAGCAGGTCTGCCGTCAGTGTCCGGCCACCGAAGCCTGCCTGAAGTGGGCCCTTGAGTCCGGCCAGGACGCCGGCGTCTGGGGCGGCCTGAGCGAGGACGAGCGCCGCGCGCTCAAGCGTCGTACGGCACGCGCCAGGGCCCGAGCCAACGTCTGAATACCCGCCTGGTGTGCGACTCCTTTCCCTCCAGGCACGCGACCCCGCGGGGCCGCGCCGATCACGCGACTACGCCGGACATGTCACTACATGTCCGGCGTAATTGTGTCTAGAGACCCGATGACGATGCCACAAGATCGACCCCGTGACGATACCGGGTATCGGCCGATTGGTCACACCGAGGGCAGCGGGATGGACAGCGTGACCACCGTGCCCCCGCCCTCACGCGGCTCGACCGCCAACCGGCCCGACAACTCCCCCTCCACCAGCGTGCGCACGATCTGCAGCCCGAGACTGGTCGAACTGTCGAGGTCGAACCCCGAGGGAAGACCCCGCCCGTCGTCCCACACGGTGACGTTCAGCCGCTCGGGACCGGGCTCGATCACCACCTGAAGCCGCTTCGGCCGCCCGTGCTGCAGCGCGTTCTGCAGCAGCTCGGTCAGCGCCATGGCGAGCGGCGTGGCGATCGCCGACGGCAGCACGCCGAACACCCCCACCCGGCGCGGCATGACCGCCGCCTCCGGCGCCGAGACCTCCCCGGCCATCGCGATCACCCGGTCGGCGATGTCGTCGAAGTCGACGAACTCCTCCGGCGCCATGGAGAGCGTCTCGTGCACGATCGCGATCGAACCGACCCGCCGTACCGCCTCCTCCAGGGCCTCGCGCCCCTCCGGGACCTGCAGTCTGCGCGCCTGCAGGCGCAGCAGGGCGGCCACGGTCTGCAGGTTGTTCTTGACCCGGTGGTGGATCTCGCGGATCGTCGCGTCCTTGGTCATCAGCTCGCGCTCGCGCCGGCGCAGCTCGGTGACATCGCGGATGAGCACCAGGGCGCCGATCCGGCCGCCGCCGACGATCAGCGGGATCGCGCGGAGCTGGACGATCGTGCCGCCCGACTCGACCTCGGTCTCCTTGGCCGCCCGCCCGCTGGCCACGATCATCAGGTCTTCGTTGATCGGCTCGTCGGAGTAGCAGAGCGTGGCGGTGACCCGGCCCAGCTCGGCCCCGACCAGGTCGGCGTTGAGCCCGAGCCGCCGGTAGGCGGACAGCGCGTTCGGCGAGGCGTAGGTGACCCGGCCCGCCCGGTCCAGGCGCAGCAGGCCGTCGCCGACGCGCGGCGAGCGGACCAGGATCGGCTCCTCGCCGGAGAACGGGAAGCGCCCCTCGGCCACCATCTGGGCCAGGTCGGAGGCGCTCTGCAGGTAGGTGAGCTCCAGGCGGGAGGGGGTGCGGGCCGAGGACAGGTTGGTGGAGCGCTGGATCACGCCGAGGAAGCGGCCCTCGCCGTCCGGGAGCGCGCGCCGTACCGGAATGGTCTCCTCGCGTACGGGCACGCCCGTGGACCAGTCGGGGTCGCCCTCGCGGCAGATGCGGCGTTCGTCCCAGGCGGTGTCGATCAGCGGGCGCTCGCCCTTGGCCGCGGTGGTCCCGACGACGTCGTCGTGGTAGACGGTCGGGCCGGTGGTCGGGCGCATCTGCGCGACGGCCACCCAGCCGTCGCCGCCGAGCAGCGGCGTCCACAGGATGAGATCGGCGAAGGACAGGTCGGCGAGCAGCTGCCAGTCGGAGACCAGCGCGTGCAGCCAGTCGATGTCCCCCCCGTCGAGCGCGGTGTGGCGGACGACGAGGTCGCTGAGAGTCGGCACGAGTGCATCATGCGTGCTTTTCCCCACAACAACCAACTCGCCGTGCCTGGTTAGATGCGCTCATGGATCCCCTGGACAGACTCCGTACGGCCGGCGCCGCCCGGCGGGCGGCCGGGCTGCGGCGCTCGCTGCGCCCGCGCGACCCCGGCGGCGACGGGCTGCTCGACCTGGCCTCCAACGACTACCTCGGGCTGACCCGCGACCCCAGGCTGATCGAGGCCGCGGTGGCGGCGGCGCGGACCTGGGGCACGGGTTCCACGGGCTCCCGGTTGGTCACCGGCTCGACCCGGCTGCACGCCGAGCTGGAGGAGGCCCTGGCGGCCTTCTGCGGCGCTCCGGCGGCTCTGGTGTTCTCCTCCGGCTATCTGGCCAATCTGGCGGCCGTGGCGGGGCTCGGCAGGGGCGCGCTGGTCGTCTCGGAGGAGGGCAACCACGCCTCGATCGTCGACGCCTGCCGCCTGTCCAGGTCCCGGGTGGTCGTCACGCCGCACAAGGACGTGATGGCCGTGGAGAAGGCGCTGGCCGAGCGGTCCGAGGAGCACGCGCTCGTGGTCACCGACGCGGTGTTCTCCGCGGACGGCGACCTGGCCCCGGTCGCGGAGCTGGCCGAGGTCACCGAGCGGTACGGCGCGCTGCTCGTGGTGGACGAGGCGCACTCCCTGGGCGTCGTCGGTGAAGAAGGACGCGGCGCGGTGTACGCTGCCCGCGTTTTTGGGGCATCTCACATTGTGAGAACCGTCACACTGTCCAAATCCCTTGGATCCCAGGGCGGGGCCGTGCTGGGAGCGCCGGAGGTGATCGACACTTTGATCGACACTGGCAGGTCCTTCATCTTCGACACGGGCCTGGCACCGGCCTCGGTGGCCGCCGCACTCGCGGCTGTGGATATCCTTCACAATCAGCCCGAGCTGCCCGGATACGCGCGCGCCAGGGCGAGGGACCTGGCTTCGATGGCCGGGGAACTCGGTCTGGAGACGAACGTACCCGCGGGCGCGGTCGTGCCCGTGGTGCTCGGACCTCCCGAGGTCGCACTGCGAGCCGCCGCGACCTGTGCGGAGCACGGAGTGCGTGTCGGATGCTTCCGGCCGCCCTCGGTGCCCGACGGCCGCTCTTGTTTGCGGTTGACCGCTCGGGCCAATCTGAGTTCCGATGATCTCGCGGTGATCAGACACGCCCTCACCGCCGTGGCAGGAGTGAAGGTGACCCGGTGAGTGAGCGAACTGGAGGCCCTGTGAGCGACGAGTCTCCACGCGTGCCGAAGTACTACGACGTGAAACGCAGTCTGCTGGAGCTGACCAAGAGTCTGCCGCCCGGCAGTTCGCTGCCGCCCGAGCGGACGCTCGCCGTACGGTTCGAGACCTCGCGCACCACGGTCCGCCAGGCGCTGACCGAGCTGGTCGTCGAGGGGCGGCTGCTGCGCATCCAGGGCAAGGGCACGTTCGTCGCCCAGCCGAAGGTGGCGCAGGTGCTGCAGCTCACGTCGTACATCGGCGACCTGCGCACCGCCGGTCTGGAGCCGGACACGAAGATACTCGACACCAGCTACATCACCGCCGACGAGGCGCTGGCCCGGCGGCTGGCGATCAACCCGGGCGGGCGGGTGCTGCGCATCCACCGGCTGCGGCTGGCCAACGGCGAGCCGGTGTCCATCGACACCACGCACCTGTCGGCGCGGCGCTTCCCGCGGCTGCGGCGCGAGCTGGAGGTGCACTCGTCGCTGTACGAGACGCTGCACAACGCCTACAACGTGCGCCTGACCGACGCCGAGGAGATCATCGAGACGGTCCTGGCCACGCCGTACGACGCCCAGGCGCTGGGCGTGGACGTCGGCCTCCCGATGCTCCTGCTCACCCGCCACGCCTTCGACGCCGACGGCAACCCGGTCGAATGGGCCCAGTCCCTGTACCGAGGCGACCGCTACAAGTTCGTCACCAGACTCCGCAGACCCTAGCTCCGGCCGACCCTGCCTTAGGGTGACCGGATGAGCGTGCTTGTGGTGACCGGAACCGACACCGGTGTGGGAAAGACCGTGGTCACGGCGGCGGTCGCCGCCCTGGCTCGGGCGCGGGGCGCGTCCGTGGCAGTGGTCAAACCCGCCCAGACCGGCGTCCTCCCCGGCGAGCCGGGCGACCTCGACGAGGTCATCAGGCTGTCGGGCGTCACCACCACGTTCGAGTTCGCCCGCTTCCCCGCCCCCCTCTCCCCCGCCGCCGCGGCCCGCGCGGCGGGCCTGCCACCGGTGTCCCTGCTCGACGCGGCCTCCCGCGTCAGGGAACTGGCCGAGTCCCACCGCCTGGTCGTCGTCGAGGGCGCCGGCGGCCTGCTGGTCCGCTTCGACGAGGACGGCACCACGATCGCCGACCTGGCCCGCCTGCTGACCGCTCAGGTGCTGGTGGTGACCAGAGCGGGGCTCGGCACCCTCAACCACACCGCGCTCACCCTGGAGGCGCTGGCCAACCGCGGCGTCGACCCGGCCGGAGTGGTGATCGGCTCGTGGCCGCGAGAGCCGGGAGCCGCCGAGCGGAGCAACGTCCCCGACCTGGAGATGCTCGCCGCCCGCCCGCTGTCCGGCGCCCTCCCCGAGGGGGCGGGACTGCTGGAGCCCGACACCTTCACCGAGGTCGCCCGCAACGGCCTGGCCGCCACCCTGGGCGGCGCATTCGCCCCGGCGAGGTTCAGAGAGACCTTTAAGCTGACGCCCTGACGAAACCGACAGGGAGAGCTATGAGCACGGACATCCTCGAGATCGCCCGCGTCCAGGTGCTTGAGGAGGGCAGGGGGCTCAGCGCGGAGCAGGCCCTGCGCTGCCTCACACTGTCCGACGACCGGCTGGCCGAGCTGCTGGCGCTGGCCCACGAGGTGCGCATGCGGTGGTGCGGCCCCGAGGTCGAGGTGGAGGGCATCATTTCCCTCAAGACCGGCGGCTGCCCCGAGGACTGTCACTTCTGCTCGCAGTCGGGCCAGTTCTCCTCGCCGGTGCGCTCGGTGTGGCTGGACATCGCCCAGCTCGTCGAGGCCGCCAGGCAGACGGCCGAGACGGGGGCCACCGAGTTCTGCATCGTCGCCGCCGTGCGCGGCCCCGACCGGCGCCTGATGGACCAGGTGCGCGAGGGCGTCAAGGCGATCAGGGAGGCCGTCGACATCAACGTGGCCTGCTCGCTGGGCATGCTCACCCAGGCCCAGGTGGACGAGCTGGCCGAGATGGGCGTGCACCGCTACAACCACAACCTGGAGACGGCCCGCTCGCACTTCGGCGAGGTGGTGACCACGCACTCGTGGCAGGAGCGCTGGGACACCTGCCTGATGGTGCGGGCGGCGGGCATGGAGCTGTGCTGCGGCGGCATCGTCGGCATGGGCGAGACGCTGGAGCAGCGGGCGGAGTTCGCCGGGCAGCTCGGCGAGCTGGAGCCGGACGAGGTGCCGCTCAACTTCCTCAACCCGCGCCCCGGCACCCCCTTCGAGCACTACCCGCTGGTCGAGGGCGCCGAGGCGCTCAAGACGATCGCCACCTACCGGCTGGCGCTGCCGCGCACGATCCTGCGGTACGCCGGAGGCCGGGAGCTCACGCTCGGCGACCTCGGGACGCGGGACGGCATGCTGGGCGGCATCAACGCGATCATCGTGGGCAACTACCTGACCACGCTGGGCCGTACGCCCGCGCAGGATCTGGAGTTGCTGGCCGATCTCCGGATGCCGATCAAGGCGCTCTCCCAGACGCTCTAGCAGCGCGCCTCGGGCAGCCGGCAGATCTTGGCGGTCATCGTCGCGGCCTTGGCGGTCAGCGCGCGGAACTCCTTCGCGGGCAGTTTCGTGCTGGGCCAGGCGCTCTCGGTGTAGAGGATCAGGGCGGCGCCTCTGCGTACGGCGACCGCGCGTATGCCGTTCTCGAACTCGCGGGCGCCCACCTTGACCGCCTCGTCGCCGAGATTGAGGGGCTTGCTGTAGTAGCGGCTCCGGCTGAACCCCTTGCCGCGCTTGGCGCACCGCTTCAGGTCCGCCCGCAGCGTCTTCATGACGGTTCGGGCGGCCCGCTCGTCGCGGTAGAGGACGACCTGCTCGCTCTTGAAGCGGTACTCGCTGGTGAACAGGATGGTCCTGGAGGCGTGGCGGCCCTTGTCCTTGGCGGGCTTGCCTGTGTGGTACGCGGTGTCGCAGGGGTCGAGCATCAGCGCCTTCTTGCGGCTGTCGCTGACCGTCCAGTGCTCCCACTTCGGATGCGGCCCCTCGGCCTGCTTCTCCATGAGCAGAAATCCGTCGGGCAGACTCCCGCCCGTCAGTCCCAGCGCCGCCGCGGTCAGCACGGCCGCTACCGTCGTCACCATCCTGCCTCCTGTCGTCGATCTATGAGATTCTCACCCGCGCCTACTTGTTCGGGCTATCTGCCGAAAAGGTGGTGCTTTCCCCACCTTTTTCCGGGCTGCCCAGGCCCCTGTCCGGCACCCCGCGCAGGTCTCTACCGTGGTCTCCATGACCGCATCACGTGTGGCCCGGCCGCTGCGTGCCCCGTGGACGGCGCGAGCCTGGCTCGACACCGCCCATGTGGTGACGGGAGCGGCGGTCGCCCTCGTCACCGCGCCGCTGACGATCGTCTTCCTCGTGCAGCCCCGGCTCTGGCTCCGGCTGGTGGGAGCCGTCACGCGGTTGCAGCGCTCGCGCTTCGGCGCGTTCCTCGGCGTGCACATCCCCGAGGTGCCGAGGGCCGGCAGCTTCCGGCAGGCCTTACACACCAGAAGCACCTGGCGGCAGGTCAGCTACCACCTGCTCAGCGCGCCGCTCGGCGTGGCGGGGGCCGTCGTGGTGGCGGTGACCTGGACGGGCGGGCTGGTGCTGGCGCTGTCGTTCACGCACGCGCAGCGGGTGCCGCCGCCGATGGTCTTCCCGCTCGACTACCGTGACCCGGTCGTCGCGGCGCAGGCCACGGCGAGCGGGCTGGTGCTGCTGCTGGCGGCGCCGTGGGTGGCCCGCGGGATGGCCACGCTCGACGTGATGATGGCCATGACGCTGCTCGGGGCCAGCCGGGAGGAGCTGACGCACCGGATCGAGTCGCTGCGCGAGAGCAGGGCCGGAGCGGTCGACGCGGCGGACGCCGAGCGCCGCAGGATCGAGCGCGACCTGCACGACGGGGCGCAGCAGCGGCTGGTGTCGCTGGCGATGAACCTCGGGCTGGCCCGCGCGACGCTCACCGACCTGCCGGAACCTGCCCGGGAGGCGCTGGCCCAGGCGCACGAGGAGGCCAAGCAGGCGTTGAAGGAACTGCGTGACTTCGTCCGGGGCCTGCATCCCGCCGTACTCAACGACCAGGGGCTCGACGCGGCGCTGTCCGGCATCGCCGCCCGCTCGCCGCTGCCTGTGCGGTTGCGCGTGGAGATCTCCGGACAGCTGCCGCCGACGATCGAGACGGTCGCGTTCTTCGTCGTCTCCGAGGCGCTGACCAACATCGCCAAGCACGCCGCCGCCACCCGCGCGGAGGTCCTCGTCCAGCGGGTGGAGGACGTGCTGACCGTGACGGTGCTCGACGACGGGCACGGCGGGGCCGACCTGGACGGCGGCTCGGGGCTGCGCGGGCTGAACCAGCGCGTCGCCTCCGTCGACGGCGTGCTGTGGCTGGACAGCCCCCCGGGGGGACCGACGAGGATCACCGCGGAGCTGCCATGCGAGTAGTCCTGGCCGAAGACTCCGTCCTGCTCAGGGAGGGCCTGATCCGGCTGCTCGCGGCGGGCGGCATGGAGGTCGTCGAGGCGGTGGCCGACGCCGACGAGCTGCTGGGGGCCGTGGCCGAGCACGATCCCGACCTGGTGGTCACCGATGTGCGGATGCCGCCCAGCCATACCGACGAGGGGCTGCGGGCCGCGCTGACGCTGCGCAAGAGGTGTCCGTCGCTGCCCGTGCTGGTGCTCTCCCAGTACGTCGAGGAGCGCTACGCCGCCCAGTTGCTGTCCTCGGCCACCGGCGGGGTCGGCTACCTGCTCAAGGACCGGGTGGCCGACGTGAGCGAGTTCCTCGAGGCGCTGCGGCGGGTGGCCTCGGGCGGCACCGCGCTCGACCCGGAGGTGGTCGCCCAGCTCCTGCTGCGCCGGCACAGCGACCCGATCGACCGGCTGTCCCGGCGCGAGCGCGAGGTGCTGGCGCTGATGGCCGAGGGCCGCTCCAACAACGGCATCGGCGAGGCGCTCGTGCTCAGCGAAGGGGCTGTCGGCAAGCACATCGGCAACATCTTCACCAAGCTAGGCCTCACCCCCGCCGACGGCGATCACCGGCGCGTCCTCGCCGTGCTGCGATTCCTGAAGATCTGAGTTGAAGGAGCCCTCGATGATCGGCGTGCGAAGCGTGTGGCTCGGCCTGGGAACCGTGCTGACCGTGGCCACCCTGTTCGTCGCCCTGGCCGGCGTGTGGGAATTGGCAGCCGACGCGGAGCGGCCCTCGGAGAACACCCAGGGGACGCTCCCGTTCGACGGCGGCGCGTTGACCGTCGAGGTGGTTGGCGGCGACGTGAACCTCTGGCTCATGCCCGGCGACGCCGGACGGGTGATGGTGGATCGGGTGCTGCAATGGTCGGCGGCCAAGCCCGTGGTCAAGGAGGAGTGGGACGGCGGCAAGCTCCGGCTGATCCTGACCTGTCCCGGCGGCGAGCGGTCCGGCGAGCCCCTCTGCCAGGTCGACTACAGGCTGGGCGTACCGCCGGAGACCGCGGTGCAAGCGTCGATCCAGCGAGGCTCGATCGACGCCCGGTGGATCTACGGCGCGCTGCGGCTCACCACGGTGTCCGGCGACATCCGCGTGTCCGACACCCCCGCCACGGTGTGGGCGCGCACGGGCACGGGCAGCGTCAACGCGCACGGCCTGCGCGGCGACAGCGCCGACGTGGAGGTCGGCACCGGGCAGGTGTCCTTGTCGTTCGAGCAGACGCCCCGGCAGGTCAGGGCCGTCGTCAGGGCCGACGGCGACGCGCACGTGAACCTGCCCGACCGCGGCCCATACGCCGTGGACACCAAGGGCCGGAACATCGACGTGAACGTGGACAGGGACGCGAATTCGCCCAGGAAGATCCTCGTGCACACCTTCGACGGCGACGTGACGATCGCGCACTGGTGATTCGGCCCCCTGTTTACTCTTGTGACTCGTTGGTAGGTTCCCGGCATGGAGTCTGCGAAGCACGCCGGTGACGCCGCCGTCGCCGTGTCCAAGGCCTACGGGGTCGAGACGATGTTCACCCTCTCGGGCGGGCACGTCTTCCCGCTCTACGACGGAGCCGTGCACGAGGGGATGCGCATCCTCGACGTACGGCACGAGCAGAGCGCGGTCTTCGCCGCCGAGGCGACGGCCCGGCTGAGCAGGAAACCCGGCCTGGCCGTGCTCACCGCGGGTCCCGGCATCACCAACGGGGTGAGCGGCGTCGCCACCGCGCACTACAACGGCTCCCCCGTCGTGGTCATGGGCGGCAGGGCGCCGCAGTCGCGCTGGGGCAGCGGCGCGCTGCAGGAGATGGACCACCCGCCGCTGCTGGCCCCGATCACCAAGCTGTCGTTCACCGCGACCGGCCCGGACTCCGTCGGCCAGGACGTCGAGCTGGCCTTCCGCACCGCCGTCGCCCCGCACCGCGGCCCGGTGTTCATGGACTTCTACATGGACCACCTGTTCTCCCCCTCGCCCGTGCACGCCGCCGAGACGCAGACGCCCTCCCCGCTGGAGCCCGACCCCGAGTCGGTGGCCGCCATCGCCAAGCTGCTGGCCGAGGCCGAGCGGCCGGTGGTGGTGCTCGGCTCGGACGTGTGGATGGACCGCGCCGAGGAGGCCGCCCGCGACTTCGTCGAGGCGTGGAAGCTGCCGGTCGTCCCGAACGGCCAGGGCCGCGGCATCCTGCCCGCCGGGCACGAACTGCTGGTCACCCGGGCTCGCGGCCAGGCGTTCGGCCAGGCCGACCTGGTGATCGTCGTCGGCGCGCCGCTGGACTTCCGCCTCGGCTACGGCTGGTTCGGCGGCAAGGACGGCGCGCCGCTGGCCAAGGTCGTGCACATCGCCGACGCGCCGTCACAGCTCGCCACGCACATGCGGCCCGTCGCCTCCGCCGCCGGAGACCTCTCGCTGGTGTTCTGGAGCCTGGCCACGGCCTGCGGCGAGGCCGGGGTCAAGACCTCCCGCCACGCCGACTGGGTGTCGCGCCTGTCCCAGACCGCCGCCGCGGCCATCGCGGCCGACGCCGGACTGCTGGCCGCCGACTCCGACCCGATCCACCCCATGCGCGTCTACGGCGAGCTGGGCAAGGTGCTGGCCGACGACGCGGTGGTGATCGGCGACGGCGGTGACTTCGTCTCCTACGCCGGAAAGTACGTCGAGCCTCGTAATCCGGGCAACTGGCTCGATCCGGGCCCCTACGGCTGTCTGGGGACCGGGCTGGGCTACTCCATCGCCGCCCGCCTGGCCAGACCCTCCTCCCAGGTGGTGCTGCTGCTCGGCGACGGCGCCGCGGGCTTCTCCCTGATGGACGTGGACACACTGGTGCGCCACAGACTTCCGGTCGTGATGATCTGCGGCAACAACGGCATCTGGGGGCTGGAGAAGCACCCCATGCAGATGCTGTACGGCTACGACGTGGCCGCCGAGCTCCAGCCGCAGACCCGTTACGACCAGGTGGTGACCGCCCTCGGCGGTGGGGGCGAGCTGGTGACCAGCCCGTCGGAGATCGGGCCCGCGTTGCGGCGGGCGTTCGACTCCGGCGTGCCGTACATGGTCAACATCGTCACCGACCCCCAGGTCGCCTACCCGCGCAACACCACGGGCGTGTGAGGCCTACGGCTTGGGGGTGAGGGTGGTCGACGGGGTGGGGGTGCCCGTCGCGGCCTGGGTCGGGCAGATGTCGCTGACCGTGGTGATGGTCACCACGCGGCCCTTCTCGTAGGACTCACCTGCGGCGGGATCCTGCTCGGAGACCTTCGGGCAGGTGCCGAGGTCGCCGGTCGTATTGTTGATCACCCTGAGCTTGAACCCGGCGCCCTCGATCCTCTTCTTCGCCTCGTTGTAGAACAGGTCGAGGACCGACGGCACGACCTCCTTCTTCAGCTGTGACTTCGACGGCGTGGGCGAAGGCGACGGCGACGAGGTCGGCTTGGTGGCCGTGGGCGACGGCGTCCTGCTGGGCTCGGGGTCCCGCGTGGGCTCGGGGTCGGGGTCCTCTTTGATGGTCGGCCGCGCGGGCTGCGTCTTCGGCGGTCTGGTCCTGGTCGTCCTTGCCGGGTGCGGGATCGTCGGGTCCGCCTTAGCGGACTCGCTGCCCTTGTCGCCGCTCGGCGTCACCGGCGTGGCTTCGGGAACCATGCCGGTGAGCGCCACCGCGCCCGCGCCGACGCCGAGCACCGCCACGACCGCGATCCCCGCGACCAGGCCGCCGCGCCTGCGGGCCTTGGCCGCCCGCCGGGAGCGCCGGGGCGTGGCCACGGTGACGGGGTCGAGTCCCGGCCCGGTGTCGGAGGAGGGCTGCGGCGGCTGCGGGGCCGCCATCGTGGCCCCGGTCACCGGCGCCAGCTCGGCCAGCGGCGGAGCGTGCCCCTCGGGCGACACGGACCGCCTGGCCTCGGCGGCCATCGCCGCCGCGGACGGGAAGCGCCGGGCCGGGTCCTTCGACAGGGCCCGCTCCACCAGCGCCCGCACCGCCGGGGGAATCTCCACCGGCAGCGGCGGCGGCGCCTCCCGGATGTGCTTGAGCGCGATCGTGACCGGGCTGTCCCCGTCGAACGGCCGCTGGCCGACCAGGCACTCGTAGGCCACCACGCCGAGGGCGTAGATGTCCACGGCGGGCGTCACTGGCGCGCCCTCGGCCTGCTCGGGCGCGCAGTAGGCGGCCGTGCCCAGCACCATGCCCGCGTCGGTGAGCCTGCTGGCCACATCCGCGCGGGCGATGCCGAAGTCGGTGATGACGAGCGTGCCGTCGCGCTGCACCAGCAGGTTGCCCGGCTTGACGTCGCGGTGCACGATGCCCTGCTCGTGAACGGCCTGCAGCGCCGAGGCGGCCTGCGCGATCAGCTCCATCGCCGGCTCGGGCGCGATGCGCCCCAGCCGGGCCAGCAGCCGGTCCAGCGGCTCACCGTCGACGAACTTCATCACCAGGTACGCCGTGGCCCCCGCGCCGGCGATCTGGTGCACTCCGTAGTCGTAGACGTCCACCACACCCGCGTGGTTGATCGTCGCCATCGCCCTGGCTTCCCCTTGGAAGCGGGCGACGAATCCCGGGTCGTCAGTGCGGCCGGGAAGCAGCACCTTGACGGCGACGGTCCTGGCGAGAACGACGTCCTCACCCCGCCAGACCTCGCCCATGCCGCCGGCGCCGATGCGGGTGTCCAGGCGATATCGCCCCGCCAGCGTCGTCCCTTGGGCCACCATGTCTCCCCCGTTACCCCCCTGTCGCTCGAACCTCTCCCACCCCAGGGTTCTCCAACAAAGCGGATTTGGATCGCGGCGCGGTAACGCAGAGGTCACGGAATTCTGCGAGTGTACGACTCACGCCCCATGCGTCACCACAAAAACAGCGCAAGCCGTACAAACCTATCTTGATGGCCCGTGTTGGTGCGTGCAGGTCCGATCATTGAGATGAAATCGGGCCGTGCGCCGAGCACCTGGCCGTCCAGCCGGTGGGGGTGACCTGGACGACGAGGCGGCGGCGGCAAGCCGAGCAGTAGCGCGGCGGCTCCATCGTGCGCGCCGCCACGCAGGAGGAATGGTCCGCTTCGTCCGAGGGGCGTCCGCAGTGATCGCAGTAGGCTGACGACATGACGCTCGCTCCCGGTCTCCGCTCCCAGCTGCTCATCATGGTCGAGCGCGAGGATATCGCGACCAAGATTGGCAGCGGGGACGTGCCGGTGCTCGCCACGCCCAGGCTGCTCGCGCTGGCCGAGATGGCGACCGTGCAGGCCGTCAGGGGCCACCTGCGGCCCGGCGAGACCTCCGTCGGCACCCGCGTCGAGCTGGAGCACCTGGCGGCCAGCCCGGTGGGCAGCCACATCGAGATCACCGTCGAGCTGACCGAGGTCGAGGGGCGGCGGCTGGTCTTCGGCTTCCTGGCCCGCGACCGCACCACCCTGGTCGGCAAGGGCACGATCGAGCGGATGGTCGTCGACCGCGAGAAGTTCCTCGGCAGGCTCGCTACTCGATGACGGCGATCAGGTCGCCCTCCTGGATCACGTCGCCCTCCGCCACCTTCAACTGCGACACGACGCCGGCGTCCTCGGCGAGCACCGGGATCTCCATCTTCATCGACTCGAGGATGACGAGCGTGTCGCCGTCCTCGACGGCCTCACCCTCCTTGACGACGACCTTCCAGACGTTGGCCACCATCTCCGCGCGCACTTCAGCCACCTGGCACTCCCCTCTCGATGTTCCCAACCATGACACCTGCCTATGAGCGCATGCGCCCGACCAATCCCGTGTCGTAGTCGCCGCTCACGAACTCCGCATTCTCCAGCAGTTCCGCGCAGAACGGCAGATTGTTCTTGGGACCTTCGACGGTGTACGCGGCGACAGCCTCGCGGGCGCGCCATCCCGATGCCGCCGCCGCCAGTCCACAAAGGTGAGCGGCGGGAGACATGCCCGCCGTACCTAGAGGCGATCCACAGGAGCCAGGCGGTCGGCCACGCGCGCCATCGCCTCGATCACCGCCGGATCGTAGGCCACGCCGACGCCCAGCCGCAGCCGCTCCAGCGCGGCGCCCGCCCGATCCCGGTCGGTGGAGCCGCCCACCAGGTCGTCGTAGGCGTTGGCGGCCTTGATGATACGGCTGGCCAGGGGCGGGTCCTCACCGATCGGGTCGCACTGGCGGCGCACCAGCTCGGCCACCCGGTCGAGCACCCCGGTCTGCTTGATCACCTCGGCGCCGAGCTCGGCGATGCGCCTGGCCTGCTCGGGGTCGGTCAGCACGGTCGCGCCGCCGGGGATGGGGTCGCGCAGGGAGAGCTGGCCGATGTCGTGCATGAGCGCGGCGTACTCCAGCTCCAGCAGCTCCGGTTCGGCCATGCCCAGCTCGCGGCCGATCGCCACCGACAGCCTGCTCACCCGCCGCGAGTGGCCGGGCTCGACGTAGCCGCCGACCTCGGTCACCCGCGACAGCGCCCGCACGGTCTGCAGGTAGGTGGCGCGGATGCCCGCGTACTTGCGGAAGGCCACCTGGGTGACCAGCAGCGGCGCGGCGAACACGATCAGCGCCACCATGTCCATGCTGTGCGAGGCGAGCGCGAGCAGCACGCTGGAGGCGGCCACGGCCGCGCCGAGCGGGAAGGCCATCCGCAGCTCGTCGCGCACCGCGACCTTGAAGGCCGTGCGCACCTGCTCGGCTCTCAGCATCGCCGCGATCAGCACGTCGACCAGCAGCGCGAGCACGATGAGCACGACCATGACGACCAGCGCCGGCCACCAGGTGCCGTGCTCCCCCTGGGTGAGGGAGTAGAGGGTCTCGGCCAGCGGCCTGAAGGCGAAGGCGAGCAGCGCGCCGGTCAGCAGCCGTCTGGCCATCGCGTCCAGTCGCGGCGGGCGGCCCACGGCCAGATGAGGCAGCGCGCCGGCCACCATCCCGACCGCGATGACCGCGACCACCTGCAGCGCGGAGTGGTCGAGCGGCTTGTTGCTCAGGTCGAGCAGCAGGGTGTATCCGAGGGCGGCGGCGGCGCCGATGGGCGCGACCTCGCGGTTGCCCGGCATGGTCAGCCTGGCCAGTTCACCGACCGCGATCAGCGCGCCGAACCCGATCGCGATCTCCGGCCTGACCGGCCCGACGGCCGCGGTGTAGGCGACCCCGGCCACGGCGACCAGCCCGGCGCCCGCGATGAGCAGGAGCTGACCGGAGTCGAGCGTCTGGAAGGCCCCCCGGGTCACGGCCCGCTCACCACCTGGATGGGCACGGTCGGGTCGTCGTGGTCCTTGGCCGTGGTCTCGGTCGCGTCGGCGGGCGGCGCCTCGACCTTGCGCGGCGGCTGCCAGGGCTCGCGCTCCAGCGCCTTGACGAAGGCGGCCACCATCTCCGGGTCGAACTGGGTGCCCGCGCCCTTGCGCAGCTCCGCGACCGCCACCTCGACCGGGCGCGCCCCCCGGTAGGAGCGGTCGGAGGTCATCGAGTCGAAGGCGTCGGCCACCGCGATCACCCGGGCGAACTCGGGGATCTCGTCGCCGGCCAGCCCCATCGGGTAGCCCTTGCCGTCGTGCCGCTCGTGGTGGTGCATGATCCCGGCGAACGCCTCGTCGAGGAAGTCGATGCCGCGCACGATCTCCAGGCCGCGCATCGGGTGCAGCTGGATGGCGGCGAACTCCTCCTCGGTCAGCGGCCCGTCCTTCTGCAGCACCTTGGTCGGCACGCCGAGCTTGCCCACATCGTGCAGCATGCCCGCGTAGCGGATCGCGCGCAGCCTCTCCATGCCCATGCCGATCTCCTGCGCGATCATCGTGGAGGCCAGCGAGACGCGCGTGCAGTGGCCTCTGGTGTAGTAGTCCTTGGTCTCCACCGCCTGGCACAGGGCCGCGATCGTGGCGTCGTAGGATCGCTGCTGGGCGTGGTACTGGCCGAAGGCCCAGCGGGCCACGAACAGCGGCAGCAGCACCAGCACCGCGGAGATCGACTGGACCGTCGCCCACAGGCCCGCCACAAGCAGGCCGAAGGTGGCGTAACCGAAGTAGGAGACGAGGAACTGCACCATGCCCTTGAGCGGGACCTCCTCCGCCCTGACCCGGGTGGCCAGCGTGATCATGGTCAGTGTGAGCACGATGTTGACCGGGATGAACACCGCGGCGGCGGCCGCGTAGGGGCCGATGAGCGCCTCGAAGGCGTTGACGTCGGGCACCCCCGACACGCCGCCGGTGTACTCGTAGGCCCGGCCGGCGGCGTAGCCGCAGAGCGCGAACTGGGCGCCGTTGAACAGCCGCTTCACCAGCGGCAGCCCCGGCCGTACGCTGAACATCGCGGTCAGCCCCACCAGGGCCGCGCCCTCCGGGCCGATCAGCACCACCGCGGCCAGCGCGGCCGAGAAGCTCACCGACACCGCGAACTGCTCCACATTGAGCAGGGTCGGCATCGACTCGCACACCAGGAACAGCAGGGTGAGCACGAGCAGCGTGCCGTAGGCGCCGGAGTCGACCAGCTGCCCCGTGGTGATCAGGCTGCGCGCGAGCAGGGCGGCGGCCGCGCCGATGACGGCGACCAGATAGACCTTTGCCGGCCACGGCAGTCCACGCATTGCGGCCCCTCGGGTGCGAACCGGGCGCTTGCTCAGGTCCAGGACACCCCTGGGGAGACGGCTCCGCCGCCCGCCGCCAGAAGAACCACCGGGCTGATCAGGACCGCGAACGTGATCAACCGAGTGGCCACACCCTCCACCATGCGCATGCCTCCACGTCGATGTCTGTGGGTCACGCTACAGAAATCGACCCTTGCGGTGGGGCGGAGCCGGGAATCGCAAGCAAAGTGTAATCAAGCCACTACCTGCGGCGACACCCTCGCGTCGGCGCGGTGGCTAGTCCGCGAGCTCGGATCGCACCTGGGAGATCCGGTCGAGCACCTTGGACCTCAGGTCGGCGGGCACGGGGTCGCACCCGCAGTGCTTGGCCACCAGCTGCTTGATCACTTTGTCCAGGTCATACTCCTGGAGGCACGGGCTGCACTCGTCCAGGTGCACCCGGATGTCCACGCAGTCACCCTCGCCCAGCTCCCCGTCGAGATAGGCGTAGATCTTGTCCAGGACGTCGCGACAGTCAGTGTCGTGCGGCTGACCACAGCTCATTTGGACCCCTCCGACGGGACCAGGCCACGCTCGCGAGCGTAGTCCTCGAGATGCGACCGCAGTTGCCTGCGACCGCGGTGGAGCCTCGACATCACGGTGCCGATGGGAGTCCCCATGATGTCGGCGATTTCCTTGTAGGGGAAGCCTTCGACGTCGGCCAGGTAGACGGCGATCCTGAACTCTTCGGGGAGCGCGGCCAGCGCGTCCTTGATGTCGCCGTCGGGCAGGTGTTCGAGCGCCTCGACCTCGGCCGACTTCAGTCCGCTCGAGGTGTGCGACTCGGCTCGGGCGAGCTGCCAGTCCTCGATCTCCTCGGTGCCGGACTGCTTCGGCTCCCGCTGCTTCTTGCGATAGCTGTTGATGAAGGTGTTCGTCAGGATCCGGTAGAGCCAAGCCTTGAGGTTGGTCCCCTCCTGGAACTGATGGAACGATGCGAACGCCTTGGCGAAGGTCTCCTGCAGCAGGTCCTCCGCATCCGCCGGGTTCCGGGTCATCCGGAGTGCGGCGGAATAGAGTTGCTCGAGATACGGCATGACGTCGCGCTCGAACCGCTCGCTGCGCTGCTCCAGAGTCTCCGCTCCTGTCGCAGGCACCGGACCCACCCCCCTAAGATCGCCGGTGGCCAGCTGTGGCGGTACACCGTACTCAGGGGAGGATACCCGCTTGTCAGCGACCCGCAGGTCACCGGGGACGGGTTCGAGCAATGAGAGCATGCTCGTCGCAACACGCCCGCGTTCGCGTCTGTTCCCGCAAGATAGAAGGTGACGAACGATCCGGTACGGGGAAAAAGAAACGTACCGGCTGGTAGCCATTTCCCGGAACCCAGGAGTCGCGTGTGCTGCCCATTCCGGCCGAGGAACTGAACGGCTCAGGGACGCTCGGGCCGTACTGGACCTTCTATCGTGCGGTCGTCGCCGAGCAACTGAACCGATGGCTCCCCAGCCGTCCCTCCGTGCTCCTCGACCTGTCCGGCGGCCGCGGCCGCTGGTCGGGTCAGGCGGCGAAGGCCGGTCATCAGGTCATCGAGGTGGTCGACTTCCGCCGCGCGCTGGAAGGGCAGCCGAAGCTGCGTGATGCCGACCGGGTGCGCCAGGTCCGCGCCGACGACCTGGGCTTCCTGCCCGACGAGAGCGTCGACGCGGTGGTCGCCGAGGAACGGGTCATGTCGATCGAGCTGATGGCCGAGTCCGCGATGAAGGACGTGGCCAGGGTGCTGCGCCCCGGAGGGCGCGCCCTGGTGTGCGTGGACTCCCTGGTGCTGGGCATGGCGATCCTCGCCGAGCAGAACTACTGGCAGCACCTGCGGCAGACCGGCGAGGTCATGCTGGTGCCGTGGCCCGACGGCAGCATCACGCGCTGCTTCAGCAGCGGCCAGTTGCGCGAGCTGCTGACCGGGGTCGGCCTGCAGGTCGAGTGGGTACGGCCGCGCACCGTGCTGTCCCCCTCGACGGTCGACCACGTGCTCGCCTCCGACACCCGGGCGATGGCCTGGCTGGTGCGCACCGAACTCGACACCCATCCCGACGACGGCGACACGGTCGGCATCCACCTGGTGGCCAGCGCGCTGAAGCCGTGACCCCGCCGGATTCGGGCGGGGCGCCGTACGGCTAGCGGCGGCGTTCCCGCTTGGACTGGCACTGGACGCAGCGCGAGGCCTCGGGCCTGGCCTCCAGGCGGCCGTCGGGGACCGGCTTGGCGCAGTCGACGCAGCGGCCGTAGCTCCCGTCGTCGACGCGTTTGAGCGCGTCGACGACGGCGCGGCGCTGGGCCGTGGCGACGGTGAGCATCGCCTGGGTCCGGTCGGCGTCGGTCAGATCGGATCCCGCGTCCGCCGCGGACCGGTCCCGTACCGCGACGGGATCCCCGCGCAGCACTCCGATGGATCGGTCGAGTTCGGCGAGCATGCTCTCCAGACGCTCACGAGCGGTCGTGTCGTCCACAGACCCGCACCTCCGGGTGGAAGGGGAGCCGGCGGCGGGACTCCCCGGTTGTTCCGCCCGGCGCGATGGGGTGAAGGGCGGTGACTCCGAGTGAACGGACAGCACCGCTTTCCTCACCGGATGCCCACTTGGCGCGGTTCTTACACCGCCCGACTAGAAAAGCGCGCTTTCTTCCCCTGGCTCTTCGGGCTTGATCAGGTCGGGGCCGTTGTTGCGGACACTGTTGACGTCGGTGGAGACCGGATAGGCCGCCAGGTGCCCGGCGTCGGCGGGCACCAGCAGCCCCGAAGCCCGCTCGACGTCGGTGAGCATGGGGTCGAGCCACTCCGCCCAGCGCTCGCGCTCGATCATCATCGGCATGCGGTCGTGTACGGTGCCCGCCACGTCGGTGGCGTTCGTCGTGATCACCGTGCAGGTGACCAGCCACTTGAGCGGATCGTCGTCTGCCCGGCCCGGATCCTTCCAGAACTCGTACAGCCCGGCCATCGCCAGCACCCCGCCGTCCTCGGGATGGATGTAGTAGGGCTGCTTCTTCTTCTTTTCTCCTTCGACGGGCATCCACTCGAAGTAGCCGTCCGCCGGGAGCAGGCACCGGCGCCGCGCGAACGCCCTGCGGTAGGCGGGCTTCTCGGCGACCGTCTCGATCCTGGCGTTGATCATGCGCGAGCCGACCGACGGGTCCTTCGCCCAGGCGGGCACCAGGCCCCAGCGCATGATCCTGAGCTGCCTGACCGCCCGTTCGGCCTCCTCGGGCACCCGGCTGAGCACCGCGTAGACCTGCTTGGTCGGGGCCACGTTGTAGTCGGGGGCGAGCTCCTCGTCAGGAGCACCGTCGAGCTCGACCTGGAACTCCTCCAGCAGCTCGTGCTTCTTCCGCGCCGACGCGTATCTGCCGCACATGTCACCACACTGCCACGTAAGGCTTTCGCTCGCATGTGCGAGGGCGTTGCGGAATACTGAGCGTGTCGACAAGGACACGAAGGGAAACCGGCCGTCATGGTGACCACCTCACGCAAGACACACGCCCGTTCCGCTCCGGCCCTGGAGCCGGAGGAGTCCGCGACGACCGCAGAGACCGTCCCCCCCTCCCGGGGCGAGCAGGAGCTCACGACCTTGCGCGAGGTCTACGACTCCCTCGTCGGCCGCACCAGGCTGCGCGCCGAGATCATCAACGGAAGGTTGATAGTGAGCCCCCTCGGAACCCCCGAACACCAGGACATGGCGTGCACGCTCTACTTCGTGCTGCGCCCGCACGCCATGGACAACGGTTGGAAGGCCTATGCCGGACTCGACATATGCGCGGACGGCTCGCGTGACCCCTACGCGCCGGACTTCGCCATGTGCCCGCCGGACGCGCCCCGCTGGGGAGATCGCGAGATCTACGCCAGCGGCCTGGTCATGGTCGGTGAGGTTGTGTCGAAGGGCAGCGCCGACACCGATCGGGATGAGAAGCCCCGCGTGTACGCGAGGGCTGGAATCCCGGTTTTCCTGCTGATCGACCCGATCGCCGAGCCCGCCACGGTCACCGTCTACAGCGAGCCCGCCGACGATGTCTACGCCGCGTCCTCGACCGTCAGCATAGGCAAGGAGATCCACCTTCCGGATCCCGTCGACTTCACTCTGGACACTTCAGTCTTCCTTTGACATATGCGCACATAGTGCCGGGTATTCGAGGCCTCATGAAAGCGTTCCAGCTCATCGCTCCTGGCAAGACCGAACTCCGTGACATCGACGTCCCCGAACCGGGTCCCGGCCAGGTGCTGCTCAAGGTCAGCGGCTGCGGCGTGTGCCACTCCGACCTGCACTTGCTGCACATGGAGCGGATGCCGTTCCCCATGACGCTCGGCCACGAGCCGTCCGGCCAGGTGGCCGCGATCGGCCCGGACGTGACCGGCTGGGAGATCGGGCAGTACGCGATCTGCCACATCGTCTGGGGCTGCGGCGTGTGCCGCCAGTGCGCCACGGGCGCGGAGAACGCCTGCCAGCGCTTCCCCCGCGGCCTGGTTCCCGGTCCCGGGCTCGGCTATCCGGGCGCGATGGCCGAATACCTCCTGGTGCCCGGCAGGGCGCTGGTGCCGCTCGGCGATCTCGATCCGGTCGACTCCGCGCCGCTGGCCGACGCGGCGCTGACGCCGTACCACGCGATCGACCGCTCCCTGGAGTTGCTCACGCCCACGGCCACGGTCGTGGTGATCGGCGTCGGCGGGCTGGGGCACATGGCGGTGCAGATCCTGCGCGCGATCACCGGGAGCAGGATCGTCGCCGTCGACCTCGACGAGGCGAAGCTGGAGGCGGCGCGCGGCTACGGGGCCGACGAGAGCGTCGTGTCGGGGCCCGACTCGGCGCAGGCCATCCTGGAGCTGACCCGTGGCGTCGGAGCCGACGTGGTGCTGGACTTCGTCGGCGCGAACCCGACGCTGGCGCTCGGCGCGGCCGTCGTGTCCTCGTACGGGAACCTGACGGTGGCGGGGCTGGCCGGAGGGGAGCTGCCCTTCGCCGCCGCGAGCCCGCCGGTGGGGTTGCCGTGGGGGGCGACGGTCAGCAAGCCTTACGCGGGGACGCGGCGCGACCTGCACGAGGTGCTCGCGCTGGCACGGCAGGGGCGGATCAAGGTGCACGTCGAACGGCACCCGCTGGCGGACGCGGCGGACGTGCTGCACAGGCTGGAGGAGGGCAGGATCCAGGGCCGCGCGGTTCTCGTCCCCTGACAGTTCGCCCGCGACCCGGTCGTACCGGCTGCCAGTAGGCTTTGCGCATGTCCTCACCACTGTGGCCCGCCCCGGTGGCGACCGGTCCGGTCGCCGCGACCGTCCGCCTGCCCGGCTCGAAGTCGGTGACCAACCGCGCGCTGCTGCTCGCCGCGCTCGCGGACGGCCCCGGCGTCGTACGGCAGGCGCTGCGCAGCCGCGACGCCGACCTGATGGTGGCGGCGATCCGCGCCCTCGGCACGGAGCTGACCCCGTCGAGCGAGGCCGTCTCCAGCGTCGACTGGCAGGTCACGCCCGGCCCGATCAGGAGTGGCGCCCGCATCGATGTGGGCCTGGCCGGCACCGTGATGAGGTTCGTGCCGCCGATGGCCGCGCTGGCCGACGGCGAGGTGTTCTTCGACGGCGACCCGCACGCCCGCAAGCGCCCGATGGGCCCGATCCTCGACGCCCTGCGCGCCCTGGGCGCCCACGTGGACAACGACGCGCTGCCCTTCACCATCCGCGGCCGGGTGACCGGCGGCGAGGTGACGATCGACGCCTCCGCGTCCTCGCAGCTCATCTCGGGCCTGCTGCTGACCGGCGCCCGTTTCGAGAAGGGGGTCACGATCAGGCACGCGGGCAAGCCCGTGCCGTCGATGCCGCACATCGAGATGACCGTGCAGATGCTCCGCGCGGCCGGCGTGAGCGTCGACGACGACGAGCGCGACGTGTGGCGGGTCGAGCCCGGCCCGATCGCCGCCCTGGACCTCGTGGTCGAGCCCGACCTGTCCAACGCCGCCCCGTTCCTGGCCGCCGCGCTGCTCACCGGCGGCACGGTGACGATCCCCGACTGGCCGCTGGAGACGACGCAGCCCGGTGACGCGCTGCGCGGCCTGCTGGGCGCGATGGGGGCGAGCGTGTCACGCGCGCCGGAGGGGCTGCGCGTCACAGGC
This sequence comes from Nonomuraea sp. NPDC046570, assembly GCF_040645915.1. Taxonomy (NCBI): domain Bacteria; kingdom Bacillati; phylum Actinomycetota; class Actinomycetes; order Streptosporangiales; family Streptosporangiaceae; genus Nonomuraea; species Nonomuraea sp. NPDC046570. Next base: position 14,071 of record NZ_JBEYZF010000020.1, on the reverse strand, counting down.
ACCGGCGAGGTCGAGGGTCTGGACGCCGACCTGCACGAGGTGGGCGAGCTGACCCCGACGATCGCCGCGCTGGCCGCCCTTGCCAACTCGCCGAGCAGGCTGCGCGGCATCGCCCACCTGCGCGGCCACGAGACCGACCGGCTCGCCGCGCTCGTCACCGAGATCAACCGGCTGGGCGGCGACGCCGAGGAGACCGACGACGGCCTCGCCATCCGCCCCGCCCAGCTTCACGGCGGCACCTTCCACAGCTACGACGACCACCGCATGGCGACCGCGGGGGCCGTGATCGGCCTGGTCGTTCCCGGCGTCAACGTGGAGAACATCGCGACAACGGGTAAGACACTTCCCGAGTTCACCCATATGTGGACAGAGATGCTGGATCTCCACCATGACCACGCCTGAACCATCAATGATCCACGACATGCAGGGGGTAGACCGCTGAGGAAGCGGCAGTACGACGAGGACGACGTACGGGTCAGGCCGGGCAAGGGGTCCCGGCCTCGGACCCGGATCCGTCCTGCGCACGAGGACGCGACCGAGGGCTTCGTCGTCGGGGTCGACCGGGGCCGCTTCACCTGCCTGGTCGGCGCGGAGATCCTCGATCTCATGAATGCGGCCCGTGAGCGGGTACGGGAGAACCGCGAGCGCGTCGAGGACGGCGCCGACCACGCGGGCGACCTCCACGACGCGGTGCCCCTGGATGACCACACGGTGCACGCGGACGGCGACGGGCATCGCCCGAAGGCGGACAAGGGGCGTCGCAAGAAGAAGGACTCGGGGCAGGACACCCGGGTCGTCGTCGCCATGAAGGCCAGGGAGCTCGGGCGCAAGGGCATCGTCGTGGGCGACAGGGTCGCGCTCGTCGGCGACGTCTCGGGGCGGGCCGACACGCTCGCCAGGGTCGTCCGCGTCGAGACTCGCAGTTCGATGCTGCGCCGCTCGGCCGACGACACCGAGGACACCGACGGCATCGAGCGTCCCGTCGTCGCCAACGCCGACCAGCTCGTGATCGTGGCCGCCCTGGCCGACCCGCCGCCCAGGCCTCGCATGATCGACCGCATCCTGGTCGCCGCGTTCGACGCCGGGATCGAACCGCTGCTCTGTCTCACCAAGTCCGACCTGGCCCCGCCGGAGGAGTTGCTGGAGCTGTACTCGCCGCTTGGCGTGCCGTACCTGGTGGTGCACAAGGGGGGGTCGCTCGACGAGTTGCGCGGGCATCTGCGGGGTCGGATCAGCGTGCTGGTCGGGCATTCGGGCGTGGGCAAGTCCACTCTGGTCAACGCCTTGGTGCCGGACGCCAACCGCGCGGTGTCGCACGTCAACGCGGTGACCGGGCGCGGGCGGCACACCTCGACCTCGGCGGTCGCGCTGGCGCTGCCCGACGGCGGCTGGATCATCGACACGCCGGGAGTGCGCAGCTTCGGCCTGGCCCACGTGTCGGTCGACACCGTCCTGGCCTCGTTCCCCGACCTGGTGGACGGCACCGTCACCTGCCCCAAGGGCTGCACCCACCTGACCCCCGACTGCGCCCTGGACGCCTGGGTCTCAGAGGGCCACGCCGACCCGGCCCGCCTCGACTCCCTTCGCCGCCTCCTGTCCTCCCGCGACCTCGACCCGACCTCGTAGCCTCGGACGCGCCTGGCAGGGCTCACGCCAGGCGGTCCAGTACGCCGGTCTGGGCGAGCATGGCGAAGCGGTCGGGCACGCCCCAGTGCTCGACGATGCGGCCGTCGACCACGCGGGCCACGTCGAGCACGGTGAAGTCGACGGCCCGGCCGCTTGGCGGGCCGAAGAACGGACCGGTCGCGGTCCCCTGGGCGCGCACCCGCACCCAGATCTTGTCTCCCTGCTCGACCGAGTCCTCGATGGTGAAGGAGATGTCGGGCACGATCCCGTGGACATCCCGGATCGCGTCCTTGACGTGCTGGATCGCCTCGGCGCCGGTTCCGGACAGGCCGAACTGGTGCTCCACCAGGTCCGGTGCGCAGAGCTGGTCGACGACGTCGCCATCGCCCTTGGCGAAGCCCTCCTCGAAGATGCGCCGCATAACGGTGTAGGCGTCGGATCGGTCCGCGATGATGCCCATGGCATCCTTCCCTGATGCAATTGATCCGAGTGACACTTGATTGAATACGGATAAGGAGAGGGCCGTCAAGACTCCACGGAGCTACCGCTCACCGCTGCGCGAGACGCAGGCCAGGGAGACCCGGCGCCGCATCGTGGCCGGTGCCCGCGAGCTCTTCCTCCAGCAGGGCTATCCCGCGACGACGATCGCGGCCGTGGCCCGCCGTGCGGGCGTCTCCGCCGACACGATCTACACCGTCTTCGGCTCGAAGGGCGCCCTGCTCAAGGAGGTCCTCGACGTCGTCATCGGCGGGGACGACGAGGACGTCGCGCTGCTGGAGCGGGCCGGTCCGCGGGCCGTACGCGCGGAGCCCGACCAGCGGCGCCAGATCGCCCTGTTCGCCGCGGGCATGACCGAGCAGCTCGAACGCGTCCGGCCGATGGACGACATCCTGCGCGGGGCGGCGGCCGTCGACCCCGCCGCCGCCGAACTGCGGGACGACCTGCAGGTCCGGCAGCGCCGGGAGGCGATGCGCGCGGTCGTGGGCTGGATCGCCGCCCGCGGGCCGCTCCGCGACGGGCTCGGCCAGGAGGACGCCGCGGCGATCGTCTGGACGCTCACCTCACCGGAGGTCCACCTCCTGCTGCGCGACACCTCGCGCTGGACGCGAGAGAGGTACGAGGAGTGGCTGCGCGACACCCTGACCACGAGCCTGCTGCAGTCTTCTGGCGGATAATCCGCTACGGATCGAATTGATACCCTGGCGAGCATGACCGCCATCGAACCGGACCTGTCGTTCCTGATGGACCACACCAGCCATGTCCTGAGGACCCAGATGTCGGCGGCGCTCGCCGAGATCGGCCTGACAGCCCGCATGCACTGCGTGCTGGTCCACGCCCTGGAAGAGGAGCGCACCCAGATCCAGCTCGCCGAGATCGGCGACATGGACAAGACCACGATGGTGGTGACCGTCGACGCCCTGGAGCAGGCCGGCCTCGCCGAGCGCCGCCCGTCCAGCACGGACCGGAGGGCCCGGATCATCGCGGTCACCGAGGCAGGCGCCCGGATCGCCGAACAGAGCCAGGTGATCGTGGACCGCGTACACGGGCAAGCCCTGGCCGCACTCCCCGAGGACGAGCGAGAGATCTTTCTCCGGGCGATGAACCGCCTGGCCGCAGGACATCTGGCCACCCCCGCCGAGAATCCTCAGCAGATCCGGCGAGCACGCCAGCGGACAAAGTAGACCTAAAAGGGATCGTCTGCGGCTCAGATGGGGCGCAGGGTCCAGGAGACGGTCAGTTCGGTGACCAGGGTGGAGTCGGTGGTCCTGATCTCCACCGCCACGTCGAACTCCGGCCGCTCACCCGCGTCCAACCGGGCCACGATCTCGTCCCGTGCGCCCAGGAGGCGGGCCTCGGCGACGACCTCGCCCTTGGCGAGTTTGCGGTATCGGATCGTGGACGCCGTCGCCAGCGGAACCGCGCGGGACAGCTGGTCGCCGAGGGAGGACAGCATGGCCGCGCCGGAGGCCGTCTCCGCCAGCGTGAACAGGGCTCCCGCGTGCGGGCCGCCCACATGGTTGTGCAGGTCGTCGCGGTCGGGCAGGCGGCAGGCCGCGTAGCCGTCCTCGACCTTGTCGAAGGTGATGCCCAGCGTGCGCGCGAACGGCACGGTCTGCAGCAGGAAGGCGCCGGTGTCAAAGGACATGCCCCACATGCTACCCATCAGTAACAAAATCCGACCATAGCCGACTGATGTAAGGGACGTCTGACGCGATAGCGTGATTCCTCGTGACGGGATACAGCGACGATCTACGCCTCGCGCATGTCATGGCGGACGCCGCCGACGACCTCACCATGCGCCGATTCAAGGCCGTCGACCTCAAGGTCGAGACGAAGCCCGACCTCACCCCGGTCAGCGACGCCGACCGCACGGTGGAGGAGTCCATCCGCGGCACGCTGCGGCGGGCCAGGCCGCGGGACGCGGTCATCGGCGAGGAGTACGGCAACACCGGCTACGGCGCCCGCTCCTGGATCGTCGACCCGATCGACGGCACCAAGAACTACGTGCGCGGCGTGCCCGTCTGGGCCACGCTGATCGCCCTGATGGAGCACGGCACGATCGTCGTCGGCCTGGTCTCCGCCCCCGCGCTGGGCCGCCGCTGGTGGGCCGCCCGCGACGGCGGCGCCTGGACAGGCAAGAGCCTGACGAAGGCGACCCGCTGCCAGGTCTCCAAGGTGAGCAAGCTGGAGGACGCCTCGTTCTCCTACTCCGACATCGAGGAGTGGGAGAAGGCCGACCGGCTGGAGAAGTTCCTCGGCCTGTCGCGCAGCTGCTGGCGGTCGCGCGGCTACGGCGACTTCTGGTCGCACATGATGGTCGCCGAAGGCTCCGTCGACCTGTCGGCCGAGCCGGAGCTGTCCCCCTGGGACATGGCGGCGCTGACGGTGATCGTCGAGGAGGCCGGCGGCGTCTGGAGCGACCTGTCCGGTACGGCCAGCATGGACGGCGGCAGCCTGGTCTGCACGAACGGCGCCCTGCACGCCGAGGTCCTGCACCACCTGGGCTGAGCGGTCACATGGCCAGTACCTTGGCGACCGCGCTCATCAAGCCGTCCCGGTAGGCCTCGCCGTACAGGCAGACGTGCACCAGGAGCGGGTGCAACTGGTGCAGGGGCACCCGCGCCCGCCAGCCGTCCGCCAGCGGCGCCTCGGCCGCGTAGGCCCCGAGCACCCGGTCCAGGTACGGCACGCCGAACAGGGCGAGCATGGCCAGGTCCGTCTCGCGGTGCCCGCCATGGGCCGCCGGGTCGATGAGCACGCCGGTGCCGCGCGCCCACAGGACGTTCCCGTTCCACAGGTCGCCGTGGATCCTGGACGGCGGCTCGTCCGGCCCGGCGACCTCGGCGACCCGCCCGGCGGCCCGCTCGACCAGCCGCACGTCCGCCGGAGCGAGCCGCGCCCGGCGCAGGAACGGCAGCAGCCGCCGGGTGGCGTAGAACTCGGCTCAGGAGCCCACCGACGAGTTGTCCATGGGCAGCTCGGCGATGAACCCCGGCCACGGCGCCCCGAAGGACCCGGCCCCAAGCGCGTGCGTCCTGGCCAGGTCCCGGCCGAAACGCTCGGCCGCTGCCGGAGTCGCCTGTTCGGTGTCGATCCATTCGAGCACCAGCCGGTCCTCCCCGGCCTCCACCACCTCGGCGGCCTGCGGCCCGAGCCAGCGCAAGCCGGCGGCCTCGGAGGTGAACAGCGGGGAAACCGTTCCGGTCTTGACGAAGACCTGCCGCCCGTCGTCGAGCCTGGCGCGCCGCAACCGCCACCCGTGCGAGTGGCCGAGCTCCTCAACGAAGTTCATCGGACAGTTTCTTCGCCAGCCCCTCCGCCGCCGCCCTGACCTGCACCAGCACCTGCTCGAACCCCTGGACGCCCCCGTAGTAGGGGTCGGGCACCTCCGCGCCCTCGGGCGCCTCGGGGTCGAAGGAGCGGAACAGCCGCACGTCCGCGCCCGGCGGCGCCATGTGCCGCAGCGCCCGCAGGTTCTCCTCGTCCATGGCCAGCACCAGGTCCCGCTCGCCGAACCAGTCGCGGGCGAACTGCCGCGCCCGGTGCGAGGAGCCGTCGTAACCGTGCCTGGCCAGCATCCGCGCCGCCCGGTCGTCCATCGGCCCGCCCGCGTGCCAGCCGCCGGTGCCGGCGCTGTCGACGCTCACCCGCTCGGCCAGACCGTGGTCGTCCAGCGTCTGCCTGAGCACGATCTCCGCCATCGGAGAGCGGCAGATGTTCCCCATGCACACCAGGCATACGCGATAGCTCATAGGTCAATCATGCCTATTCACGCGAGGCGGCACACCTCTTCCGGCCCTGGTCACGGCTCGTTTCATTTCCGTTCACTTTGCCCCAGTTGTATCGGAGACATCGAGAAACGGATCTCACAACGGAGAAGGACACATACCGTGACCAGTGGACAGCGCCGCCTGAGCGCGGTGGCGACGGCCGCGCTCGTGGTCGCCCTTTCGGCAGCCTGTGGCGGCGACGCGAAGCCCAGCGCGGACGGCGGCAGCACTGCCCCGGCCCCCGCCGACAACGCGAACGCCGCTCTTACCGGTGAGGTCAAGGTCGACGGCTCCAGCACCGTCGCCCCGCTCACGCAGGCCGCCTCCGAGCTCTTCGGCGACGAGCAGCCGCAGGTCAAGGTGCCGGTCGGCACCTCCGGAACCGGCGGCGGCTTCGAGAAGTTCTGTGCCGGCGAGACCGACATCTCCGACGCCTCCCGTGCCATCAAGGACGAGGAAAAGGCCGCGTGTGACGCCAAGGGCATCAAGTACACCGAACTCACGGTGGCCACCGACGCCCTGACCGTGGTCGTGCCCAAGGAGAACACCTGGGCCACCTGCCTGACCACCGACCAGCTCAAGAAGATGTGGGAGCCGGCCGCCGAGGGCAAGGTCAAGACCTGGAAGGACGTGGACGCCAAGTTCCCGGCCGAGGCCCTGAAGCTGTACGGCCCCGGCACGGACTCCGGCACCTTCGACTACTTCACCGACGAGATCAACGGTGAGGAGGGCGCGAGCCGCAAGGACTACAGCCCCTCCGAGAACGACAACGACATCGTCACCGGTGTCGCCGGCGCCAAGGGCGGCCTGGGCTACTTCGGCTTCACCTACTTCGAGGAGAACGCCGACAAGCTGAAGGCCGTCGAGATCGACTCCGGCGCCGGCTGTGTCGCGCCGAGCGTCGAGGCCGCGCAGTCCGGCAAGTACACCCCGCTGGCCAGGCCGCTGTTCGTCTACCCGTCGGCCACCGCGATCAAGCGGCCCGAGGTCGCCGCGTTCCTCGACTTCTACGTCAAGAACATCGGCACCATCGCCAAGGACGCCAAGTACATCCCGCTCAACGCCGAGCAGGAGGCCAAGCTCAAGACCGACCTCGACTCGCTGAAGTCGCAGGCCGGCTGATGGCCGCATCGCACCGAGCGGCCGCGCCCGGGACCGGCAGGTCCCTGGCGCGGTCGCGCCCGCGCTACGGCGAGACGGTCATCAAGGCGATCCTGCTGCTGGCCGCTCTGGTCTCGGTCGCGACCACGATCGGCATCGTGGCCGCCCTGCTGGAGCCGACGATCGAGTTCTTCGGCGCGGTGACCTTCGGCGAGTTCTTCGGCTCGACGAGCTGGGGCCCGCTGTTCAAGGACCCCACGTTCGGCGTCTGGCCGCTGATCGTCGCCACCCTGGAGATCACGCTGATCGCGATCGTCGTCGCGGTCCCGCTCGGCCTGGCCGCCGCGATCTACCTGTCCGAGTACGCGACCCCCCGGGTGCGAAAGATCTTCAAGCCGGTCCTCGAAGTGCTGGCCGGCGTGCCCACGGTGGTCTTCGGCTTCTTCGCGCTGACCTTCGTGACCCCACTGCTGCGCGACCTGTTCCCCTTCCTCGACCTGGAGGCCAAGAACGCCCTCGGCGCCGGGCTCCTGGTCGGCGTGATGATCATCCCGATCGTGGCGTCCCTGTCCGAGGACGCGATGGCGGCGGTGCCGAACGGGCTGCGCGAGGGCTCGTTCGCGCTCGGCGCCTCCAAGATGCTCACCTCGGTGCGCGTGGTGGTGCCCGCCGCCTTCTCCGGCATCGTGGCCGCGATCATCCTGGCCGTCTCCCGCGCCGCCGGCGAGACGATGATCGTCGCGATCGCGGGCGGCTTCAAGTCCGTGTTCACGCTCTACCCGGGCAACGAGATGGCGACCATGGCGGCCTTCATCGCCCAGGCGGGATCGGGTGACGTGTCGGTCGGCACGATCGGCTACAAGACCATCTTCGCGGTCGGCTCGCTGCTGTTCCTGATGACGTTCGCGATGAACTACGCCAGTGCCCGCATGGTCCAGAAGTACCGCGAGGTGTACGACTGATGACGCTCCTGTCGACTCCACGCTCCGCCGTAGAGCTGGCCGGCAAGGGCCGCCCGCTCAAGGAGCACCTCTTCCGCATCGCCTTGCTCTGCAGCCTGGCGATCGCTCTGCTGTTCCTGGCGATGCTCATCTTCTACGTCGTGGAGCAGGGCTGGCCCAGGCTCAACTCGATGCTGTGGGAGAACCAGCCGTCGATCCGCAGGCCGGAGACCTCCGGCATCCAGTCGGGCATCCTCGGCACCCTCTGGATCATCGCGCTGACCGCGGTGATGGCCCTGCCCACCGGCATCCTGGCGGCCATCTACCTGGAGGAGTACGCGGACAAGACCAAGTGGTACAACCGCCTGATCGAGCTGAACATCTCCAACCTGGCGGCCGTCCCCTCGATCGTGTACGGCATCCTCGGCCTGGGCATCATCGCCCGCTGGATGCAGTTCGGGTTCACCATCATGACCGGCGCGATGACGATCTCGCTGCTCGTGCTGCCCATCGTGATCATCTCCGCCCGTGAGGCGATCCGAGCCGTGCCGCCCTCCATCCGCGAGGGCTCGCTGGCGTTGGGCGCCACCCAGTGGCAGACCATCTACCGCCAGGTGCTGCCCGCCGCGGTCCCCGGCATCGCGACCGGCTCGATCCTGGCGCTGTCGCGTGCGATCGGCGAGGCCGCGCCGTTCCTGATGCTGGGCGCCGCCACCATGGTGCGTTTCAACCCCGAGGGCGTGTGGAGCAGCTTCTCCGTGCTGCCCCTCCAGATCTACACGTTCATCACCAGGCCGCAGCCGGAGTACGCGGTACTCGCCGCCGCCGCGATCGTGGTGCTGCTGGTGATCCTGCTGCTGATGAACTCCGTCGCCATCTGGCTCCGAAACCGCTACCAGAAGCGCTGGTGAGGAAGAAGACATGACTGAGATCGGAATCTCTATGCCGAATGTCACGGTCCGCGGGCCGGAAGCCCCCCGGAACATCGAGGCCCTCGACCCGGTGTTCGCCGTCTCCAACCTCAGCGTCTTCTACGGAGATTACGAAGCCGTCCGCGGAGTCGACCTGATCATCGGGAATCGCGAGATCACCGCCATGATCGGCCCGTCCGGCTGTGGCAAGAGCACCGTGCTGCGCTGCTTCAACCGGATGAACGACCTCATCCCGGGCGCCCGCGCCGCCGGTTCCATCACCTTCCACGGCGAGAACCTGTACGGCGACCACGTCGACCCGATCGAGGTCCGCCGCCGCATCGGCATGGTCTTCCAGAAGCCGAACCCCTTCCCCAAGTCGATCTACGACAACATCGCCTACGGCCCCCGGGTCAACGGCATGAAGGGCAAGATGGACGACCTGGTCGAGCAGGCGCTCACCCAGGCGGCCCTGTGGGACGAGGTCAAGGACAAGCTCAAGCAGAACGCCCTGTCCCTGTCCGGCGGCCAGCAGCAGCGCCTGTGCATCGCCCGCGCCATCGCGGTCCGGCCCGAGGTCATCCTCATGGACGAGCCCTGCTCCGCGCTCGACCCGATCGCCACCACGAAGATCGAAGACCTGATGCAGGAGCTGTCGCGCGACTACACGATCGTGATCGTCACCCACAACATGCAGCAGGCCGCCCGCGTCTCCGACCGCACCGCCTTCTTCACCGCGGAGGTCGACGACAACGGTGTACGGCACGGCCGCCTGGTGGAGTTCGACGAGACCAGCCGCATCTTCACCAACCCCGCCGACCAGCGCACCGAGGACTACATCACGGGACGCTTCGGCTGATGGCCCAGCAGCAGGCGGTGACCGAGGTGGACGGGGACACCAGAACGGCTCCCGTACTGCTGGTGGCCGACCCCGACGAGAATCTGGTCCAAGCGCTCGCCGCGGCCCTGGAACGCGAGGGGGTCGCGGTCACCGGCGTCTCCGACGGCGCCCAGGCGCTGCTCCAGGCGGGCGCGCTCCGCCCCGACGTGGTACTCGTCGGCGCGCCCCTGCCGCTCATCGGCGCGGTGGAGTTCGTCCGCGCGGTACGGCTGTCGCGTGCCGTGCCGGTCCTGCTCGGCGTCGGCGAGGGGCACGCCGAGCAGGCGCTGGCCGCGCTCGCGGCCGGGGCGACCGCCTGTGTGGCGAGGCCGTACCGGGTGCGGGAGCTGCTGCCGTTCATCCAGGCCGCCTCGACCGGCGCGGCAGAGACGCGCCGGGTGCTGGCCGTGGGCGGCGTCGAACTGGACGTGAACGCCTACCAGGTGCGCGTCGGCGGCCGGGTGGTACACCTGCCGTTGCGCGAGTTCGAGCTGCTGCAGTACCTGATGCGCAACGCCGACCGCACGGTCTCCCGCGAACAGATCATGCGACATGTCTGGCACGCCGCCGACACCACCTCGACCAACACCATCGCGGTGCACGTCAAGCGGCTGCGCGCACGCCTGGGCGACAACGACGACGAGCTCATCCAGACGGTACGCGGCGTCGGCTACCGGATGATCACCCCGCCCGGCACGACCGGAACGACCTCATAACCCGCGTCACCACCCCTTCCACAGTCGCGACCCCCTGCCCAACCCCGACACTCCCCTCAGTCAGTACGGCTATCGCGTAGTCGTGGCCGCGCGCCCGGATCAGCCCGGCGCTGACCACCGCCCACCGCCCGGTCGACACCCGCCTCAGCCAGCCGTTCTTCAGCGCGACCCGGTCGCCTTCGCACGCCGCGGCGCTGATGCCCCAGTCCTGGCCGTCGACGACCCGGGCCATGAGGTCGAGCACGCGGGCGCGGTCCGCCTCACGCAGGGGGCTCTTTCCGGACACCAGTGCCTTCATCAGGCGTACCTGGTCGTCGGCCGAGGTCTTCGTGATGCCCCAGCAGTACAGGTCCAGGCAGTGGCCGGCGACTCCCGAGGTGTGGCGCAAGCCGTACCGCCTGGCCGCCTTGGTGAAGCCCGGGGCACCGCCGATGCGCAGCCAGAGGCGGTCCGCAGCCTTGTTGTCGCTGCGGCGGATCATGAGAGAGGCGTCCCGCCTGGCGTCTCCGTCCAGCTCGCGCCAGGGAGTCTTGAGCAGCAGGGCCATGAGAATCAGGACCTTCGCGGTGCTGGCGGTGATAAGCCGCCCGCGGCGGTGGTAGCGATAGACGCGACCGGTGGTGAGGTCGTGGACACTAATGGTCACCGGCCCAGGCCGGGAACGAAGGTACACCTCCAGCCGCCGAGTCGTCCTCTCAACATCGACCGGCGGCACCTCCCCAACCTTCACCACCTGCAGACCAACCCCAGCCTGCGCGGTCCCGGTTTGTGCGATCCCCGCCTGTGTGACGGCGGCTGACGGATTGCCTGCGAGTCGCACGGCCACGATCGGCAAGGGCACTGCCCGCTCGCCGCCTCCGCGCAGATCCAGCGCGACCTGCGGATACACCGCGTCCCTCGGGCCGCCGCTCCGCCGGGCGCTCAGGCTCTGCGCGGAGTCGCTCGGAGACACCACCTCGACGGAAACCCGGAGCGCCCGCACCGATCGCACGCGTACGGGGCCGGGCAGGGCCAAGGAAACGGCCACGGCTAACGCGACAACCCATCGCAGCACCACCGAACGCCCTCCCCGTCACCCCCTTCCGGAAATATCACGACAAGGGGGTGCGGAGGACCTAGGCGTGGATCAGCTTCGCGATCGAGTCATCGTCACAGGTCTCCCAGAACCCACCGACGACGTCCTCCAACTGCTCCATGGACTCCGCCCGGAACAACACATCCTGATATTTCGTGATGTCGTACTCGGTACGCCCCATCGCCACCAAGTCCAGCGGCCGGACATCCATGCCCCGAAACTCCTCGATCTCCCCGTACGACGACAGAATCCCCGCCCCGTACGCCTTCAGCTCCGCCCCTTCGGACATGACCCCGAACTCCAGCGTGAACCAGAAGACCTTCGACACGAACTCCAGCGCCTCGTCACTCTCAACCCTGCGCGCCGCGCCCCCAGCCGACCGGTAGAGCCGGGCGAACCGGTCCGAGGCCAGCGCGTTGGCGTGCCCGACCACCTCGTGGATGACGTCGGGCTCAGGCGTGTAGAACGGCACAGAATGGTGGCGGATGTACTGTGTCGAGTGGAAATATCCGTCGGCCAGCACGCCGTAGAAGTCGCGCAGCGGCACCAGTCCCGCGGCGGGCAGGTAGCGGAAGCCGGTGAGCGGCTCCAGCCACTCGGAGACCTCCTCCAACTGCGGGATCCGGTCACCGGGCAGCCCCAGCTTGGCGGCGCCCTCCAGATAGTCCGCCACAGCGTACTTCTCGTGCTTGACCGCCAACTCGCCGGCCACCATGGCCCAGACCTCGTGCTCCTGCTCGGAGTACTCGGCCACCGGGATCGGCATGCCCCGCTGGTATCCGGCGGCGAGCCCGGCGATGGCGTTGCGCCTGGCCCGGTAGACCGGGTCGGCGAAACCCGGATGCGACGCGGCCAACTCGACCACCACCGAGCCGTCGTCCTGCGTGGTCACCGGGGCGAAGTACTGCGCTTCCTCGAACATGTAGCAGATGACAGCAATTCTTGCTTTCGTTGGCAAGAGCGCACAGTTCATCTGGTCGTATCGTACGGTTTTGGTATGTTGATCCTGTTAAATACTGAGCGGATCGCACAGTCCCACGATGGCCCCAAAAACGCTGCACGAATCGCACGATCGTGAGCGGGTGGCACGATCGTGAGCGGGCGGGGCGGGTCGCACGATCGTGAGCGGGTCGCGCGGTCATGCATGAGTCGCGCCGAAAGCTGATCCGGCTGGCGCGGTCGCCGAGGAGGTCATGATGGATGAGCTGGACTCGCGGCTACTGGTGACCATGCGCGCCCATCCGCGGATCGGCCTGACCGAGCTGGCCCGGCTCCTGGGGGTCGCGCGCGGCACCGTGCAGGCGCGGGTCGAGAAGCTCACGGCACGAGGCGTCATCGCCGACTTCGGGCCTACCGTCGATCCGTCGCCGGTCGGGTATCCGATATTGGCGTTCGTGTCGTTGCAGATCGCGCAGGGGCGGCTGGCCGAGGCGGTGACGGCGTTGCGTGCCGTACCGGAGATTCTGGAGTCGCATGGCACCAGTGGGCAGGCGGATCTGCTGTGCCGGGTGGTCGCGCGGAGCACCGAGCACCTGCAGGAGATCATCGCGTACATCCTGACCTCGCCGGCGGTGCAGCGGACGGACACCACGATCGCGCTGTCGAGCCAGATCCCCTACCGGATCGAGCCGCTGCTCGTCCGGGCGGTCAGGCCGTCCGCCGGCTGATCAGGCGCGGGCGGGCGAACTCCGAGTTGTCGATCACCAAGTCCATCCGGGGCATCGGGTCGGCCTCGGCGAGGTAGATGCGCTCAGCCACCAGGTACCGGTTGCGGTGGATCTCCTCCGCGCCGGAACCCGCCCAGTTCACATCCCGTACGGCGCCCCGCGCGATCGACAGCTCAGTGTCCACCTCCAGCCAGATCCGCAGATCCCAGTACGCGTCGATCTCCGGCCTGAACGCGAACACCCCGTCCACGATCAGCACCGCGTCCGCCGCCACCGGCGTCACAACCGACGTGTGATCCCGCTGCGTCAACGGATCGATCCCGCACAACGCACACGAAGCCTCCCCCTGCGACTTACAGGGATCCAGCAACAACCGCTTGACCAGGTCATAGTCGTAGGCATTGCGGTAATACCCCTCGCCCGACTCCCGGTCATACAGATGCCGGTCCTTCCACGGCTTCTTGAAGTCATCCAAGGTCGCCCTGAGCACCGGCCGCCCCGCCCGGCTGACACACTCGGCCAGCTCATGCCCGAAACTCGTCTTCCCGGCCGCGGTCAGCCCGTCAATCCCCACCAGCAGCCGCCCACCCCCTAAACCGACAACCTGCTCGGCGACAAGCTCCACCAACCCCGCCCGCTCAGCCGAAGCCCCCTCAGGACACGGCTGCCGCCACGTGGAAACCGAATGAACAACCCGCCCGCGCATAGCGCCAACCTATCCATCCAGTACGGCACGCGCGGCATCCCACCGTTCTAGATGAGCGGCTCTGCCAGCGGTGTAGGGCCGGAAACGACGAAAGGGCCACCCCCGTCCGAGGTGGCCCTTCACATACCAAACAAACCGGGAGGGAAACGAGAAAGGGCCACCCCAGAAGGGTGGCCC
>NZ_JBEYZF010000019.1:0-158219 GCF_040645915.1 Nonomuraea sp. NPDC046570 | reverse complement strand
AGGCCGCCGGATTAGCGGTCTCAGGACGTGGAGACCTCGCCGTCGGGCGGTCTGTGAAGCGTCAACCACCCCGGCCACGAGCGCGGCAGCATGCCGCGTCAGCGGCACGGGGAATCCCGGTCCTTTAGCGCCGGGAGGAAGTCAAGTGCTTGTACAGGTAGACGGCCGTCTTCTTGAGCTGGGCCGTGGTGGCCTTGCCCGTGCGGTACTTCTCGGCGATGCCGATGGCCGTCTTCAGCGTGGTGCTGCCGTGGACCTTGGCGGAGGTGTTGTACACGCCGTGCGAGTAGTTCAGGCAGGCGGCCAGCAGCTCACGGTCGAGCAGCGCCTTGGCGCTCTTGCTCTTCGGCGCGTGCAGCTTGTACGCCTTGGTCAGCGAACCGGCGGAGACCACATCTGGATATGTCGGTTATCCGACTTTGGTGTGCCATTTCCTGAGCTGCGCCGACGTCGACTTCGGGCTCAGCCGCGCCTTCTCCGCCGCCCCCACCGTCGCCTTGAACGTCGAGGTCCCCGCGAAGGCCGAAGCGGAGTCGTAGGCGCCGGACGCCCAGTTCAGCCATGCGGCGAGCAGCGCGCCGTCCAGCCGTGCCCGGTCTCCCACGGACGCCTTGAGCACCCGGTAGGCCCGGCCCAGCGACGACGCCTTGGTGACCTCCGGGAACACCTTGCTCGCCTTCTGCACCAGTTTGAGGTAGCAGTTCAGCGTCTCGTCGGGGATCTCGCCCTTGCCCCGGGTGATCTCCACGGCCCACTGCGCGGTGGTCAGCGCGTTGCTCGCCGTACCCCTCGTGCACACGGACGCGGGAGCGGCGGGCGGGGCCACTGTGACGGTCACCGTCACGGTGACCGTGGGGAGCGGGATCGGTGTGTGCTGCTGAGTCGGCTGGTCGGTGGGGGGGCTCTCCGGCGCGGGTTCGGGCGCCGGGCCGGGCTCGGCGACCGGGGGCTGCTGGGGGGCGTCGGTCAGCGCCGCGTACACGTCGACGCGCGGCGTGCTCACCTGCGCGCCGCCCGCCTGGTAGGTGACAGGGCGGCCCTTGGCCTTCAGCTTCTCCACCAGGTCAGCGCCGGAGGTGCCGGGGAAGGCCGACTTCAGCAGCGCCAGCGAGCCCGCGACGTGCGGGGCCGCCATGGAGGTGCCGCTGTGCACGGCCGTCTGGTCGTCCGGCACGGACGACTCGACGTCCACCCCCGGCGCGAACAGGTCCAGCAGCGGCCCGCGGTTGGAGAAGTCGGCGATGGCGTCCGCGTCGTCGGTCGCGCCCACGGCGACGGCCGAGGACAGGCAGGCCGGGAACGAGGCGCCCTCCTCCTGCTCGTTGCCGGCCGCCACCACGGTGGGCACGCCCTTGGCCAGCAGATCGTCGATCTTCGGCTTCAGCGAGCGGCCCTCCTCGCTGTCGTCGCAGGAGGTGGCCGACGGCTGGCCGCCCAGGCTGAGGTTCAGCGCGGCGATGGGCTGCGCGGCGGCCAGCGCGGCGACGTGGTCCATGGCCAGCAGCAGCGAGGACTCGAAGGCCAGCAGGCAGGTGGGCTCGCCGCAGGTCTCCGGGTCGTCGACCCGGCTGAAGACCTGCACCGCGATGATGTTCGCGCCGGGCGCCACGCCGCCGTTTCCGGCCGCGATCCCGGCCACGTGGGTGCCGTGCTCGCACAGGTTGACCCCGTCGTGCTGGCAGGCGGGCGTCTCCGCGTCGGCCGCGCCGGCGCCGATCTGGGTGCCCTGCCCGTTCGGGCAGAGCGACTGGACGCCCTGGTCCACGGCGGAGAAGCAGGCTTCGGCGACGATCCGGCCGCCGAAGAACGGGTGGTCGCGGTCGATGCCGGTGTCCAGGATGGCGACCGCCTGGCCCGCGCCCGTTGTACCGGCGGCATGGGCGCGGTCGGCGCCGATCACCTTCACGCTGGAGACGAGCGACGGCGGGTAGGCGCGGTCGCGGCGGATGGAGAGGACGCGCGGGTCGTCGGCCAGCTCGTCCAGCGAGTCGGCGCTCGCCTCCACCACCATGAACGGCTGCGCGGGCGGCTGCAGCACCACCTGCACGTCAGGATCCTCCACCGGCACCGGCGTGGCGACCTCCACGATCGCGCGCACCAGCCCCGTGTCCACCGCCAGCCCCGCCTCAAGCTTGTCCGAGGGCGGATCCTCGGCCTGAGCCGGTACGGCAGGCACTAACACCAGCAGGATCGAGCACACGATCAGCCGTCGAAATCGCACGCTTCCTCCGAGAAGTAATGATCTCGGAGTTTAAGGTGATAAGTCAGTCGCTACCAGAGGGCCGACGCTCCGATTTGAGCCACACCGCACCAAGCGGCGGCACCCTCAGCGTGGTCGAGTACGGCAGGCCGTGCCACGACTCCTTCACCGCCTCGACCCCACCGAGGTTCCCCACCCCGCTCCCCGCGTAGTCATAAGCGTCGGTGTTCAGCGCCTCCTCCCACCGCCCGCCGTACGGCAGGCCGAGCCGGTACTCCTCGTGCGGCCCCCCGCTGAAGTTGACCACGCACGCCAGCGCGGACCCGTCGTCGGCGTACCGCAGGAAGGAGAAGGCGTTGCCCGGGGCGTCGTCGGCGTCGATCCAGCGGAACCCCTCGGGCGTCACGTCCAGCTCCCACAGCGCCGGGGTGTCGCGGTAGATCCGGTTCAGGTCGCGCACCAGTTTCTGCACGCCCTTGTGCCCGTCGAAGTCGAGCACCCACCAGTCGAGCCCGCGCTCCTCCGACCACTCCGAGCCCTGTCCGAACTCCCCGCCCATGAAGAGCAGTTGCTTGCCCGGATGCGCCCACATGAAGGCGTACAGCGCCCGCAGGTTGGCGAAGCGCTGCCATTCGTCGCCCGGCATCTTGCCCAGCAGCGAGCCCTTGCCGTGCACGACCTCGTCATGGGAGAGGGGCAGCACGAAGTTCTCGCTGTAGGCGTACATCAGCGAGAACGTCATCTGATGGTGGTGGTACTGGCGGAAGATCGGTTCGTGTCGGAGGTAGGCGAGGGTGTCGTGCATCCAGCCCATGTTCCATTTGAAGCCGAAGCCGAGCCCGCCCAGATGCACCGGCCGCGACACCCCGGGCCAGGCCGTCGACTCCTCCGCGATCGTCGAGATGCCCGGCGCCTCCCGGTAGCAGACCGCGTTCATCTCCTTCAGGAACTCCACCGCGTCCAGGTTCTCCCGGCCGCCGTAGATGTTCGGCGTCCACTCGCCTTCACGCCTGGAGTAGTCGAGGTACAGCATCGAGGCCACCGCGTCCACCCGCAGGCCGTCGATGTGGAACTCCTTCAGCCAGTACAGCGCGTTGGCGACCAGGAAGTTGCGCACCTCCTTGCGGCCGAAGTCGAACACGTAGGTGCCCCAGTCGGGATGCTCGCCGCGCGCCGGGTCCGCGTGCTCGTACAGCGGGGTGCCGTCGAAGCGGGCCAGCGCCCACTCGTCCATCGGGAAGTGCGCCGGAACCCAGTCGAGCACCACCCCGACGCCCGCCTGGTGCAGCCGGTCCACCAGGTGCCGGAACTCGTCGGGCGAGCCGAACCGCGCCGTCGGCGCGTAGTAGGAGGTGACCTGGTAGCCCCACGACCCGCCGAACGGGTGCTCGGCCACCGGCAGGAACTCCACATGGGTGAACCCCAGGTCGGTGACGTACTCCGCGAGCTGGTCGGCCAGCTCCAGATAGGACAGGCCGGGACGCCACGACCCCAGGTGCACCTCGTAGGTGCTCATCGGCTCCTTCTGCGACAGCCGCATCACCCGCTCGGCCATCCACGGCTCATCCGCCCACGCGTAGTCCGAGCGGTCCACCACCGAGGCCGTCTGCGGCGGCACCTCGGTGCGCCGGGCCATCGGGTCCGCCTTGTCGCGCCACACCCCGTCCGCGCCGAGGATCTGGAACTTGTACCGCATGCCTTCGGCGATGCCGGGCACGAACAGCTCCCACACCCCCGACCTGCCGAGCGAGCGCATCGGATGGCCGACGCCGTCCCAGTGGTTGAAGTCGCCGACGACCCGCACACCGCGCGCGTTGGGTGCCCACACGGCGAACGCGGTGCCGTCCACGTCCTCGTGCCTCATCACCCGTGCGCCCAGCACCTCCCACAACCGCTCGTGCCGCCCCTCGCCGATGAGGTGCAGATCCACCTCACCGAGCGTCGGCCAGTGCCGGTAGGGATCCAGCGTCCGGTACGGCTCCGCGCCGCCGTACAGCACGCTGAGCGTGTAGTCCGGGATCTTGTCCAGGCTCGGGACCGTCGCCTCGAAGACGCCGTGGGCCACGTGTTCCAGATCGACGGACCGATCGTCGAAGAGCACCTGCACGCGCTCGGCCAGCGGGCGCAACACCCGGAAGGTGACCCCGCCGGGCCCTAGATGCGCGCCGAGGATGGAATGCGGATCGTGGTGCGCGCCACCGGCGAGACGGTCGAGCTCGGTCCTCATCGAATCTCCTAGAGCGTGGAGAGTTCCGCCCTGGGGCGGCGTAGGCATCGCGCGTTGTGGGGAGGAGGTCAACGGCATGCTTCCTAACCCTGCCCTACAACGCCACTCGAACCCATGCCCACGTCCGCTTTCACCATGCCCCTCCCGAGGAGATGCACTTTTTGCAGCATTCCGGAAACAAGATTGCCGAACGGATCACGCGTCTGCGGGCTCACGCCAGGGTTAGATCGTCGGGCTCCGTCGCCACCACCCGCTCACTCCCGTCCACCTGCACCAGATAGCCGGACGGCGGCCCCTCAGCCCCCCACAGCGCCCCCACGATCGTCCCCTTGCGCCGCCCCGCCCTCGTCTCCACCCTGGTCCCCGGCGCATGCCCGTCCTCGGCCACCACCAGCAGCGCGTCGAGCACCTGCCCGGCCCCGGTGAACGGGTGCGGGCCGTGCTCGCCGGTGTGCCAGGCGGCCAGGCGGGCGGCGGTGTCGCGGACGCGCGTGCCGGTGTGCCGGAGGGCGGCGGCCAGGGCGGCCGACGCCCGGGGGGGCAGGGCGGGGAGGCGTTCGAGGTCCAGTGCGCCGCGCGCCTTGCGGTCGAGGTCGCCGCAGACGGTGTCGACCGCCGTCTCCTCGCCCATCTCGGCCGCCCAGGCCAGCTCTCCGAGCGACGGCACGAACTCGGGCGCCTCGTGCGCCGCCACCAGGTACGCCAGCGCGAGCGCCTCCTCCAACCCGTCGGCGTTGTAGAGCGGCCCGACGCCCGTCCCCGCCTCCCCCCGGGTCGGGGGAAAGCGCCCGGCCAGGTGCCGGGCCCGCCCGACGGGCAGGTCGGCGGCCCTCCGGGTGTCGGCGACCCGCTCCGCGAGCGTCCACCGGCCCCGCGCCTCGATCAGCGCCCGCCGGTAGGCGTCCCCGTTGTCCGGGTAGACCGTCCGGCCGTGCCGCGCCACCATCCCCACCCGCGCGGGCGTCTCCGAGCGAGGCAGCCACACCCCGAACGACGCCTTCCAGTAGTCGCCCGCCTCCTCGGCCCGGTCTTCGAGCCCGGAGAGGCGGCGAGCCGCGACGGAGTACGGGACGCCTTCACGGGTGGCCAGGGCGCGGATCGCGCGGCGGCGGGCTCGGTCGTGCGTGTTGTCGGCCATGTCGGTCCCCGGGCGAGGCCCACGCACCCGCCGGTCGGGCGGCGCGACAGGCGCCGGAGCAGCGGAGATCGTCGGCGCTGAGTCGGAGCCTCTTGGCCTCATCGCGCGCACCGGCGTGGGCGGCCGCACTGGACACGGGCAGGCGCTCTGCCCTCCCGCCACTCTAACCCGCGTCCGGATCAAGCTCGGGCTCTTCGCTACCGGCGAAGCCTCGTCCAGCCTCCCACCCGTCTCCAAGTCGGCCACAAGCGCGAAGGGATACCTCTGTGCGTGTCGTGACCGTCCGCGAAAACCCTGGAGACCTCCCATGCGCACCGGTGTCCGCGTGCTGATCGGCCTGACGGTCGCCGCCGCCGCACTCAACCTCGCCGGCCCCGCCGCGGCCGACCCCACCACCACCTGGAAGTGGGGCGGCATCCACTCCACCGACGGCTGGGCCACCGCCTGGGGCAAGGTCACCGTCGGCCAGTCCGGTCTCGTCGTGCACGGCAAGCTCGACGACTCCTACGGCAAGGGCTGCTCCTGGGCCCTCATCCGCCACCAGAACGCGCGAAACGGCCGCTGGCGCACGGACGGCTTCTACAACTGCGTCACCGGCACCGGCACCTTCCGCAAGGACGTCGGCGGACCCCTGCAGATCAAGGTCCAGGTCTGCCGCGGCACCGCCAAGCGCCCCGTCAACAAGTGCTCCCGCTGGAAGACCGTCTACACCCAGGGCGGCTGACCCGGTTGACCTCAACCTCGCCGCAGGTGGCGGAGACGGGGCGGCGGGGCTCAGCGGAAGGCGGCCAGGGGGATGGAGACCCAGGTGGGGCGGTTGCGGGCCTCGTAGACGACCTCGTAGACGGCCTTGCTGTACTCCAGGGCCTTGAGCAGGGCCGCGTCCGCGCCGCTGATGTGGCCGCCCGCCTCGGCGTACCCGGTCAGGAAGGACTTGCGGTTGCGTGCGGCCCAGTCGTGGGAGCGGGCCTCCAGGGATTCGGCGTCGGGGTTGTCGGCGAGGAGGTGGCGGGCGGCGTAGTCGAAGGAGCGGAGCATGCCCGCCACGTCCTTCAGCGGGGACGACTGCGCCCGCCGCTCGGGCAGCGGCTGCCCGGGCTCGCCCTCGAAGTCGAGCACGATCCAGTCCACCGGCGTCCGCATGACCTGCCCGAGGTGGTAGTCGCCGTGCACCCGCTGCACGCGCACCTCGCCCGGCAGGCGCTCCACCTGGTGGTAGACCGTCTCGATGGCCTCCCGGTGCTCGGCGAGTTCGGGAACCTCGGCGATGGCCCGCCCGAGGCGCCGCCGGAAGTCCTCGACCATCCGTTTCACCTCGGGCCGTTCCACCACGCCGGTGGGGAACGCTTCGGCGAGTTCCCGGTGGATCTGCGCGGTGGCGGTGCCGAGGCGGTGTGCTTCGGCCGCGAAGTCGCCTCCGGCGTCGGCCGCGGTGAGGTTTCCGGCTTCGGCGGGCGTGCCGTACAGGTCGCGGACGCTGGCGAGGGCGAGGTCCCAGCCGTCGTTGGCGTTGGAGAGGAACTCCTGGGTGATCGCGAGCGTGGTCACGGTGCCGTCGAGGTCGGTCTCGATCCAGCCGTACGGCTGGGCGATGTGCTTGGCGTCGCGGGCGGCCAGCGCGGTGACGATCTCGAGTTCGGGGTTGACCCCGGGGATGAGGCGGCGGAACAGCTTGCAGATGTAGGCGTCGCCGTACACCAGCGAGGTGTTGGACTGCTCGGCGCCGAGCACCAGGCTGCGCAGGGAGGTGTCGATGGTGACGCCGGGGATCCGGCGGAAGCGGATCGGGCCGTGGTCGGTGTCTTCGAGCAGGTGGCCGGTGAGCGACGGGTCGTGCGCGGCGTCGTAGACGTACCACTCGTGGTGGTGCGGGCCGTTCTCGAAGCCGTACGGCCCGCAGGTGCCGATCATGGCGTGTTTGAGCCGGTCGGGCAGTTCCTCGCGCATGCCGAGCAGGAGTTGGTAGCGGTCGACGGAGTGGTTCTGCCGGATGGACAGGATCAGGTGCCGCAGGCCGGGCTCTCCGGCGACGAGGACGACGTCGGATTCGATGGCGAGCGCGTCGAGTGGGCGCCCCTTGCCCGCGAACCAGCGCTGATGGGTGATCCATCGGGCAAGGAGCTCCTCAAGCACGACTTACTCCTCCTGGACGTCCGGGCGGGTCGCCGGTGGCAGGGTGAACCAGTAGAACCCATGCCCAGGAAGCGTCAAAAGATACGGAAGCTCGCCAATCGGTGGGAAAGGTACTCCACCCATCGTCTCGACCGGTGAGACGCCGACGAATCTCCGCAGGTCGAGTTCCACGGGTTGGGGGAAGCGCGAGAGATTGTTCACGCACAGCATGCGATCATCGCCCAGTTCGCGGACGAAGGCGAGGACGCTGGGATTGGACGAGTTGAGTTCGATGAACTCGCCCAGCCCGAACACCGGGTGCCGCTTGCGGATCTCGATCATGCGTTTGGTCCAGTGCAGCAGCGAGCCGCCGTTCTTCTGCTGCGCCTCGACGTTGATCGCCTGGTAGCCGTAGATCGGGTCCATGATCGTCGGCAGGTAGAGGCGGCCGGGGTCGCACTCGGAGAATCCGGCGTTGCGGTCGGGCGTCCACTGCATGGGGGTGCGCACGCCGTCGCGGTCGCCGAGCCAGATGTTGTCGCCCATGCCGATCTCGTCGCCGTAGTAGAGCACCGGCGAGCCCGGCAGCGACAGCAGCAGCGCGGTGAACAGCTCGATCTGGTTGCGGTCGTTCTCCAGCAGGGGCGCGAGGCGCCGGCGGATGCCGACGTTGGCGCGCATGCGCGGGTCCTTGGCGTACTCGGAGTACATGTAGTCGCGCTCTTCGTCGGTCACCATCTCGAGCGTCAGCTCGTCGTGGTTGCGCAGGAAGATGCCCCACTGGCAGTTCTCGGGGATCTTCGGCGTCTGGGCCATGATCTCCGAGATCGGGTAGCGGGACTCCCGTCGCACGGCCATGAAGATGCGCGGCATCAGCGGGAAGTGGAAGGCCATGTGGCACTCGTCGCCGCCGCCCACCGGGTCGCCGAAGTACTCGACCACGTCCGAGGGCCACTGGTTGGCCTCGGCCAGCAGCACCCGGTCGGGGTAGAGGCGGTCCACCTCGGCCCTGACCCGCTTCAGGTACTCGTGGGTCTTCGGCAGGTTCTCGCAGTTGGTGCCGTCCTCCTCGAACAGGTAGGGGATGGCGTCCATGCGGAATCCGTCGATGCCGAGGTCGAGCCAGAAGCGCAGCACTTCGAGCATCGCGTCCTGCACGTCCGGGTTCTCGTAGTTGAGGTCCGGCTGGTGGTGGAAGAAGCGGTGCCAGTAGTACTGCCCCCGGACCGGGTCGTAGGTCCAGTTGGAGGACTCGGTGTCGATGAAGATGATCCGGGCGTCCTTGTAGCGCTGGTCGCTGTCGGACCAGACGTAGAAGTCGCCGAACGGGCCCTCGGGGTCGTGCCGGGAGGCCTGGAACCACGGGTGGGCGTCGCTGGTGTGGTTCATCACCAGGTCGGCGACCACCCGCATGCCGCGCTTGTGCGCCTCGTCGACGAGTTTGACGAAGTCTCCGAGGTCGCCGAACTCCGGGAGGATCTTCATGAAGTCGGCGATGTCATAGCCGCCGTCGCGCAGCGGCGACTCGTACAGCGGCAGCAGCCACAGGCAGTCGACGCCGAGCCACTGGAGGTAGTCCAGCCTGCTGATCAGGCCCTTGATGTCACCGGTGCCGTCGCCGTTGGAGTCGGCGAAGCCACGAATGAGCACCTCGTAGAAGACGGCGCGTTTGTACCACTGGGGGTCGCGGCGCTGCTCGTCGTCGAAGGTGTTCGGGATGGGTGTGGAGCTCACGAAGCCTCCTTCGTGAAGGTGCCTTCACACACGGTTCAGACTCCCCGCTGTACTGGATCGCTACCGGTGACCCGCGCGCACGGTGAACACGTGGCCGGGCTGAATGTGGGGGTCGAGGCGGACGTAGTTGTTCTGCCGCCAGCGGTACGACTCGCCCGACAGCTCGTCTTCGACGACGAACTCGGCGTTCCAGTCGAGACCGAGAGCGGGCAGGTCCAGGTCGACCGTCGCCTCGTGGGTGTTGTGTGGATCTAGGTTGACGACCGCCAGAACGACGTCGCCCAGCCCGTGCCGTCGTGTGGCCGTGTCATAGGCGCCGGGGAGTCGCTTGGAGAAGCAGACCATGTCCGGTTGGTCGACTCTATGGAATCGTAGATTACGCAATTCCTGAAGTGCCGGGCGGGCTCTTCGGAACAAATTCAGCTGGGTGATGAACGGGGCGAGAGTGCGCCCTTCACGTGCGGCTAGCTCCCAATCGCGAGGTCTGTACTGGTATTTCTCGCTATCCAGGTACTCTTCGCTTCCCGGACGAACCGCTACACTCTCACCGAGCTCATAACCCGAGTACACACCCCAGGTCGGTGACGCCAGCGCCGCCAGGATGGCCCGGATCTTGAACGCCGGGATCCCGCCGTGCTGCAGGTACTCGTGCAGGATGTCCGGCGTGTTGACGAACAGGTTCGGGCGCAGGAAGTAGGACGTCTGCTGGGCCAGCTCCGACAGGTACGACTCGACGTCCTGCTTGGAGTTCTTCCAGGTGAAGTACGTGTACGACTGGTGGTACCCGATCTTGGCCAGCGTCTGCAGCATCGGCGGCCTGGTGAACGCCTCGGCCAGGAAGATCACGTCCGGGTCGGTGCTCCTGATGTCCTCCAGCAGCCGCTCCCAGAACGCCACCGGCTTGGTGTGCGGGTTGTCCACCCGGAACACCCGCACGCCGTGGTCCATCCAGTGCCGCAGCACCCGCCTGATCTCCGCGTAGATCCCCTCGGGGTCCTTGTCGAAGTTCAGCGGATAGATGTCCTGGTACTTCTTGGGCGGGTTCTCCGCGTAGGCGATCGAGCCGTCGGCGCGGATGTTGAACCACTCCGGGTGCTCCCTGACCCACGGGTGGTCGGGGGAGCACTGCAGCGCGAAGTCGAGCGCGATCTCCATGCCCAGCTCGCGGGCGCGGCCGACGAAGGCGTCGAAGTCCTCGATGGTCCCCAGGTCGGGATGGATCGCGTCGTGCCCGCCGTCCTCGGAGCCGATCGCCCACGGCGAGCCGGGATCCTGCTGGTCCGGGTGGAGCGTGTTGTTGCGGCCCTTGCGGAAGGTGGTGCCGATCGGGTGGATCGGCGGCAGGTAGACGACGTCGAAGCCCATCCTGGCGACGGCGGGCAACCGCCCGGCCGCAGTCTGGAAATTTCCGGACTTGGTGATGCCGCCGCCGTCGACGATCGCCCCCTCCGAGCGGGGGAAGAACTCGTACCACGAGCCGAACAGCGCCCGCCGCCGGTCCACCCTGATCCGCTGCGCCTTCGCCCTGGTCAGCATGTCCCGCAGCGGATGCGCGGCCAGCAGCGCGGCCGTGTCGGGCAACTGCGCGATCGCCAGCCGCGCCCGGGGGTCGAGGTTCTCGTCCCGCAGCGTCGCCGCCACGCCGAGCAGCGCGGCCCGGTGCCCGCACGAGGACCCGCCGTTCACGGGAGCGGCGCTCGCCCCGCCGTTCGGTGCCGGGCTGGGAGTGGGGCAGTCCGCCGGCCGTACGGCCTTCGCCGCCCGCTCGAACAGCCGCGCCCCCTCCTCGCACATCAGCTCGACGTCCATCCCGCGCGGGATCTTGATCTCCGCGTCGTGCAGCCAGGTGGCGATGGGGTCCCCCCACGCCTCCACCCTGAACTGCCATTCGCCCTCGGTGGGCAGGCAGACCCGCAAAGTCCAGCGGTCGGTGCCGGGGGCCACCTCCCGCATGGGTTTCAGCTGTTCCCGCCCACCGTCGGGAGAGGTGAGAACCACTCCCGCGGCGACCGCGTCGTGTCCCTCGCGGAACACGGTCGCGGCGATCTCGAAGGTTTCACCCGCGACAGCCTTGGCGGGCCACTGCCCGCAGTCGACGACGGGGTGGATGTCCGTGATGGGAATTCGTCCGATCATCGCATCTCGAGGTAGCGGCGGCACGCCCGGTGCCGCCGGAGGCTTCCGTGGCAGGAACGATCCTTGCATCTTCAGGTGGGCAGCACCGGACACCGCCCCGGACGATTCCGGGACAGGTCTAGGGCACATGGTGGGAGGTGCCCCAATAGTCATGATTCATGCGTCAACACGGAAGGAGGTGGAGTCATACCCGCCTGAGCGTTTGAAGGGGTATGTCGTTGGTGAGGGTGGGACAGGAGCGTCGAATACCGCCTGTCCCACGCCGTCGAACCGCCTAGGGTCTAAACGTGAGAGCAATCCGCAGGTTCACCGTCCGCACAGTCCTGCCCGCGGAGCTGACCGCGCTGGGCGAACTTGTGCACAATCTCCGCTGGTCATGGCATCCAGAGACCATGGATCTGTTCGCCGAGGTCGACCCCGCGACCTGGGAGCGGGTGGGGCACGACCCCGTCGCGCTGCTCGGCGCGGTGGATCCCGCCCGGCTGCGCGAACTGGCCGCCGACCGCCGATTCCTCCGCAGGCTGGCCGACGCGGCCGACGACCTGCACGAGTACGTCACCGCCCCCCGCTGGTACCAGACGCTGCCCGACGCGGCCCGCGCCATCGCCTACTTCTCCCCCGAGTACGGCATCGCCGCCGCCCTCCCGCAGTACTCCGGCGGCCTCGGCATCCTCGCCGGAGACCACCTGAAGGCCGCCAGCGACCTGGGCGTGCCGATCCTGGCGGTCGGGCTGCTCTACCGGCACGGCTACTTCACCCAGTCGCTGTCCCCCGAGGGCTGGCAGCTGGAGCACTACCCCTCGCTCGATCCGGGCGGGCTGCCGCTGACCCTGCTGAAGGACACCGACGGCACCCCGGTCAAGATCCGCATCGGCCTGCCCGCCGGGCGCGCGCTGCACGCCCAGGTCTGGGTCATGCAGGTGGGCCGGGTGCCGCTGCTGCTGCTCGACTCCGACGTGGCCGACAACGACAACGCCGCCCGCGACGTCACCGACCGGCTGTACGGCGGCGGCGGCGACCACCGCCTCATGCAGGAACTGCTGCTCGGCGTGGGCGGCGTGCGGGCCATCCGCGCCTACTGCCGCGTCACCGGGCACGCCGACCCCGAGGTCTTCCACACCAACGAGGGCCATGCGGGCTTCCTCGGCGTGGAGCGCATCCGCGAGCTCACCGAGGCCAGGCTCAGCTTCGACGAGGCGCTGGAAGCCGTACGCGCGGGGACGGTCTTCACCACGCACACCCCCGTGCCCGCCGGCATCGACCGCTTCCCCTCGCAGATGATCGAGCGGCACTTCGGCGGCGACAGCGCCTGGCCGACCGTCCCGCTGGAGCGGATCCTGGCGCTCGGCGCCGAGGACGTGCCGGGCACGTTCAACATGGCCCTGATGGGGATGCGGCTGGCGCAGCGCGTCAACGGCGTCTCGGTGCTGCACGGCGCGGTCAGCCGGGAGATGTTCAGCGGCCTCTGGCCCGGCTTCGACGTGGACGAGGTGCCGATCGGCTCGATCACCAACGGCGTGCACGCGCCCACCTGGGTGGGCCGCGAGATCATGGAGCTGGCCGGACGGGAGCTGCCCTCGCTGATCGAGACGTCGCGCGGCTGGGAGGGCGTGCAGAAGCTCTCCGACGCCGACATCTGGGGCATCAGGGGACGGCTGCGCCGGCACCTGGTCGAGCAGGCGCGGGTCCGGCTGCGCAGCTCCTGGCGGAACCGGGGCGCCTCCGACGCCGAGCTCGGCTGGATCGACGACGCGCTCGACCCCGACGTGCTGACCATCGGCTTCGCCCGCCGGGTGCCGTCCTACAAGCGCCTCACGCTGATGCTCAGCGACCCGGCCCGGCTCAAGAGCCTGCTGCTGAACCCGGACAAGCCAGTGCAGATCCTGATCGCGGGGAAGGCGCACCCGGCCGACGAGGGCGGCAAGAAGCTCATCCAGCAGATCGTCACGTTCGCCGACTCCGAGGACGTGCGGCACCGCATCGTCTTCCTGCCCGACTACGACATGGCGCTGGGCCGCCTGCTGGTCCAGGGCTGCGACGTCTGGCTGAACAACCCGCTGCGCCCGCTGGAGGCCAGCGGCACCTCCGGCATGAAGTCGGCGCTGAACGGCGGGCTCAACCTGTCGATCCGCGACGGCTGGTGGGAGGAGTGGTACGACGGCACCAACGGCTGGGCGATCCCCACCGCCGACGGCGTCGCCGACCCCGACCGCCGCGACGAGCTGGAGGCGGCGGCGCTCTACGACCTGATCGACCACGAGGTCTCCGACCGCTTCTACGACCGGGCCGCCGACGGGCTGCCCCGCCGCTGGCTGGAGATGGTCAGGCACACCCTCACCACCCTGGGGCCCAAGGTGCTGGCCGGGCGGATGCTGCACGACTACGTGGTCGGCCTGTACACGCCGGCCGCCGTCGCGGCGCGCGAGCTGTCGGCCGACTCCCACACGCAGGCCAAGGCGTTCGCCGCCTGGCGGCTGCGGGTCACCAAGGCCTGGCCCGGGGTCCGGGTGGAGCACGTGGAGGCGTCGGGGGTGGGGGACACGCCCGAGGTGGGCTCGTCGCTGGAGCTGCGGGCGACCGTCGCGCTGGGCGAACTCGACCCGTCCGACGTCAGCGTCCAGGCGGCCTACGGCCGGGTGGGCCCGCACGACGAGCTGGTCCACCCGAGCTACCTGACGCTGACCGTCGACGGTTTCGGGGATGACGGGAAGGCGCACTTCAGCGGGGCGGTGCCGCTCGACCGTACCGGCGCGTTCGGCTACACCGTCCGGGTGGTGCCGCACCACCCGCTGATGGCCGCGCCGGCCGAGCTGGGCCTCATCACCGTGCCGGAGGAGCCCGTGGGCATGACGAACGGCACCCTGCGGTGACGGCCAGGAGGTGAACCATGCGGACACAGGCCGCATAATCAGTTTCGTGGACGACAACGGTCTCAGGGCCGACACTCTGGTGGCCTCGGTCCGCGGCGTCCTTCCGTCTCTGACGCCCGCCGCCCAGACCGTGGCCCGCCTGATCCTGGAGGATCCCGCGACGGTGGCGCGGAGCACCATCACCGAGCTGTCGGCCGCCTCGGGCACCAGCGAGGCGACCATCGTGCGGACGGCGCGGCTGCTCGGCTTCGCCGGGTATCCGCAGCTTCGCCTCGCCCTGGCGGCCGCCGCGGCCCAGCCCGACCGGCTGGTTCCCGGCGACCTGGCCCCCGACGACCCGCTGTCGGAGGTGATCCTCAAGGTCGCCAGGGCGGAGTCCGAGGCGATCAACGACACGGTCGCCCAGCTCACCTCGGAGCGGCTCGGGCTGGTCGTGGACGCGATCGCGTCGGCGCGCCGGATCGACGCGTACGGCGTGGGCGCCTCCGGCCTGGTCGCCGAGGACGTCGCGCAGAAGCTGATGCGCATCGGCATGTCCAGCCACGCCTTCCAGGACGCCCACCTGGCGCTCACCAGCGCGGCGCTGCTCAGGAAGGGCGACGTGGCGATCGGCATCAGCACCTCGGGGGAGACCCCCGACGTGCTGGAGCCGCTGCGGCACGCGGGGGAGGCGGGCGCGACCACCGTCGCGATCACCAACAACCCCCGCTCGTCGCTGGCGGAGCTGGCCGAGCACGTGCTGATCTCGGCCGGGCGCGAGACCGAGTTCCGGCCCGGCGCCCTGGCCAGCAGGATCAGCCAGCTCCTCGTCGTGGACTGCGTGTTCGTCGGCGTCGCCCAGCGCACCTTCGACGCCTCACAGGACGCCGTGCAGCGCACCAGGCGCGCCGTCGAACGGTTCAACCGGAAGCGCTAGGAGATCGACACCCGCACGTCGTCGGCCTTCACGAACATCACGCGATGGCCGAACTGGATCTCGTAGTACTTCGTCTTGCCGCGCACCACGGTGTGCGAGGCGGGGTCGAACGTCACGGCCCGGTAGTACTCGGTGGCGGCGGGACCGGCCAGCGTGTACTTCTGCCCGGCGGCGAAGGTGTACTGCAGCGGGGTGACCGCCTGGTACGGGATCCCGGCCGGGTAGGCCTCCTGCTCCGGGTAGGCCCTGCCGTACACCGGGACGGTCGTGAGGCCCGGTTTCGGTGTCACGACCAGGCCCAGGGACGGCACGGCGGTGGGCTGGGACTGCGGGTTGTGGAACCAGGCCTTCTGGCCGAGGTACCAGATGGCCGTCCACTCGCCCTGCCGGTCGGCGACCGCGTAGCGCTGGCCGGTGGTGGCGCGGGCGCTGTGGTCGTAGACGCTGTAGAGCGATTCGCCGGTCGGGTGCTTGCCGATGTCCTTGACCAGCGGCGCGTCGGCGCGCGGCTCGGTGCGCAGCCACACGGTCGAGGCGGGCAGCGGCGGGCAGGCCGCCGACGGGTTCTTGCGGTCACAGCCGTAGAAGTACGGCTTGTTGACGGCGAAGTCCGGCTTGATCATGACGGACGCGGTGTTCGGGCCGCCGAAGCCGTGGAGCGGCGCGCCGAGCAGCTCGAAGTAGCGCTCCCAGTCCCAGAAGGGGCCGGGGTCCTCGTGCATCTGCCGGACGGTGGTCGGCAGCGTGCCGGGGACGTTGTCGTGGCCCAGGATGTGCGCCCGGTCGAGCGGCACCCCGTGCCTGAAGGCCAGGTAGCGCACCAGTTTGGCGGAGGTGCGGTACATCGCCTCGGTGTACCAGGTGCTGCCCTCGGCGAGGAAGCCCTCGTGCTCCAGGCCGATGGACTTGGCGTTGACGTACCAGTTCCCGGCCTGCCAGCCGACGTCCTTGGTCTTGATCTGCTGGGCGATGTGCCCGTCCTTGGACCTGATCGAGTAGTGCCAGCTTCCCGGCCACGTCGGGTCCTGGTTCAGCGCGACCGAGGGCGCCCAGTAGCCCTCCATGTCGTGGATGATGATGTAGTCGATCTTCTGGTTGCGCGGCCGGTCCGACAGGTCGTAGTGGCCGTAGTCGTCGCCTGGCAGTTCGGCGTAGGCTGCGGGGATCCACTCGCAGGAGATCGTGGGCGGGCACTCGACGCCGTCGCGGCGCGGGTGCAGCAGGCCGAGGCCCTCCAGCCACTTCACGATCTTGCCGACGCCCGGGACCGGCTTCAGGCTGACCTTCTGCCCGTCGTCGGTGACCCGCTCGGCGCCTTCCTGGATGGTGGCGTAGACCTCCTCGGCGAAGAACTTCGCCGCGTCGGCCTCGGTCGCGCCCGAGTACTTGGCGACCGCGCCGTACCACTGCCCGGGGTCCTGGCTGAGCGGCGCGCCCAGCGACTTCTGGTAGTCGGCCAGCAGCGCGGCGCCGCCGCGGATGTTGGCCGCGGGGTCGGCGCGCAGCGCCTCCCGCGACTCGCCGGTCAGCTCCGCCGCCTTCTCCAGCGTCCGCAGCGACGCCGGGATCTCCTGCGTCACGGGCGCGACCTTCGGTACGGCCAGCGGACGGGTCTCGTCGCCGCGCGGGTCCTCCTCGCCCTCGCCGTGGTGGTTGCTCCCGGTGAAGGAGGCCGCGTCGGTGAGGTGCATGGGGCCGAATCCGGCGTCGTTGCTGGGCTGCCCGGCGTGCGCGTCCCAGCGGGACTGCAGATAGGAGACGCCGAGCAGGACGCTCTCCGGCACCTGGTACCGCTCGGCGGCCGAGGCGAACGCCTGCTGCCTTTCGTCGGGCTCCTGGGCGGCGGAGGCGGCGGTGGGGGTGATCAGCAGAGGTAACAAGACGATGGCGGTGGTCGCCAACGTTCTGCGCATGAACCGCTCCTTGACTGGGGGGTCTTCGGCTGCAGTCAGCGTCTCAACATTTTCCTTCTCCGGGGAGAGTCTTGAGAAGAATTTTTTCAGGGTGTGACCGGATAGGGTCGCGGCCATGGATCTCGTGATCCTGGGCGCGGGCCCCGCCGGCCTGGCCGCGGCCTGGAGGGCGGCGCGGCTCGGCCTCTCGGTGACCGTACTCGAACGGGCCTCCGCCGTGGGCGGGCTGTCAGTGAGCGCGGCCGTCGCGGCAGCCTCGTAGGAGCCGAAGCCGCCCGAGGAGGACGAGCGCGAGGGGACGCTTCGCGGCTTTCGTCACCACGGCACGTTTGATGGCTGGGTGGAGTGAGGTTAGGCTACCTTTACTGGGTCCAGCCGGGAAGGCGGGGATCGCGGTGGCATGCGTGGTGACCGGTTCCGCCGGGTTCATCGGCCGGGTGCTGACCGAGGCGTTGCTCGCGCGAGGCGAGCGGGTCGTCGGGATCGACCGCAGGCCGCAGCCGTACCGGCATGGTCTCACCGTGCTGACCGCCGACCTGCTCGACGGCGACGACCTGGTCCGCGCCGCCCTGGAGAGCGCCGACGCGGTCTACCACCTGGCCGGCCGCCCGGGGGGTACGCGACCGGTCGCCCGACATCGCCTGGCGACGCCACCGCGACAACGTCGCGGAGCGCCTGTGCCGGAGCCGCCCCGCGCACACCTTCCGGAGGTCCATCCACAGGAGATCCACATGAGGAACACCGCCATCCGGCTGCTCGCCGTCCTCCTGGTCCTGGTCACCGCCGCCTGCGGCGCCGAGGGCGAGGGCGGGGGCGGCGGGGAGGGCTTCGACGACGACGCGCTGGTCATCTACTCGGGGCGCAACAAGAACCTGGTCGGCCCGCTGCTGGACCGGCTCAGCGCGAGCACCGGCCTGGACGTGCAGGTCCGCTACGGCGACAGCGCCGAGTTGGCCGCCCAGCTCCTGGAGGAGGGCGACCGCACCCGCGCCGACCTGTTCTTCTCCCAGGACGCGGGGGCACTCGGCGCGCTGTCCAAGCAGGGCCTGCTCGCCCCGGTGCCGGCGGCGCTGCTGAACCGGGTCCCGCAGCGGTACCGCAGTGCCGAAGGCACCTGGGTCGGCGTCTCCGGCCGCTCCCGGGTGATCGTCTACGATCCGCGCACGGTGACCGCGCCGCCGAAGAGCGTGTTCGAGCTGACCGGACCCGAGTGGAAGGGCAAGGTCGGCTGGGCGCCGACGAACGCCTCCTTCCAGGCGTTCGTCACCGCGATGCGGGTGGTGTCCGGCGAGGACAGAACCAGGCGATGGCTCACCGACATGAAGGCCAACGGCACCCAGACCTACCCGAACAACGTGGACATCCTCAACGCCGTGGACGCGGGCACGCTGCGGCTCGGCCTCATCAACCACTACTACTGGTACGAGAAGGTCGCCGAGAAGGGCCCGAACGGCGTGCCCTCCAAGCTGGCCTTCCTGCCGGGCGGCGACCCCGGCGCGCTGGTCAACGTCGCGGGCGTGGGCGCGCTCAAGGCGGCCAGGCACCCGCAGGCGGCACAGA
The DNA here is from genome assembly GCF_040645915.1 of Nonomuraea sp. NPDC046570. Classification (NCBI taxonomy): domain Bacteria; kingdom Bacillati; phylum Actinomycetota; class Actinomycetes; order Streptosporangiales; family Streptosporangiaceae; genus Nonomuraea; species Nonomuraea sp. NPDC046570. The sequence goes on along the minus strand of NZ_JBEYZF010000019.1, from coordinate 139,413 downwards.
AGGCGATGGACTTCCTGCTCGGCCCGGAGGCGCAGAAGTACTTCGCCCAGAAGACCAAGGAGTACCCGCTGATCGCCGGCGTCCAGCCCGAGGCGGGACTGCCCGGCCTGGACACGCTCAACGGCCCCGAGATCGACCTGGGGCGGCTCGACTCGCTGGAGCAGACCCTGAAGCTGCTCCAGGACGTGGGTCTGGTCTAGGTGCGGCCCTTCCGGTCACGCCGGATCCCCGCCGGGCTGCTGGCCCCCGCGCTGGTGGCGGCGGCGCTGTCGCTCGCGCCCGTCGCCTACCTGGCCGTCAGGGCGGCCGAGGGCGGCCCGCGGGCGTTCGCGGACGTGCTGGCCCGCGCCCGTACGGCCGAGCTGGCCGTCCGCAGCCTCGGCCTGGCCGCGACGGTGACCGCGGCCTGCGCCGTGGTGGGGATCTCGCTGGCCTGGCTGGTCATCAGGACCGACCTGCCGGGCCGCCGGGTGTTCGGCGTGCTGGCCGCGCTGCCGCTGGCGGTGCCGTCGTACGTCGCCGCCTACACCTGGGTGGCCGCCTTCCCCGCGATCTCGGGCTTCTGGGGTTCGGCACTGGTGCTCACCCTCTGCACCTACCCCCTCGTGTACCTGCCGGTGGCCGCCGCGCTCAGGCGCATGGACCCGGCCATGGAGGAGGTCGCCCTGTCGCTCGGCAGGAGCCGCGCGAGCGTGGTGCTGCGCCAGCTCAGGCCCGCCGCGGCGGCCGGATCGCTGCTGGTGGCGATGTACGCGCTCGCCGAGTTCGGCGCCGTCTCGATCATGCGGTTCGACGTCTTCACCACGCAGATCTACACCTCCTACCGGGCGGGCTTCAACCGCACCCCCGCCGCCGTGCTCGGCCTGCTGCTGGTGCTCGTCACCTTCCTCATCGTGCTCGCCGAGGCGCGCAGCAGGGGCCGGGCGGCCTACGCGCTGGGCGGCAGCACGCCGCGGCGGGCGAGCGTGGTCCGGCTCGGGCCCGCGCGGACGCCCGCCCTGGCGTGGGCGGCGGCGGTGGCCGTCCCGGCGGTCGGGTTTCCGCTCGGGAGCATCGCCTTCTGGCTGGTCGAGGGGTCCTCCCGGGGCGTCGCCGCGGCCGAGCTGGGGGCGGCGGTGGGGGCCACGCTCGGCGTCTCGGCGGCGGGGGCGCTGGTCACGGGGGCGCTGGCCGTACCTGTGGGGATCATCGCGGCGCGGCACGGGTCGCGGACCGCGCGGTTCGTGGAGCAGGCCGCCTATGTCGGGCACGCGCTGCCCGGCATCGTGATCGCGCTCTCCCTGGTCTTCTTCGCCGTCCGCTACGCCTACCCGCTCTACCAGCGCTGGCCGCTGCTGGTGCTGGCCTACGCGGTGCTGTTCCTGCCCGCCGCCGTCGGCGCGGTGCGCGCCTCGGTGCTGCAGTCGCCGCCGGTGCTGGAGGAGGTGGCCCGCTCGCTCGGCCGCAGCCCGCTCGGCGCGATCCGCCAGGTCACGCTGCCGCTGGCGCTGCCCGGCGTGCTCGCGGGCACCGCCCTGGTGTTCCTGACCGCGATGAAGGAGCTCCCGGCCACGCTGCTGCTCCGCCCGACCGGCCTGGACACCCTGGCCACCCAGCTGTGGACGGAGACCGGCTCCGGCTCCTACGGCGCCGCCGCCCCCTACGCCGCCCTGCTGATGCTGCTGGCGGCCGTCCCGGGATTCCTGCTCGGCATGCGCGAGGTGAGATAGGTGACAGGGCTGACCGTCTCGGAGATCACCAAGGCGTTCGACGGGCCACCGGTGCTGCGCGGCGCCTCGCTGACCGTCGCCGAGGGCGACCTGACCGCCGTGCTCGGCCCCTCCGGCTGCGGCAAGACGACCTTGCTCCGCGTCGTCGCCGGATTCGAGCACGCCGACTCGGGCTCGGTACGGCTCGGCGAGTGGGAGGTCACCGGGCTGCCGCCGGAGAAACGGCGGGTGGGCATCGTGCCGCAGGAGGCCGCCCTGTTCCCGCACCTGTCCGTGGCCCGCAACGTCGGCTTCGGCCTCGCCCGGGGCGGCGCCGAACGCGTCGCCGAGTGCCTGGAGCTGGTCGGCCTCGGCGGGTACGGCCCGCGCATGCCGTACGAGCTGTCGGGTGGGCAGCAGCAGCGGGTGGCGCTGGCCCGCGCGCTCGCGCCGCGTCCCCGGGTGGTGCTGCTCGACGAGCCGTTCAACGCGCTGGACCGGTCGCTGCGCGGGACGGTGCGCGACGACGTCAGGGCCGCGCTGAAACGGGCGGGGGCGACCGCCGTGCTGGTCACCCACGACCAGGAGGAGGCGCTGTCCATGGCCGACCGGGTCGCGGTCATGCGGGACGGGCTGATCGTGCAGGAGGGCACCCCGGCCTCGGTGTACGAGGACCCCCTCGACCTGGGGGTGGCCACGTTCGTCGGCGAGGCGGTCGTGCTGGAGGCGGTCTCGGTCCAGGGGATGGTCTCGTGCGCGCTCGGCAGGCTCGCCCAGCGCGCCAACGGCGTGGCCGGGCGGGGCACGGTGGCGCTGCGGCCCGAACAGCTCGTGCTGTCGGCGTCCGGTTCGCCCGGGGTGGTCGAGCGGGTGGAGTTCTTCGGCCATGACGCGGCGGTGACGGTCGCGCTCGACGACGGTGTCGTGGTCAGGGCCCGCACCAGGGCCGGGGCGCCGCACCGGCAGGGCGATCGGGTGGGCGTCTCGGTCGAGGGGGCCGTGCTCTTCTACCCTTCGGCCGGATAAGGTCGGCCCATGGGTGAGTTCGTACGTGTCGAGGTGGCTGACCAGGTTGCGACGATCAGGCTCGATCGTCCGAAGATGAACGCGCTGAACGGGCAGGTCCAACAGGAGATCGGCGAGGCCGCCCGGCAGGTCGACGCCGACACCGGCGTGCAGGCGGTCATCGTGTACGGCGGGGAGCGGGTGTTCGCCGCCGGAGCGGACATCAAGGAGATGGCCGACATGTCGTACGCCGACATGGTCGCGCACTCCCGTACCCTTCAGGACTGCTTCACCGCGGTCGCGCGCATCGGCAAGCCGGTCATCGCCGCGATCACCGGTTACGCCCTCGGCGGCGGCTGCGAGCTGGCGCTGTGCGCCGACTTCCGGGTGGCGGGAGAGGGCGCCAAGCTCGGCCAGCCGGAGATCCAGCTCGGCATCATCCCCGGCGCCGGAGGCACCCAGCGGCTGTCGCGCCTGGTCGGGCCCGCGCGGGCGAAGGACCTGATCTTCAGCGGGCGGCATGTGAGCGCGCCGGAGGCGCTGGCGATCGGGTTGGTGGACCGCGTGGTGCCGGACGTGGACGTGTACTCCGAGGCGCTGTCGTGGGCGGCGAGCTTCACGGGCGGGCCCGCGATCGCGCTGCGGGCCGCCAAGCAGGCCATCGACCAGGGGCTCGAGGTCGATCTGGACACCGGTCTCGAGATCGAGCGGCTGCAGTTCTCCGGACTGTTCGCCACCGAGGACGCCAAGATCGGCATGCACGCGTTCACCGAGAAGGCCAAGCCCAAGTTCCTCGGCCGCTGAACCGGGCAAACCCAGCCCGAGATCTCGCTATCGTGACATGTCATGATGCGCGCCCTCATACCCGCACGGATGCGTAAAGCCGTGCGCACCTGGTTCGACTCCCGCTACATCTCGGTCGCCGACCATCGCCAGGACATCAGGGACGCGTTGTGGGAGGTCCAGACGCTGCGCCGGGAGGTCGTGGCGCTGCAGGGCGAGGTGGCCGGGCTGCGTGCGGCCAAGGCCCCGGTCCCGCCCGCCGCCGCCAGGGCGGGAGCGGACAAGGCGCGGCTCGACGAGGCCCACCGCCTGGCCACCGAGGCCGCCCAGTCGCTCGACCGGGTGCTGCAGAACGAGGTCCTGGTCTGGCAGGCGATCGACGACCTCAGGAGCGGAAACCTAGCCGAGGGGCGGCGGGCGTGAGAGCGAGCTGGTCGGGCGGCGAACTGACCTTCAGGCTCGACCCCGAGGACGAGCTCACCGGTCACGCCTCCGACGGCCACCCGATCAAGCTGCGCACCAACTCCTGCACGATCGGCGGCATCCCCGGCGACGCGCACCCCGACCTGTACGCGGTCGCCGCCTGGACGGTCGTCGCCCCTTGGACCCGCCGCCGGATCACCTTCGACCGGCCGGTCTCCGCCGAGCTGGCCGGCGCCCTGGCCGACGGCTGGGGGATCGAGGCGGGGCCGGTGGCCGGGCCGCCCAGGAGCGCGGGCCGTACCCTCGCGATCTCCTACAGCGGCGGCGCCGACTCGGTGGCCGCCGCCACGATGCTGCCCGAGGCGCCGGTCGTCCATCTGCGGCGCGTTCCGCACCCGCGGGTGCCGAACCGCTGGTCGCACTACCGCTCCGACATCCTGGCCAAGCTCGCCGCGCAGACCGGCCGCGAGCTCACCACCGTCACCTCCGACCTGGAGTACACCCTCGCCGAGCCGCGCCCCGGCTACCCCGAGCACCACGCGGTCGCCGCGGGCGCGCTGCTGAACGCCGACCGGCTGGACCTGGGCGGCCTGGCCTTCGGCTACGAGCTGGGCTCACGCTGGCTCGGCGGCGGCCGGTACCTGCTGCGCTACACCCCCGACAACCCCATGTGGTCGCCGCACGGCCGGTGGGGCAGGCTGTTCGCCGCGGCGGGCGTGCACATCGTGCTGCCGGTGGGCGGGGTGAGCGAGGCGGTGACCATGCGCATCGCGCTGAACTCCGACCTCAAGGACCAGCTCCGCTGGTGCCTGCGCGGCACCGGCGGGCCCTGCCGTACCTGCGGGAAGTGCCTGTACAAGGAGCTCATCCAGGCCGCGGTCGAGGGCCGCCCGCTGGACACCCCGATCACCCCCGACCGGCCGGTGGCCCGCAAGTGGCAGAAGCCACCGCCCTACGGCGGCCAGGAGATGATCGAGTACGGCTGCGCCCGGGTCCCCGGCATCGAGGACACCGTCTTCGGCGCCGCCGCCCGCCACCTCGGCGCCACCGAGGAGTCCACCCGCTGGCTCGACCACTGCTACCCGAAGGCGCTGGAGGAGATCCCCGAGGCGTGGCGGGGACAGATCGAGCGGTACCTGGCGGCCGAGGTCGGGTTCATGAGCGCCGACGAGGCGCGCCGAGTGGAGGAGTGGGGTTCATGAAGGTCTACCTGTCCGTGGACATGGAGGGCGTCACCGGTCTGACCGACCCCGAGGAGATGCACGCGGGCGGCCGGGGCTACGAGCGCGGCTGCGAGCTGATGACCGGCGACGCCAACGCCGCGATCGAGGGCGCGTTCGAGGCGGGCGCGTCCAGCGTGCTGGTCAACGACGCGCACGGCTCGACCAAGAAGCTCAGGATCGACCTGATCGACCCGCGCGCCACGCTGATCCGGGGCCCCGGCAAGCCGCAGCGCATGGCCCACGGGCTGGACCCGTCCTTCCAGGCGGCCTGCTTCGTCGGCTACCACGCGCGGGCGGGCGTGCAGCACGGCGTGCTCAACCACACCTGGATGGGCAAGGAGATCCAGAACGTCTACCTCAACGGCGAGGTGTGCGGCGAGACCCGGCTGGTGGCGGCCTGCGCCGGGTTCCACGGCGTGCCCGTCGTGCTGGTCGCGGGGGACGAGGCGGTCGGCGAGGAGGCCAGGGAGCTGCTCGGCGACGTGGAGACCGTGGCGGTGAAGAAGGGGATCGACAAGTTCTCCGCCGAGCTGCTGCCGCCGAGTGTGGCGCAGGCAAGGATTCGTGAGGCGACGAGCCGGGCGCTTGACCGGTTGACCGACTTCACGCCCTACAGCCTGGCTCCGCCGTACACCTTGGGGGTGGAGTGGAACTCCACGGCTATCGCGGCCGGGTGTTCGCTCATTCCCGGGGTGAAGTCCGTGGGGCCGAGGCACATCGAGTTCAGCACCGACGACTTCTCCCAGATCATGGCCCTGTTCGGGCTCTTCTCCACGATCGGCGGGCAGATCGCCTGCGGCAGCGGCCCGTATGGGTGATGGGCTGAGCCGCAGGGGGCTGCTCGTCGGCATCGGCGCGGCGGGCGGCGCCGGGGCCATGTACGCGGCGATGGGCGCGCTCGGGCTGGCCCCCTCCTCGCAGGAGACGGCGTTCGCCCCGCCCCGGCCCGGCGACTTCACGTTGCGCGGCAGGAGCGCGGCCTCGGTCGTGGTCCTCGGGGCCGGGGTGGCGGGCCTGACCGCCGCCTACGAGCTGGGCAAGGCGGGCTACGACGTCACGGTGCTGGAGGCGCGCGACCGGATCGGCGGGCGGAGCATCACCCTGCGCTCCGGCGACCGGCTGAGCGAGCTGAACGGTCCGACCCAGGAGGTCCGCTTCGGCGAGGGCGTCTACTTCAACGCGGGCCCCGGCCGGATCGCGCCGTGGATGGTCACCATGGACTACTGCCGCGAGCTGGGCGTCCGCCTGGAGACGTTCGTCAACAACAACGCCTCGGCGTACGTGCACATCGACGGCAGGACGGTCCGCGCCCGGACAGCCCGCGCCGACATGTACGGCTATGTCGCCGAACTCCTCGCCAAAGCCACCGACACCGGCGTGCTCGACCGCAAACTCACCGCCGACGACAAGGAACGCCTGCTGGAGTTCCTGCGCCGGTTCGGCGACCTCGGCCCCGCCCTCGACTACGACGGCTCGCCGCGCCGGGGCTTCCAGGACTGGCCGGGCGTCGGCGCGGGCACCGGTCTCGGCGCGCCCGCCCCGGTGTCCGACGTGCTGGCCGCCGGGGTCGGCCGGGCGATCACCAACGACTTCGGCCACGACCAGGCCACCCCCATGTTCCAGCCGGTCGGCGGCATGGACATGATCGTCCGCGCGCTCGGCGAGGCCGTCGGCGAGAACCGGGTCCGCACCGGCGTCCAGGTCACCCGGATCACCGACCGGCCCGACGGCGTCGAGGTCGCCTGGAAGGACGGCTCCCTCAAGGCCGACTACTGCATCGCCACCCTCCCCCCGCACCTGCTCGCCCGCGTCCCGCACAACCTCGGCCCGCAGATCACCGCCGCCCTGCGGACCCCGGTCCCGGTGGCCGCGGGCAAGATCGGCCTGGAGTACGGCAGGCGCTGGTGGGAGACAGACGACCACATCTACGGCGGCGTCACCGAGACCGACCTCGACATCACCCACATCTGGTACCCCAGCCACGACTACCACGGCGACCGCGGCCTGCTCGTCGGCTACTACAACACCGAGAAGGAAGCCGAGCTGTACGGCGCGCTCGTCCCCGAGGACCGCCTGCGCCGCGCGCTCACCCAGGGCAAGAAGATCCACGGCGAGAAGTACCGCTCCGAGGTGCTGTCGAGTGTGTCCATCGCCTGGGAGCGGCAGGCGCACATCGAGGGCGGCTGGGCCCGCTGGCCCTCCTACGACGCGGGCTTCACCCTCCTGCGGCGTCCAGCGGGCCGGGTGTACTTCGCGGGAGACTGGCTCACGCACCTGGTCGCCTGGAAGGCCGGTGCCATGGAGTCGGCCCGGACAGCGGTGACCGGCCTGCACGAAAGAGCCCTGCAGTCCGCCTGACCGTCGCGCGAAAGGCGAGGTGCGGGCGTAGGGTCCTGGGGGAGCGATCGAGGAGAGGAACGCATGAGCCTGCACTGGGTGCCGGCCGCGCAGCGCGCGGACCTGCTCGCCGAGCCGGTGGCCAGAGCCGTCGGGCAACTCGACGGCGTCGAAGTGGCCGAGATCGACCCGGAGCTGGCCGACACGGCCGAGTTCTGCGCGAGGTACGGCGTGTCGCTCGACGAGTCCGCCAACTGCGTGATCGTCGCGGCCAAGCGCGGCGGCGAGATCCGCTACGCCGCCTGCATGATCCTGGCCACCATGCGGGTGGACGTGAACGGCATCGTGCGCAGGCACCTAGACGGCCGCAAGGCGAGCTTCGCCTCCATGGACGAGGCCGTCACCCTCACCGGGATGGCCTACGGCGGCATCACGCCGCTGGGTCTGCCGGAGAGCTGGCCGGTCCTGGTCGACACCCGGGTGGCCGAGCATCCCCGGGTGATCATCGGCAGCGGGGTGCGCCACTCCAAACTCGCCCTGCCCGGGGCCGCCCTAGCGGAACTGAAGACCGCGGAGGTGCTCGCCCTCACGAACTGAGGCCAATTTGAGATAGATCAAAGCCGTTATTGGGGAAACCGTTGGGCCCACCCTGGACGTTGTACGAGTGGGAATGTGGCCTCATGGTTCATCTCGTGGGCGGGGTTTAAGCCGGTATGGTGCTACATGCCATGAATCAGGACGACCGACTAGGCCCTTACCGGCTGCTCAGGCGGCTCGGTGAAGGCGGAATGGGCGTTGTCCACCTCGCTGTCGACCCTCAGGGACGGCAGGTGGCGGTCAAGGTCCTGCGCTCGGAGGTCGCCGGTGACGATGTCGCCAGGCGGCGGCTTTCGCGTGAGGTCGAGACCATGCGCCGGGTCCGCAGCCGGTACATCGCCGAGGTGCTCGACGCCGACGTGACCGGCCACCGGCCGTACATCGTCACGCGCTACGTGCCGGGCCGGCCGCTCGACGAGATCATCAAGCAGGACGGGCCCTTCGACCTGCCCGCGCTGATCAGGGTCGCGCACGGCGTGGCCTCCGCGCTGGCGGCCGTGCACGCGGTCGGCGTGATCCACCGCGACCTCAAGCCGGGCAACGTCCTCATCCTCGACGGCGACCCCGTGCTCATCGACTTCGGCATCGCGCAGGCGGTCGACGCCACCAGGCTCACCCAGACCGGCATGTTCATCGGCACGCCCGGCTACCTCGCCCCCGAGATCATCGAGGGCCACGAGGCCGGGCCCGAGGTGGACGTGCACGCGTGGGCGGGCACGCTGCTGTTCGGCGCCACCGGCCAGCCGCCCTTCGGCAAGGGCACGCTGGAGATGATCTTCTACAACATCACCGCGGGCAAGGCCGACGTCGCCTCCGCGCCCAAGGAGTTGCAGCCGCTGCTGAAGGCCGCCTTCCAGCGCAACCCGGCCAAGCGGCCGAACGCCGCCGACCTGGCCGAGCAGACCGCGCGGCTGCTGCCGAGCCTGCCCGGCCGGCCCGAGGAGATCTCGACCGTGCCGCGCGCCGACCGCTCGGCGCCGCACCCGCTGCCCGACCCCGCCGACGTGCCGACCCCGGCGATCCCGCCCGCGCGGCCCTCGGCCCCCCACGCGGTGCCCGGCCCCTACGGCTCGGCGTCGCACCCCTCGGCGCCGCCCGCGGCCACGCCGCACGCCGTGGGGCCGCCCGCCGCCACGCCCCACGCCGCGGCGCCACCGTCCACCCAGCAGGGCTCCGGCCAGTACGGCCGCCCGCCGTCGGGCGAGTTCGTCTCGCTGCTCGGCCAGGAGGGGCAGCAGCAGGGCGGCGACCCGTGGCCGACCAGGAGGGTGTCTCCCGAAGAGCTGCGCCAGATCCGCGAGGAGGCGGGCGCGCCGGCCACCCCGTGGGACGTCCCCACCAACATCGCCCCCGACCCCCGATCCAGCCGCCCCTGGCCGTACCCCACGCAGCCGCCGCACTCCGGGCAGGCTCCCGCGCAGCCACCCGCCGGTTCCGCCCACGCCGGGGCGTTCGGGGCGGCGGCCCGTCCGGGCGGTCCGGCCCAGCAGGGGTACCCGCCGTCCGGCGAGCAGGTGACGCCGCAGCGCCGCGAGGCCGACATGCCGACCCGCCGGGTGCGCCCCGACACCCAGGGCCACCCGTCCTACCAGCAGTCGCAGCCGCCGTTCCAGCCCGCCCCCGAGCCGTCGACCAAGCGCGAGCCGTACATCCCGGGCGCCCGGCCGGGGCTGGCGTTGCAGCGCTCCAAGGCGTACGGCGTCGCGGGGGCCATGCTGCTGATCATCATGACCGCCCTGGCGGTCCTCGCGCCCGTGGTGATGGCCGCGGTGGCGATCCCGTTCGCGATCCTGCTGCGCGCCGCCGACCTGGCCCAGCCGCAGCTCAACGCCCGCCGGTCCACGGGCGCGGCGGCCCTCGACGTGGTGCGCGTGTTCGCGCTGCCGGGGGCACTGGTCAAGTCGGTCGGCGTCACGCTCGCCCTGGTCCTGTACGCGCTGATCCTCGGCCTGCCGGTGACGTTACTGCTCATCGTGCTGGTCAAGGGCATGCCCACGGCCAACGCGCTGGCCTGGGGCGCGGCGGTGTCGCTGCTGACCATCTGCGCCGGTCCCGGAGTCGAGGGCCCCGGCCGCCAGATGCGCAGATCCCTGTCGTCGCTGATGCCGTCGCGTACCGTGGCAATGGTGGTGGCGGGTGTGCTGGGAGTGGTGGCCGCGCTGACGCTGGCGGTCGCGATCGGCACGCACTCGGTGTGGTCACCGGTCTCGGTGGTCCCCGTGGAGAACCTGCTGGACGATCTGTTGAGGGGGAAGGCGGGGAGATGACGCCAGGGGGGCGGCGAGAACCGAGGGGAATGAGGCGATGAGCTCCGGCAACACCCAGGCGCCCGAGCGGCTTGGTCCCTACCGGCTGGTCAGGAAGATCGGCGAGGGTGGCATGGGGGTTGTCCACCTGGGGATCGACGACGAGGGCCGCGAGGTCGCCATCAAGGTGCTGCACCCGCACGTGGCGGCCGACCTGAAGGCGCGCGACCGGCTGACCCGCGAGGTCGAGACGATGCGGCGGGTGCGCAGCCCGTACGTCGCCGACGTGCTCGACGCGGAGCTGGCGGGGGGCCAGCCGTATGTCGTGACCAGGTTCGCGCCCGGGCGGACGCTGGAGGAGACGGTCCTGTCCGATGGGCCGCTGTCCGCCGAGGAGATCATCAGCCTGGCGCAGGGACTGTGCGCCGCGCTGGTCGCCATCCACGCCGCGGACGTGATCCACCGTGACTTCAAGCCGTCGAACGTGATGCTGGTCGACGGTCGGCCGCTGGTCATCGACTTCGGCATCGCGCACCTGGTCAACGCGACCAGGCTGACCCAGACCGGCATGTTCGTCGGCACGCCCGGCTATCTGGCGCCCGAGATCATCCGCGACTCGGAGATCACCCAGGCGGCCGACGTGCACGCGCTGGCCTCGACGGTGTTCTTCGCCGCGACCGGCGGGCCGCCGTTCGGCACGGGCTCGTTCGAGGTCGTCTGCTTCAACATCATGGAAGGCCGCGCCCAGGTCGACAAGGCGCCGGCGTGGCTGCGCCACTGGCTGTCGCGGGCGCTGGCGGTCGAGGCCGAGACCCGGCCGAGCGCGCAGGAGCTGCTGCGGCTCTCGCGCGCGCTGGACCCGTCGGTCACGACCTTCCACGAGACCCCGCCCGAGGGCACGCCGCACCCGAGCGGCACCCGCGTGCTGGAGCAGCCGGCCGCGCCGCCGCCCGGCCAGACCCGTTCGCTGGGCCGCGACGACAGCTTCTCCGACCTGCTGCCGCCGGTCGACTACACCCAGCCGCCCCGCAGGCAGCGCGAGCAGAAGCCGCCACGCGAGCAGAAGCCGCCACGCGAGCAGAAGCCGGCACGCGGGCAGCAGCCGCCGCCGTACATCCCCTCCAACCCGCCGCCCTACGTTCCCGCGCCCTACGCGGACCAGCGGGTCGCCGGATTCCCGGCGCCGCAGCAGCCCCGGGGCGAGGTGCGGCCGTACGCGCCGCCCACCCAGCCGCCCCGGCAGTTCACCCCGCCGCCGCAGCCGCGCGACAACCGGCCGCCCTACCGGGCGGGGCACACTCTCATCTCGGCGCTGCTGCTGGTCGCGCTGGTCGCGGCGGCCTGCGTGCTGCCGGTCATGGTGAGCGCGCTGGCGATCGTGCTCGCGCTGGTGCTGCGGGTCGGCGAGTACCTCTTCGGCGACATGGTGCAGCGCCGTCAGGCGCGGGGCAGCAGCGCCGCCGACCCGCTGCTGGCCCTGCTGGGCACACCGTGGGCGCTGATCAAGGCGGCGCTGGTCACGGTCGTGCACGTGCCTTTGTCGATCATGTTCGGCGTGTGCGTGTGGGGCGCGCTGCGTTTCGCGGGCGGGATGGAGGTCAACGAGGCGGCGGCGTACGCGGCCGGAGCCTTCACGGCCGGGCTGTTCGTGCTGCCGGGCGGCGGCGCGCCGCGCAAGGCGGTCGCCCGCACGCTCACCGGCGTGATCCGCTCACCAGGAGCCGCCCTGGTGGTGGCGCTCGTGGTCGGCACCCTGGCGGCGCTGGCGGTCATGTACGCGCTCAGGCACAACCCGATGTGGGATCCGTGGCAGCCGCCGGAAGACGTGATCGACAGGCTCAGCAAGTCGGCGCAGGACAGTGCGATGGGGCTGATCACCGGGCTCGTCAACGACCTGCTGGACAAGATGGGGCTGGGCTTCCTGTCGCCTTGGTCCTGACGTGTTTCCCGCCCCCGTAGGGGGCAGGATGGTGAGCGACGGGCAGGAAGGAGGCATATGGCATCGTCTGACGGTGAGCCTCTCGGCCCCTACCGGCTGCTCTCCCCGCTCGGCTCAGGCGGTTTCGGCGAGGTGCACCTGGCGCTCGACCACGAGGGCCGCACGGTCGCGGTCAAGGTGCTGCACCCGCACGTCGCCGCCGACGCCGGAGCGCTGACCCGGCTCGCCCGCGAGGTCGAGACGATGCGCAGGGTCGAGGGGGCGCACGTCGCCGAGGTGCTCGACGCCTCCCTCGACGGGCCCAGACCCTACGTCGTGACCCGGTACGTCCAGGGCAGGCCGCTGAGCGTGCTGCCGGTGCCGGTGGACGACCTGCTCAGGCTGGCCAGGGGGCTGGCCGAGGCGCTGCTGGCCATGCACGCGGCGGGCGTGGTGCACCGGGACCTCAAACCGGCCAACGTGATGATGGCCGAGGGGGAGCCGGTCGTCATCGACTTCGGCATCGCCTCCGCGTTCGACTCGCTGTCCGTCACCGCCTCGGGGGCGGTGATCGGCACGCCCGGCTATCTGGCGCCCGAGGTGCTGGAAGGGCACGCGGCCGGGGTGGAGGCCGACGTCTTCTCCTTCGCCACCACGCTCGCCTACGCGGCGACCGGGCGGCAGCCGTACGGCAGGGGGCCGCTGTCGGCGGTCGCCTATCGGGTGGTCCACCACGAGCCGGACCTGGACGGTGTGCCCGAGTGGCTGGAGCCGCTGTTGCGCGCCTGCATGCGCCGCGACCCGTCCGCGCGCCCCACGGCCGCCCAGATCCGCACCACCCTCGACACGGCCCCTCCCTCGGGTACGGCTCCCGCGGCCGTCGGCTCCGGGGTGGTTCCGGTGAGTTCCCCGCGCCGGAGATTCGGCCGCGGCAGGAGCGCACACTCCGCACATCCCGGCCGTGGCGTGGACGAGTCGGTCGCGGGACCCGGCCGTGGCGTGGACGAGTTGCCGGTGAGCTCCCTTCGGGGGGGTGACGAGGTTCCGGCGGGTTCCTACCGGGGTGTGGACGAGCCGGTGGTCGGGGCCGCGCGGGGTGTGGTGGAGCCGCCGGGAGGCGGGGTGCACGACCTGGCGACGCGGGAGTGGCGGCTCGGCAGGGGGCGCCGACCTGGGACGCTGGAGGAGGTGCGGGCGCGGCACCGGGAGAAGATCCGCAGGCGCTGGATCATCGGGTCCGGGGTGTTCGTGGCGCTGCTGGCCGCCGCCGCGAGGGCGCCGCTGCCGGAGGTCTCGTTACTTCTGCTCGTCGGCTATGGGATCGGGCTGCTGTCCGACGCGGGCGTGGCCGTCTACTCGCGCAGCCTGGTCCGGCGCGGCCGTCTGATCACCGACGCGGCGGCCGGGGCGGGCGTGGTGGCGCTCTGGCTGGTGCTCAGCACGATGCTCAGCCCGTTCACGCTGGCGTTGTTCGCGGGGACGGTGCTGGTGGCGGGTGTGATCTTCCTGCTCAGTGCCTGATCGTGCGGCCGGGTGGGGGGTGCGGGCGGGTAACGGAACAAAGCTCGGTATGGTGGGCTCGGTGCGTTTGCCGGCGGGAGCCGTACAACCTGCGGGTTTGCCAGCAAACTACTCGTGGGTAACATGACGCTCAGGGGGACCAGGACGGCCGCGAGTCGTCCGGGCCACCCGCTGTCACAACCCTACGAGGGCACCTGGCAGTCTGGACAGCACGTGCTCGTGGCCCCGCGAGTACGAACCGAGCATCCGGCGCCCGCTGCACGGCGGTGGCGCACGCGAACACGGGAGGTCGGCCACCGGCCATGAACATCGTCGTCTGCGTGAAGCAGGTCCCCGACACGGCGACCGAGCGCAAGCTCAGGTCCGATGACAAGACGCTCGACCGCGACGCCGCCGACGGCGTGGTGAACGAGCTTGACGAGTATGCGGTCGAGGAGGCCCTGCGGCTGAAGGAGGCCCACGGCGGTGAGGTGACCGTCCTCACCATGGGTCCGGCCAAGGCCACCGAGACCATCCGCAAGGCCCTGGCCATGGGCGCCGACAAGGCGGTCCACCTGAGCGACGACGCGCTGCACGGTTCGGACGCCCTGTCGACCTCCTACGCGATGGCCCAGACGCTGAAGAAGATCGGGTTCGACCTGGTCATCCTCGGCTCCGAGTCCACCGACGCGCGCACCGGCGTGCTGGCCGCGATGCTGGCCGAGCGCCTCGGCACGGCCCAGCTCACGCTGGCCAACAAGGTCGAGATCGACGGCTCGTCGATCGCCATCCAGCGGATCACGGACTACGGTTTCGACCGGGTCCAGGCCTCGCTGCCGGCCGTGGTGTCCGTGGTCGAGAAGATCAACGACCCGCGCTACCCGTCCTTCAAGGGCATCATGGCGGCCAAGAAGAAGCCGGTCGAGACGCTCGCCGTGGGCGACGCCGACATCGACCCGGCGCAGGTCGGGCTCGGCGCCGCCTGGTCGGAGGTCGTCGACTTCGCCGCGGCCCCGCCGCGCGCGGCCGGCACGATCGTCAAGGACGAGGGCGACGGTGGCGTGAAGGCCGCCGACTTCCTGGCGTCCAAGAAGTTCATCTGAGAACGGGGGTTTTGCTGATATGTCGGAGATTCTCGTTCTCGTCGAGCACGTCGACGGCGAGGTCAAGAAGGTCACGCTGGAGCTGCTGACGCTGGCCCGCACGCTGGGCAGCCCGGCCGCGGTGTGGGCGGGCCCTGGCATCGCCGCCGAGGCCAAGGCCAAGCTGGCCGAGTACGGCGCTGACAAGATCTACGTGGCCGGCTCCGCGGACGTCGTCGACTACGTCGTGGCGCCCAAGGCCGAGCTGCTGGCCCAGCTCGTGGCCTCCGCCTCGCCCGCCGCGGTGCTCGTCGCCGCCACGGCCGAGGGCAAGGAGATCGCCGGACGCCTGGCGGTCAAGACCGACTCGGGCGTCATCACCGACGCCGTGGGCGTGTCGGAGGGCGTCATCGCCGACCAGTCCATCTTCGGTGGCGGCGTCAACGTGCACTCCCGGGTCACCAAGGGCACCCCGATCGTCGCCGTACGCCCCAACGCCACGGCCCCCGTGGCCGCCGCGGGCGCCGGCGTCGAGGAGGAGGTGTCGGTGGAGCTGTCCGACTCCGCCCGCGCCGCCAAGATCGTGGAGCGGGTGAAGCAGGAGAAGGGCGCCCGTCCGGAGCTGACCGAGGCCGCGATCGTGGTCTCCGGTGGCCGGGGTGTGGGCTCGGCGGAGAACTTCTCGGTCATCGAGGGGCTCGCCGACTCCCTCGGCGCGGCCGTCGGCGCCTCGCGCGCCGCCACCGACGCCGGGTGGTACCCGCACCAGTTCCAGGTCGGTCAGACGGGCAAGACGGTCTCGCCGCAGCTCTACATCGCGGCCGGCATCTCCGGGGCCATCCAGCACCGGGCCGGCATGCAGACCGCGAAGACGATCATCGCGATCAACAAGGACCCGGAGGCGCCGATCTTCGAGCTCGCCGACTTCGGCGTCGTGGGCGACCTGCACCAGGTCGTACCGCAGCTGACCGAAGAGGTCGCCAAGCGCAAGTAGTCCCGCGCGTTCGTACGGCGCCGCCCCGTTTCGGGGCGGCGCCGTCGTGCGTTCGGGTCAGGCCGCTCGGGCGAGTTCGGGCTCGCTCAGCCGCTCGGGGGTGTGCGTGGGCAGGGAGCGGTAGGCGGGCAGGAAGCGGGCGGAGACGGCGATCAGCACGCCGAGCACCACCGCGATGCCGAGGGCGGTGCGCAGGGAGGTCGCGTCCGACAGGAAGCCGATCGCGACGGGTCCGAGTAGCAGGCCCGCGTAGCCCATGGCGCCCGCCTGGGCGATCGCCGGGCCCGGGTTGTCCGTGGCGGTGCCCGCCAGCGACAGCGTCATCGGGGACACGGTCGCCACGCCGAGGCCGACGAAGAACATCGCGGACACGGCCATCAGCGGGGTCGTCGCGGTCAGCACGACCGTGAAGAACGCGGCCGTGGCCACTCCCGAGACGGTCATCACGCCGCGCACGCCGAAGCGCACGCGCAGCCGGTCGCCGGTGAGCCTGGCCACCAGCATGCCGATCTCGAACACCGGGTAGCCGAGCGCGGCGATCGCCTCGGGCGCGCCGAGGGTGTCCCGCATGTACAGGCCGTTCCAGTCGGCCACGGTGCCCTCGACCATGAACGCGAAGAACATGATCGCGCCCAGCAGGTAGACGACCGGCGGCATGCGCTTGCGCGCCTTGGCGGCGGTCCCGGCGCTCGCCGGGGGCTCGGGCAGGTACGTACGGCCGATGGCGATGATCACTGGCAGGGCGATGAGGGCGACGAGGACGAGGTTGGCGGTGAAGGACAGGCCCACCGCGATCGACAGGCTGCCGATCGCGCCCGCCGAGATCGCGCCGACGCACCAGCCCGCGTGCATGCCGTTCATCAGCGGCCGGCCGTAGGCCCGCTCGACGGTCGAGCCCTGGGCGTTCATCGCGATGTCCACCACGCCGAAGGACATGCCGAACAGCGCGGCGGCGACCAGCAGCAGGGGCAGGTTGGGGGCCAGGCCCATGCCGAGCAGGCTGAGCGCGGTGAGCGGGCCGCCGTACCGGAGGACCGTTCTGCTGCCCGCCCTGGCCATGATGCCGCGCATGGACTGCATGGTCACCAGCGCCCCCAGACCCCACACGAGCAGGAGCGCGCCGACCGTCGCCTCGGTCAGGCCGAGCTTGTCGGTCAGGGCGGGGATTCGCACGGTCATCGTGCCCACCATCAAGCCGGCCAGGACAAAGGTGAGGATCGCCCCAAAACGGGCGGTCCTCAGGCTGCGGGTCATCGTCGACACCTCTCAAGGTCGTGCGGGCACGCGAAAGTGCCCCGGAAGGATGATGAAAAAAGGGGGGAGGGGGAGTTAGATCAGGGCGAGGAGACGCGCCTGGAGGGCGTCGAGGTCTCCGTCGGCGTAAAGGTCGGGGTCGTGGCTCGCCACGTCCCACATGCCCTCACAGGCCAGCCGTACGATCTGTGACGAGAGCGGGTCCGGCTCGTCGGCCAGACCCTCGCGATGCCAGCGGGCCATCGCCTCACGCAGCGGAGCCAGCAGGTAGATGTTGCCCGAGGCGCTCGTGACCACGGCCCAGCGCCGCAGCCGGCCCGAACGCACCGCCGCGAGCGTCGCACCTAGATAGCGTTTGGTGTAGGTGTCGTATTCCTGCGTGGCGATGAGCTGGTCGAATTCTTCGATGAGGCGCTCGACCATGGCCCTGATCAGGGCTTCTTTGGTGTTGAAGTGATAGAGGAGCCCGCCCTTGCTCACGCCTGCCCGGTCGGCCACGGCGGCGAGGGTGAGGGCCGACGAGCCCTGGTCGCACAGCAGATCCTCTGCCGCGTCCAGCAACTCATCCCGTCTCATGCAGATCACTGTACCGTCCGGACGGTACAGTTGCAAACGAGATACCCTGTTGCGGGTGAACAGAGGGGAGTTCGGGCGTGAATCCGGCCTATCTTGATCATGCGGCGACCACGCCGATGCTTCCCGAAGCGATCGAGGCCATGACCGCGCAGCTCGGAAAGGTGGGCAACGCCTCGTCGTTGCACGCCGCCGGGCGGCAGGTGCGCAGGGTGGTCGAAGAGTCGCGGGAGACCATCGCCGAGTCCATGGGCGCACGGCCCAGCGAGGTCGTCTTCACCTCGGGCGGCACCGAGGCCGACAACCTGGCCATCAAGGGCCTCTACTGGGCAAGGGAGCCGCGCAGGCGCATCCTGGTCAGCTCCGTCGAACACCACGCCGCGCTCGACCCCGCCCACTGGCTGGCCGACCACCAGGGCGGCGAGGTGGAACTGCTCGACGTCGACGAGTTCGGCCGAGTCCACCCCGACACGCTGCGCGCCGCCATCGAGCGCGACCCCGACAGCGTCGCCCTGGTCAGCGTCATGTGGGCGAACAACGAGGTGGGCACCGTTCAGCCGGTGCGGGCGCTGTCGGCCATCGCGCACGACCACGGCGTGCCCTTCCACACCGACGCCGTGCAGGCCGTCGGCGTGCTGCCGGTGTCGTTCGCCGACTCGGGCGCCGAAGCGCTCACCCTGACGGGGCACAAGGTCGGCGGGCCCATGGGGGTAGGGGCGCTGCTGCTGGCCAGAGGGGTGACCCCGGTCTCCGTGCTGCACGGTGGCGGCCAGGAGCGGGACGTGCGGTCCGGGACGCTCGACGCGCCCGCGATCGCCGGGCTGGCCGCCGCCGTACACGCGGCCGTGCGGAACCAGGAGGAGCTGGCCGTCAGGCTCACCGGCCTGCGCGACGACCTGATCACGCGGGTGCGTGAGGCCGTGCCAGGGGTGGTGCTGAACGGCGACCCGGACGACCGGCTGCCGGGCAACGCGCACTTCTCCTTCCCCGGCTGCGAGGGGGACGCGCTGCTCATGCTGCTCGACGCCAAGGGCGTGGAGTGCTCGACGGGATCGGCCTGCTCGGCCGGCGTCGCCCAGCCCTCGCACGTGCTGCTCGCGATGGGAGCCGAGGCCACCAGGGCCAGGGGCTCGCTGCGTTTCACCCTCGGCCACACCTCGACGAAGGAGGACGTCGACCGCCTGGTCGAAGTCCTCCCCGCCGCCGTCGAACGGGCCCGCCGCGCGGGCCTGAGCTGAGCCGTCAGGACAGGAAAGGGGCCACCGCGGTCCAGGCGGGGTCGAGCGCCACGTCGACCCGCGGGTGGCCCTCCTTCCAGCTCGTGGCCAGCTCCTTGAGCTTGGCCGCCGCCTCGCTCGCCGGGTCGGCGTAGATGTGCAGCACCCGGTGCCGTTCGGCGCTGACGTGCGCGGCCAGTACGGCGCCGCCGCGGAGCTTGAGCAGTTGCCGGGACAGGCGCTCCTCGAAGTCGCGCAGCGCCGCCAGCGACCTGCCCTCCGGCAGACCCTCGTCGTCGGCCCGCGCGTAGGGCAGGGCGATCGCGATGTGCTGGTCGAACAGCGGATGGTCGACCGGCCGCAGCGGGAAGCGGGTGACGGCGACCAGCCGCGACCCGTCCGCGGTCTGCCCCTCCAACTGCGCCCACTGCTCCTCGGTGTACTCGGAGGCCAGGTCGGCGACCACGGCGGGGAAGTGCACGGCCTCGACCGCGTCGATCGGCTGGAACGTGGTGGGGGTGATCTCGCCCACCCAGCGCGCCACGTCGTCCTCGCCGAGCAGCCAGTCGAGGGCGAGCAGCGTCGCCTCCAGCCTGGTCTCCTCGTCGAGCATGACGAAGACCGGGTGGAAGGCGGACACGTCGACGCGCGGCGTGCCCCGCGGCACCCGGAGCCCGAGACGCAGCTCGGCGAGCGCGAACTCGTAGCCGCCCACCTCCAGCCGCAGAGCCAGCGCCCGGGGGTTGGCCTGGCGTGAGGGGTGGTACTCCCACTGGGCGTCGGCGGGGGGCGCGGCCCTGGCCCAGCGGTGCGCGAGCGAGCGCAGCTCGGGGTCGCCCGCGGCGGTCACCACGAGGGCGTGGGCGGCGTTCCGGCCGGGCACGATCTCGCCGACCAGGTCGGGATGGATGGCGGCCACGGCCGGACCTAGATACGCGGCCAGCCGCTCGGCACCAGAGGAACCGGCTTCTTCGGCGGCTCCGGCTTCTTCGGCAGTCCCGGCGTCTTCGGCCGTAGCCTGATTTGGCCCCTCGGTCGGCTCGGTCCCGGCCGGGCGCTCGGCCTCGGGTGCGTCGAACCCCTGGATCAGCCGCTCGAACTCGGCCAGCTCGGTCGCGCTGATCCCGTCGCCCGAGTCGATCCGCTCCGCAGGAGGTTCCGCGGGCCGTTCCGAGGGCCGCTCCACAGGTCGCTCCGCAGGCCGTTCGGCCTCGGCTTGGAGGTTGGCCTCGGCCTCGGCTTCGGCCGCGTCGAGCATGGCGTCGATCTGTGGTCTGGTCTCCTGCCACCAGGACCAGAACGCGGCCACGCCTTCGTTGGGCTCGGGGGCCGCCCCGTCCTTTCGCCCGAACAATCGCATAGCCCTAAATCCTCCCAGACCGCAGAACCCCTGGCGGACGGTAGTCTCGATATGTCATGGGACTGCGTGTGCTTGCCGCCATGTCGGGCGGCGTCGACTCCGCCGTGGCCGCCGCTCGGATCGCCGAGGCCGGTCACGACGTCACTGGTGTGCATCTGGCCCTGTCGGCCAACCCTCAATCGCATCGTACGGGCGCGCGCGGCTGCTGCACGATCGAGGACTCCCGCGACGCGCGAAGGGCCGCCGACGTGATCGGCATCCCCTTCTACGTGTGGGACATGGCCGAGCGCTTCCAGCGCGACGTGGTCGAGGACTTCGTCGCGGAGTACGCCGCGGGCCGTACGCCCAATCCGTGCCTGCGCTGCAACGAGAAGATCAAGTTCGCGGCGGTGCTGGACCGGGCGCTGGCCCTGGGCTTCGACGCGGTCGCCACCGGCCACCACGCCAAGCTCGTCGACGGCGTCCTGTCGCGCAGCCCCGACCAGGGCAAGGACCAGTCCTATGTGCTCGGCGTGCTCACCCGCGAGCAGCTCAGCCACGCGATCTTCCCCCTCGGGGACTCGACGAAGGCCCAGGTGCGCGAGGAGGCCGCCAGGCGCGGCCTGACCGTCGCCGACAAGCCGGACAGCCACGACGTCTGCTTCATCGCCGACGGCGACACCCGGGCGTTCCTGGCCGGGCGGCTGGGCGCCGAGGAGGGCTCGATCCTCGACGAGAGCGGCGCGGTGGTCGGCAGCCACCAGGGCGCCTACGGCTTCACCGTGGGCCAGCGCAAGGGCCTGCACATCGACCGTCCGGCGGCCGACGGCCGCCCGCGTTACGTCCTGTCGATCGAGCCGGTGTCCAACACGGTGACCGTCGGGCCGAGGGCCGCGCTGCAGGTGACCACGATCGACTGCGTCCGCCCGGTGTGGAACGGGCCCGCCGGGGTCGAGGGCGAGCTGTCGGTGCAGCTCAGGGCGCACGGCGAGGTCTACGGGTGCCGGGTGCAGGAGAGCGGCGAGGGTGAGCTGCGCGTCGAACTCGACCGGCCCGCCGTCGGCGTGGCGGCAGGCCAGGCGGCCGTGCTCTACTCGGGCGACACCGTGATCGGCTCCGCGACGATCACCAAGGCGGCCTGACCAGGCGCCCCTACGGCAGGACGAGGGTCTCGTCGGGGGCGAGGCGACGGATTTCGGCGCCCTGTTTGTCCGACTCCATCCTTAGCCAGTTGTCCACGAGCCCCAGGCCGTTCTGGTTGTACAGCCCGTCGTGGGTGGAGAAGGCGCGGCGGGGACGGATCACCCGCAGGTACTCGATCACCTCGTTGAGCCTCGCCCAAGGCCCCCCGGTGGGCACCATCAGCGTGTGCACGTCCACCTCGGGCACGGTGAGCGCGTCGCCCGGATAGAAGACCGAGGAGTCGACCATGAACCCGACGTTCTGGATGATCGGCAGGTCGGGGTAGGTCCTGGCGTGCCACTCGCCGAACGCCCCGACCGCGAACCCGGCCGCCTGGAAGGTGTCGCCGTGCCGTACGGTGCGGACCGTGGCCGGGACGTCGGTCAGTTCGGCGGCGGCGCCCTCGCAGGTCCAGATCTCCAGGTCGGGTGAGGACTTGCGGAGCAGTTCGACGTTCATGTGGTCGGCGTGCGCGTGCGTGATGAGCACGGCGTCGGCGCCGTCGAGGGCTTCGGCCTCGGAGTAGACGCCCGGGTCCACGACCAGGACTTTTCCGTTCTTCTCCAGTCTGAGGCAGGCGTGGCCGTATTTCTTGAGTTCCATTTTTTCACTTTAGTCAGGGCTCTTGTCCCGTGACTCCGGGACATGTCCGTACCTATGATCCGCGACATATGCGTAGGTTCTCCGGACTCTGGCTGCTCGGTGCGGTGGGGCCCCTGCTGGTGGTGGCGGGGGTCGTCGTCGGCGTGGACGGGATCGCGGGCTTCTGGTGGACCGGCGTCGCCGCGGGGGTGAGCTCTCCCCTGGTTGGAGCGTTCCTGCTGGTGCGCAGGCCGGAGTTGCCGATCGGGCGGCTGCTGCTCGCCGCCGGACTGGCCGCGGCGGCCAGCACGCTGGTCCACGGGCTGGACGTGTGGGCCCCGCAGGCCGGTCACGCGGCGCTGCGGCCGTACACGGACTGGGCCGGGTTCTGGCTGGCGGCTCTCGGGCATCTGCTGCTCTGGGGGCCGATCGCGATCACCTTCACGGACGGGCTGCCGCCCGCGCGGGCGTGGCGGCCCGTGCTGTGGGCGGTGGGAGCGATCCCAGTGCTTCTCGCGGCCGGGATCCTGCTGGCGCCCGGCGGGATCGACCCGGACACGATGCGCTCCTACCAGCCGCTCGGCCTGTCCGGCGTGCTCGACGCCGCGCTGCTGGCGCTCCGGGTGCTGCCGCTGGTCGGGATCGGCGCGCTCGTCCACCGCTGCCGCGCGCGCGGGCCCGACGGGCTCAGGCAGGTCGCCTGGTTCGCCTACCCGATGGTCGTGGTGGTGCTCGCCGAGGCGTTCTCCGGGCCGGCCCTCGCGACCTACGTCCAGGTGGCCGCGGTCTTCGCGGTGCCGGTCGCGATCGCGGTCGCCGTCCTGCGCCACCGCCTGTACGACATCGACGTCATCCTCAACCGGACCCTCGTCTACGCCGTGCTCACCGGCGTGATCGGCGCGGTCTACTTCGGTCTGATCGGCCTCGGCAACGCCCTCGCCACCGGATTCGGCAGCGGCGGCGGCCTGGTGGCCGCGCTCGCCGCCGGAGCCCTCTTCCAGCCGGTACGGCAGCGCCTGCAGGCCCTCGTGGACCGCCTGTTCAAGGTCGAGCGCGACCCGTACAAGGTGGCCGACCGGCTCAGCCAGAGCGTCCAGGAGGCCAGTGGCCCGGTGGAGGCGCTGGCCTCGGCGGCCACCGCGATCAGGCAGGCGCTGCAGGCCGAGGGGGTGGCGGTCGAGGTGGTGCTGCCGGACCAGCGGATCAGGACCGTCGCCGACGGCGAACCGGGCCCCGACCCGGTGGTGACCCCCCTGGTGTGGCACGGCAGGCCGGTCGGGCGGCTGCTGGTGGCCGGCGAGCGGCCGGGCGGCGCGCTGCTGGACATGCTGGCCAGACACCTCGCCGAGGTGGCGCACGCCGTACGGCTGACCGCGGACCTGCAGTCCTCCCGGGAGCGGATCCTGGCCACCCGCGAGGAGGAGCGGCGGCGGCTGCGCCGCGACCTGCACGACGGGCTCGGCCCCACACTGGCCAGCCTGGCGATGACCGTCGACGAGGCCAGGGTGCGCCTGGCCAGGGACCCGGAGGCGGTGGCCCCGCTGCTGCACCGGGTACGCGACCAGATGACCGAGGCGATCGTGGACGTCCGCGACCTGGTCTACGGCCTGCGCCCGCCCGCTCTCGACGACCTCGGCCTCGAAGGCGCCGTGCGCACCCAGGCCGGGGCCCCGGGCCCGAGAGTGGACGTGGTCGTGGACGGCGACCTGGACGGGCTGCCCGCGGCCGTCGAGGTGGCCGCCTACCGGATCGTGCAGGAGGCGCTGACGAACGTGCGCAGGCACGCCCACGCCACCACTGCCCTGGTCCGCCTGGAGCGGCAGGAGGAGCTCTGGCTGACCGTCTCCGACGACGGCATCGGCCTGCCCGAGCAGCGGCGCAACGGCGTCGGGCTGAACTCCATGCGCGAGCGGGCGGTCGAGGTGGGCGGCACCTGCGTGATCAGCGTACGGCCCGGCGGCGGCACCGAGGTGACGGCCAGGCTCCCGGTGAAGGGCAGTCCGTGAGGCGGCGCCTGCTCGTGGCGGTGGCCTGGGCCGCGGCCGTCATATCGCCGGTGGGCGTGCTGCTCGCCTACTGGACGGCCGGACAGGTTCCGTGGACGGTCCCCATCGGGGGCGTCGACCCGATCGGGGTGCTGTTCCCCGCCGCGGGCGCCTTCCTGATCTCCCGCAGACCCAGGCTGGTCTTCCCGTGGCTGCTCTGGGGAACCGGCGTGATCTGGACGGTCTACCTGCTGTGCTTCGCCTCGATCCACTGGATGACCGCCTTCGCCCCCAACCCGCTCATCCCCTACGTGGCCTGGCCCGCGGCCTGGCTGTGGCTGTGGGTGGTGCCGCCGTTCGTCGGCATCATGCCGCTGATCTTCCCCGACGGGCGGCTGCCGTCCAGGCGGTGGCGGCCGGTGCTGTACGGCAACCTCGTGCTCATGGTGGGCCACTCGCTGCTGCTCGGGCTCTCCCCTGACCCGTCGTTCGAGCTCGGCCTGCCGATCCGCAACCCGTTCGGCGTCGAGGCGCTCGGCAGCATTCCCGAGGTCGTGGAGTCGTGGATCACCCCGCCGATGCTGGTGCTGTCCATGCTCGGCGTGCTGTCGCTCGGGTTCAGGTACAAGGCCGCCGCGCCGGAGACCCGCCGCCAGATCGCCTGGTACTTCTACACGATGGTCGCGTTCATCGCCACCTGGGCGATCCGCTTCGAGGACCCGAAGCTGGTGACGCTGCACCTGCTGATGGCGGCGGCCATCCCGATCGCGATCATCGCCGCGGTGCTCCGCCACCAGTTGTACGGCATCGACGTCATCCTCAACCGCACTCTCGTCTACGTGCTGCTCGCCGTGGTCGTCGGCACCGTGTACCTGGGCCTGATCTGGCTCGGCAGCGTTCTGGCGGACGGCTACGGGCCCCTGGCCGGACTGGGCGCGGCGATGGCCGCCGGGGTGCTCTTCGACCCGCTGCGGACGCTGTTGCAGGCGGCCGTCGACCGGCTGCTCAACGTCGAGCGCGACCCCTACCGGATGGCCGACCAGCTCAGCCGTACCGTCCAGGAGGCCGGTGACCCGTCCGAGGCGCTGGCCACGGCGACCTCGATGGTCAGGTGGGCGCTGGGCGCGCGCGGTGCGGGGGTCGAGGTGCACGGGGAGCGGCTGCTCAGCTTCGTCGACGGGGAGCTGGGGGAGGAGCCGAAGGCGGTGCCGCTGGCCTGGCACGGCGAGCCGGTCGGGCGGCTGCTGCTGGCCGGCGCGCGCCAGGGCAGGGAGCCGCTGTCGGTGCTGGCCAAGCACCTGGCGGAGCTGGCGCACGCCGTACGGCTGACCTCGGATCTGCGGCGTTCGCGGGAGCGGATCAGGGTCACCCGCGACGAGGAGCGGCGCCGGCTCGGCCGGGAGCTGCACGACGGGCTCGGGCCGTCGCTGACCAGCGTCACGCTGACCCTCGACGAGGCGCGCAGGCGCCTGGACGCCGACCCGGACGCGGTCGCCGAGCTGCTGGTGCGGGTCCGCGAGGAGATGACGCACACGATCGTGTCGGTCCGCGAGCTGGTCTACGGCCTGCGCCCGCCCGCCCTCGACGACCTCGGCCTGGAAGGCGCGCTGCGGGTGTTCGCCCAGGCCCCCGGCCCCCGGGTGGACGTGCGGGTGGACGGCTCGCTGGCCGACCTGCCCGCCGCCGTCGAGGTGGCCGCCTACCGGATCGCCCAGGAGGCGCTGACGAACGTGCGCAGGCACGCCCACGCCGCCTCGGCGCTCATCGGCCTGACCCGGGTGGACGGCGAGCTGCGGGTCACCGTGGCCGACGACGGCGTCGGCCTGCCCGTCTCGCCCTCGGCGGGCGTCGGGCTGACCTCCATGCGCGAGCGGGCCGCCGAGACGGGCGGCTCGTGCACGGCGGGACCACGCCCGGGAGGCGGCACGGAGGTGATCGCTCGCCTGCCGCTCTAACCTGGGAGACATGTTCAGCGCAACAGGCATCGGGTCCCATCCGGGCGAGGACCACCTGGAGACCCTCCGCGTCGTGTTCGGCGAGGTTCCGTCCCTGCCATACCTTCCCGAACTGCCAGGCCGGGGGGTCGGGGCCGACCTCGTGGGCCGGACGGCCTCGCTCCTGGTGGAGCTGCCGGTGGAGGTGCAGCCGTCGGGCTGGCGGCTGGCCGGGCGGCCGGGGCGCGACCAGCGGCGCGCGAAGGACCACCTGGCGCGCGACCTGGACGGGCTGGAGGAGGTCGCCGACGGCTACGTGGGGCCGCTCAAGCTGCAGGTCTGCGGGCCGTGGACGCTGGCGGGGGCGATCGAGCTGCACTACGGCGACAAGATGCTGGCCGACCCGGGCGCGGTGCGCGACCTGACCGCGTCGCTGGCCCAGGGCGTCGCCGAGCACGTGGCCGAGGTGCGGCGGCGGGTGCCGGGCGTCACCGAGATCGTGCTGCAGCTCGACGAGCCGGGGCTGCCGGGCGTGCTGGCGGGTACCGTGCCCACCGCGTCGGGGTTCGGGCGGCTGGCCGCGGTCGAGCCGTACAAGGTGGCCGAAGGGCTGCGGCCCTTCCTCGGCGGGGTGCTGCCGATCGTGCACTGCTGCGCGCCCTCGGTGCCGCTCAGGGTGCTGCGCGAGGCCGGGGTCAAGGGCATCGCGCTGGACGCCTCGCTGCTGAGCAGGCGCGACGAGGACCAGATCGGCGAGACCGTGGAGGCCGGGGTCACCTTCTTCCTCGGCGTGGTGCCGGGCACCGACACCAAGCTGCCCGACATCGGGGTGATCGCCAAGCCCGCGATCGAGCTGTGGCGGCGGCTCGGCTTCGCGCCGGACGAGCTGGCCTCCCGGGTCGTGCTCACCCCCGCCTGCGGCCTGGCGGACGCGTCACCCGCCTACGCCAAGGCCGCGCTGGCCGCCTGCGAACGGGCCGCGACCGTGCTGCGTGAAGATCCGTCAAGCCGACTGCAAGCGAGCTGACCTATGACTGCGTCCATGATCTTTCGTGTCGCGGGGCTCACCGCCGTCCTCGTCCTCGGCGTGGCCGCACCGGCCGCCGCCGCCGTCAACCCCGAGCGGTGGAGCTGGGGGTCGATCTACTCCGCCGACCGCGCGGGCAAGGCCAAGGGCACGGTCACGCTCGACCGGCCCGGTTTCGTGGTGTCCGGCAGGCTCTACGACTTCCCCACCGAGAAGGGCTGCAGCTGGCTGCGCTTCCGCTGGGTGAAGGAGGACAGCTCGCGGGGCTCCAGAAGCTTCCGGAACTGCGCGGGGACCAAGCCGCTGACGTTCAGCTTCGGCACCGGCTACATGCTCTCCATCGAGGGCAAGGTCTGCCGGGGCGACGCCCGGCGGATCACCGGCCGGTGCTCGCCGTGGGAAGGCGTGTGGGCGCAGGGCGGGTGAGCAGCCCCCTACTCATGGTCAAACGGGCGAATCGGTGATGCACTCGCAGGCGTGAGTACCGGTGACTTCGCCGGGGCCCGTGCGCTCCTCGTCGGGACGGGCACGCACGCGTCCTCCTCGGACCTGCCGGCCATCCCCGCGGTCGCGGCGACGCTCGACGACCTGCGGGCCGCGCTGCTGGAGCGGTGCGGGCTGGCCGAGGTTCGGGTCGAACTCGACCCCGCCTCGCCGACGGCCGTCGGGGCGGCGGTCTCGGCGGCCGCCGCCTCGGCCGAGGGGCCGCTGATCGTGTACTACGTGGGGCACGGGCTGGTCAGCCGCCGGGGCTCGCTCTTCCTGGCCTCGGCGATCACCCACTCCGGGCCGCTGCACCTGGAGCACACGGCGCTGCCGTACGACACGGTCCGCCGGTACCTGCTCGACAACGTGCGCGGGCCGGTGCTGGTCGTGCTGGACTGCTGCTTCTCCGGGCGGGCCATCGAGGGGATGGCGGGGCCGTGGGAGGAGGTCGCGGGGCTGGCCGAGATCTCCGGCGCGTACGTGCTGACCTCGGCCGGGCGCAGCGAGCCCGCCTTCGCGCCCGGCGGGCTGCGGCACACGGCCTTCAGCGGGGCGCTGCTGCGCCTGCTGGCCGACGGCGACCCGCTCGGCCCGCCCCGGCTGGCGCTGCAGGACGTGCACCGGCACCTGAGCCGCGTCCTGCCCGCGAGCGGCTTCCCCCGCCCGCGCGCCCGCTCCACCGGCCGGGTGGGCGAGCTGGTGCTGGCCGCCAACCCGGCGCACGTCCTGACCACCGAGGGGGTACGGCTCTCGCCCGCGTTGCCCGAGGGCTCGCCGTACAAGGGGCTGGAGCCGTTCGGGGCCGCCGACGCCGCGCTGTTCTTCGGGCGGGAGCGTCTGGTCCAGACGCTGGCGCGGCAGCTCGGGGAACGCTACGCCGACCCGGCGCCGCTGATCGTGACCGGGCCTTCGGGGTCGGGCAAGACCTCGCTGCTGCGCGCGGGGCTGGTGCCCGCCATCGGGCAGGGCGCCCTCGGCCTGCCGGGCTCCGCCGACTGGCGGGTCACCGTGATCACTCCGGCCGACCCCGTGCCCCCGGACGCGGACGTGCTGGTCGTCGACCAGTTCGAGGAGGCGTTCGTGGGCGGCGACCCCGGCTTCGCCGCCGCCGTCTGCGCCCATCGGGGGCTGGTCGTGCTCGGCGTGCGCGCCGACTTCCTCGGCCGCTGCGCCGAGCGGCCCGAACTGCGGCGCGCCCTGGAACGCGGTCAGGTCGTGGTCGGCCCGATGAACGCCGCCGAGCTGCGCGCCGCCGTCGAGCGCCCCGCCCGGGCCGCGGGCTACACCCTGGAACCCGGCCTGGCCGACGTACTGCTGCGCGACCTGGGCGAGGAGGCGGGGCGGCTGCCGCTGCTCTCGCACGCCCTGCTGGCCACCTGGCAGCAGCGCCAGGGCAGCACCCTCACTGTGGCGGGCTACCGGCGCACCGGCGGCATCCACGCCGCCCTGGCCGCCACCGCCGACGACGTGCTCGCCTCCCTCGACTTCCAGGCCCGCGACAGCGCCAGGGCGCTGTTCCGCCGCCTGGTCCATGTGGGGGAGGGGACCGACGACACCAGGCGCAGGGTGGACCTGGACCGGCTGCTCGGCGAGGTGCCCGACCCGCTGGCCGCCTGCGAGGTCGTCGACGCCTTCGCCGCCGACTCGGCCAGGCTGCTCACCCTCGACGGCGGCACCGTCGCCATCACCCACGAGGCGCTGCTGACCGCGTGGCCCGTGCTGCGCTCGTGGATCGACTCCGACCGGGCGGGCCTGCTGGTCGAGCAGCACCTCGTGGAGGCGGCCGGGGCGTGGGACGGCGAGCCCGCCGGGCTGTACCGGGGGTCGCGGCTGGAGATGGCCGCCGACTGGGCCGAGGGCAGGCGGCTCGCACCCGCCGCGCACGCCTTCCTCGAAGCGTCGCTCGCCCTGCGCAGGCGCGAGGCGCTGGCCGCCCGCCGCAGGGTACGGCGCCGGGCCGCGCTGTCCGGGGTGCTGGCCACGCTGCTGGTGATCTCCCTGGTGGCGGGTGTGGTGGCGGTGCTGAAGTACCGCGACGCCGAGTGGCAGCGGCGGGTGGCGAGCGTGCGCGCGATGATGTTCGAGGCTGACGCGCTGCGCGAGCGCGACCCGCTGACCGCGCTCCGGCTGAGCGTCGCCGCCGTCGGGCTCGACGACTCCGCCGAGACGCGCGCCCACCTGATCGCGACCCTGGTGGCCAACCACGCGGCCTCCTGGGTCGCCCGCTACCCCTCGGTCGTGGGATCGGTCGCGCTCAGCCCCTCGGGACCGCTGACCGCCGCGATCGTCGGCCCCGGAGGTGTGGCCGAGTTGTACGACCTGGCGTCGTCGAAACGCCTCGCGGCGCTGCCCGGCAAGGTCGGCCACGTGGCGTTCAGCCCCGACGGCGGCCTGCTGATCGCGGCCGGAGCGGACACCGCGCTGTGGGACGTCCGCACCCCCGCGGAGCCCGTGCGGCTCGCCCGGCTGTCCGGCCACGGCCCCGCCGCGTTCCGCCCGACGGGCGGGCTGGCGGTGGTCGGCGGCAGGCGGGGGGTGGCCCGGCTCTGGGACCTGCGCGACCCCCGCAAGCCGAAACCACTCAGACCTCTACGCGGCGACGCGCTCGCCGTCTCCTGGAGTGCCGACGGCCGTCACCTGCTGGCGGGCGACGACCGGCACGGCGCGGTCCTGTGGGACCTGTCCGATCCGGTACGGCCCGCGCGCCGCCTCACCCTGCGCGCCGAGGAGCCGTGGGGCGGCGTGGCCAAGGGCTTGGCGCTGAGCCCCGACGGCCGTACCGCCGCCCTCACCGGAGCGGGCAACGGCGTCGACGTCTGGGACCTGACCAGGAAGACCAGGCTGTACACGCTGCAGGGCCACGACTACAAGGTCAGGGCCGTCGCCTTCGGCCACGACGGCAGGACGCTGATCACCGCGGGGCTGGACCGGCGGATCGTGCGCTGGGACCTGTCCGGCCGCGCCGAACCGCGCAGGCTGTTCACCGTGGGCGGCCAGGACGGCTGGGTACTGGCCCTCGACCTGCGCGCCGACCTGCTGCTGACCGGCGACACCGCGGGGACGGTACGCCTGTGGGACATCGCCGACGCCGCCACCCCGCGCGTGCTGTGGCGCTACCCCGGCTCCTTCGACGGCGTCCGCTCGGCCGCCTTCTCCCCGGACGGCGCCGACCTGCTCACCGGAACCACCGACGACGGCGCGCTGATCTGGCGCGCCGGGAAGGACACCCCGCTGCGCGGCACCGCCCCCTGGGTGGAGCAGGTCGCCTACGCCGGGAGCAGCGCGGTCACCAGCCACCCGCTGGCGCTGTGGGACGGCCCGGACAGGCACCCGCTGGGCGGCACCGCCGACCTGCTCGCCGTCTCCGCGAACGGCACGGCGCTGCTGACCGCCACCAAGGGACGCCTGCGGCTGTGGGATGTCGCGACCAGGAAGACGACATGGGAGTTCACCGCCCCCCACGAGCCGCGCTCACTGGCGCTCAGCCCCGACGGGCGCACCGCAGCCGTCGGCGACGACGAGGGCGGCGTCAGCCTCTGGGACCTGTCCCGGCGGGTGATGACGCGGCGGCAGGTGACGCACGGGGACGAGGCCGTGCTGTCGGTGGCGTTCAGCGCCGACGGCGGGCGGCTGCTGTCCGGCGGCGACAACAAGATCGCGGTCCTCTGGGACGCGCGGCGGCTGGAGCGGCTGGCGGTCCTGCGGGGGCACTCCGACGGGGTGCGGGCCGTCGCCTTCCACCCGCGCGGGGACCTGGCGCTCACCGTCGGGGACGACGAGACGGCCATGATCTGGCTGATCGGGAACCCCGCCACGCCGTACCTCGTCGGCAGGCTCGCGGGCGCGATCAGGACCGGGGTGTTCAGCCCGGACGGCAGGAGCGCTCTCACCGGCAGCGTCGAGGGCGGCGCGACCCTCTGGGACGTGGGACCCCTCGACGACCTCACGGCACGCCCGATCGAGACGGCGTGCACGATCATCGGCCGGAGCTTCGACACCGAGAACTGGCCGCTCGTCTCGCACGGAGCCGCGGAGGCGGACCCCTGTGCTTGAACTCTGGGAGACAGCATGCTCAACGTCTTGATCGCCGCCGCCCTGCTGGCGGCCTCGCCCGCCGTGGGCGCCGCCCCGTTCCCGCCCGTCCCCACCGACGACCACAGGGGAAGGTTCAGCGGCTCCTCCTCCGGCAGCGGCGACATCACGATCAAGGGCACCATCATCGACCGCAGCTCCGCCACCGTCTGCACCTACATCAGGTTCCGGTACAAGCAGGGAAGCGGCTCAGCCTGGACGTACACCAGGTGGAAGCGCTACTGCCGGGGCCTCGACCCCAGCGCCGCCTACCGGCGGACGTTCACCGATCCGTCGGTCATCGAGGTGAAGGTCTGCAGGGCCGCGCGCCCGGCGCCGGGCATGGAGCCGCAGACCTACCGGTGCTCGGACTGGGAGCAGGTCTGGCCACGGTAATACGCATTCTCCGGTGTCGGTGCGCGGCGATAGCGTTCTCCCAAGGGCTACGGAGGGAGCACGGGATGAGCGCCGAGGTCGAGGGCGTGCCGGTGGCCGCGCTGGAGCGGCACGCGGAGCTGAGCGAGCTGGTCGAGGACGCGCGCTGGCGCTACTACGTCCTCGACCAGCCGACCGTGAGCGACGCGCAGTTCGACACCTGGTTCAGGGAGCTGGACGAGCTGGAGGCCGCGCACCCGGCGCTGCGGACCCCCGACTCGCCCACCCAGAAGGTCGGCGCGCCCGTCTCCGGCGACTTCGTCAAGGTCGATCACCTGCGCAAGATGGAGAGCCTCGACAACGCCTTCGACGCCGAGGGCATGTCCGCCTGGATGGCCAGGGCGGAGCGGCTGGCCGAGGGCGACCCGGGGCCCTACCTGTGCGAGCTGAAGATCGACGGCCTGGCGATCGCGCTGGTCTACCGCGACGGCAGGCTGGTGCGCGCCGCCACCCGGGGCAACGGCGTCACCGGCGACGACGTGAGCGTCAACGTGCGCACCATCCAGGGCGTGCCGCACCGGCTGGCCGGGGACGACGTGCCCGCGCTGCTGGAGGTACGCGGCGAGGTCTACATCCCGGTCGACGGCTTCAGGACGCTCAACGAGCAGCTCGCCGAGCAGGGCAGGCCGCCCTTCGCCAACCCGCGCAACTCCGCGGCCGGCTCGCTGCGGCAGAAGGACCCCCGCATCACCGCCCAGCGTCCGCTGCGCATGCTGGTGCACGGCGTCGGCGTCTGGCAGGGCACGCCGGAGCCGCAGGCCCAGTCCGAGGTCTACGACCGGCTGCGCGCGTTCGGCCTGCCGGTCAGCGACCTGTACCGGGTGGTGCCCGACCTCGAGGGGATCAACGGCTTCATCGCCTACTACGAGGAGCACCGGCACGACCCGCCGTACGAGATCGACGGTGTGGTGGTGAAGGTGGACGACATCAGGACGCAGCGGGAGCTGGGCTCCACCTCGCGGGCGCCGAGGTGGGCGATCGCCTTCAAGTACCCGCCTGAGGAGGTCAACACCAAGCTGCTGGACATCCAGGTGGGGGTGGGGCGCACCGGGCGGGTCACGCCGTACGCGGTGATGGAGCCCGTCACCGTCGCCGGGTCCACGGTCGAGCGGGCCACTCTGCACAACGCCGCGATCGTGGTCAAGAAGGGCGTGCTCATCGGCGACACCATCGTGCTGCGCAAGGCCGGCGACGTCATCCCGGAGATCATGGGTCCGGTGGAGGCGCTGCGGGACGGCTCCGAGCGGGCCTTCGAGATGCCCGGTCGGTGCCCCGAGTGCGACACCGAGCTGGCCTACGAGAAGGAGGGAGACGCCGACCTGCGCTGCCCCAACGCGCTCGGCTGCCCCGCCCAGCTCCGCGAGCGGCTCTACTTCGCGGCCGGACGCCACGCCTTCGACGTCGAGGGCCTCGGCTACGTCGCGGCCACCGCGCTGGCCCAGCCGCTGCCGCCGCAGCCCCCGCCCGTCCGCACCGAGGCCGACCTGTTCGACCTGACCCTGGAGCAGCTCATCCCGATCAGGTCGGTGGTCCGCGACCAGGACACCGGACTGCCCAAGATCGACCCCAAGACTGGCGAGCAGAAGGTCGTCTCGTTCTTCTCCAACCTCGACGGCGAGCCGAGCCAGAACGCCAAGAAGATCATGGAGAATCTGCGCAGCGCCAAGGACCAGCCACTGTCCCGGGTGCTGGTCGCGCTGTCCATCCGGCACGTCGGCCCGCCCACCGCCCGCGCGCTGGCCGACGCCATGCGCTCGATGGACGCCATCATGAACGCCACGGCGGAGGAACTGGCCGCGATCGAGGGCATCGGCCCGACCATGGCGACCACCCTGCACGAATGGTTCCAGGTCGACTGGCACCGGGAGATCATCGAGCGCTGGCGGGCCGCCGGGGTCAGGATGGAGGACGAGCCCGCGCCGGAGAAGGGCCCGCAGACGCTGGAGGGCCTGACCTTCGTGGTCACCGGCACGCTGACCGACTTCACCCGCGACTCGGCGGCCGAGGCGCTGCAGAGCAGGGGCGGGAAGGTGGCGAGCTCGGTGTCGAAGAAGACGTCGTTCGTGGTGGTCGGGGACAACGCGGGCTCCAAGTACGACAAGGCGGTCTCGCTGGGGGTGCCGATCCTGGAGGAGGCGGGTTTCCGGATCCTGCTGGAGCAGGGACCCGAGGCGGCGGCGCATGCGGCGGTCACACCGGAGGTCTGACGCCAAAGAGGATGTGACGGAACGTACGCGCCTGGTTTCGCGAAGTGGGCTAAAGGCCGTACCCTCCCATAGTGACCTCATGGGGGTTCTGTTACCGATGACCGACCCAAATGACACGCGAGACACCGGGCCACGCGTTGGCACGCCCTTGTGGGCGTTCCTCGCGGCCGTCACCGTGATCGGGTTCACCGCGCTCGTCGTCGCCGAGTTGCGCCTGGACCCGGCCGAGCTGGCGCAGCTCGCCCGCCTGCCGCTGTTCTGGGCGCTGGCCGTGCTCGTGGTCCTGGGCGAGCTGCGGCCCGTCATGGTCTCCTCCTCCACCGCCGTGGGCGGCACCTACCCCTCGACGATGTTCACCTTCGCTGTGCTGCTGCACTTCGGGCTGCCGGTGGCGGTGCTCATGCAGGCCGTCGGCGTCGCGGTCAACGGCATCGTCACGCGCAAGGCCGCGCACCGGGTCACCTTCAACATCGCCCAGTCGACGCTCGCCTTCACCGCCGCCGCCGTGGTGCTCGGGCTGTTCGGCATCGTGCCCAGCCCCGCGGGCCCGTGGCTGCCCTCGGCCGGGGACCTGCTCGCCATCGCGCTGTCCGGCACCGCCTACTTCGCCGCCAGGGCGGTGCTGGTGTGCGGTGCGGTGGCGCTGCACGAGCGGCGCTCGATCACCCGGGTGCTGCGAGCGACGGCCGGTCCGCAGAGCCTGGTCTACACCGGGCTGCTCGGGCTGGCCCCGCTGGTCGTCGTGGTGATGGACGAGTCGCCCGGCATGGTCCCGCTGTTCGTGGCCCCGCTCGCGGCCGTCTACTTCACCGCCACGCTCTCCATGCGCCGCGACCACCAGGCCATGCACGACGAGCTCACCGGCCTGCCCAACCGCAAGATGCTGATCGTCAGCACCGAGGAGGCGCTGGCCGAGGCCCGCCAGGACGAGCGGGTCGGCCTGTTCCTGCTCGACCTCGACCGGTTCAAGGAGGTCAACGACACCATGGGGCACCCGGTCGGCGACCGGCTGCTGCAGATGGTGGCACACCGCCTCACCCATTCCGTACGGCCCGGCGACGTGGTCGCCCGCCTCGGCGGCGACGAGTTCGCTGTGCTGCTCCCCTCGATCAGGGACGCCCACGCCGCCCGCGAGGTCGCCGCCCGCCTCAGGGCCGCGCTCACCGAACCGGTCAGGCTCGAAGGCATGACGTTCGACATGGACGGCTCCGTCGGCATCGCCCTCTTCCCGGACCACGCCCCCGACTTCGAGCTGCTGCTGCAGCGCGCCGACGTGGCGATGTACCTGGCCAAGGAGGGCCGTACCGGCGTCGAGCTCTACCAGCCGGACAAGGACCGCAACTCACCGGAACGCCTCAGCCTGCTCGGCGACCTGCGCCGCGCGGTCGACAACCGCGAGCTGCGGCTGCACTACCAGCCCAAGGTCGGCCTCACCTCCGGCAAGGTGCGCGGCGTGGAGGCCCTGCTGCGCTGGCGGCACCCGGTGCGTGGGACGGTGCCGCCGGGCGAGTTCATCCCGCTGGCCGAGCAGTCCTACCTGATGCGCCAGCTCACCGAGTACGTCATCGACGCCGCCCTGGAGCAGGCCGCCCGCTGGTGGCACACCGGGCTGCGGGTGCAGATCTCGGTCAACATCTCCGCCCGCGACCTGCTCGACAGCGCCCTGCCCGACCAGCTCGAGGCCGGCCTGACCCGGTACCGACTGCCCCCGGCCGCGATCCAGCTGGAGGTCACCGAGCGCATCCTGATGGGCGACCAGGCCTACACCGCCGAGACGATCAAGGCGCTGGCCGCGCTCGGGGTGCCGCTGGCGCTCGACGACTTCGGCACCGGCTACTCCTCGCTGATCCGCCTGCAGCGCCTGGCGATCTCCGAGGTGAAGATCGACGCCTCGTTCGTGCAGCGCATCGCCGAGTCTCCGGACGACGACCGCATCGTCCGCTCGATCGTCGACCTGGTCCGCTCCCTGGGGTTGCGGTCGGTGGCCGAGGGCGTGGAGACGGACGAGATCGCCATGCGGCTGGCCGAGATGGGCTGCGACATGGGCCAGGGCTGGCTCTTCGGCCAGCCCATGCCCCCGGCGGAGGCCACGGTCTGGCTCCGCGACCGCATGGACGCCCCCGACCTCGACCGCCCGGTCCAGGTCCCGACCACGGCCTGAAAGGCAGGAGTGTACTTCGACGAAGTACACTCCTACCTTCGGGATCGCCTCGGCGAGGGAACTGCTGGGTGAGAGAGGTTATGACGTGCGGGACGCCGTCCTGGCCTGCTACAGCGGTGTCGGATTCGACGCGGTGCTACGGTCGGAGTCAGATGTCAGCACCATCGGGCTTGATGAGCTTTACGGTTGACCGGTTTCGAGCAGGCAAACGGTTCGGCCACGCTCCGTCATGCGCCCTAGGATGAGTCTGACCACACTCCATCCACGAAACGGGTTCAACGACTCATGTCCGCCATAACCCGCGACGAGGTCGCGCACCTGGCCAGATTGTCCAGGCTGGCGCTCTCCGATGACGAACTCGACCACTACGCCACCCAGCTCGATGCGATCATCGAGTCGGTCGCGAAGGTGTCCGAGGTCGCCGCCGAGGACGTGCCGCCTTCGTCGCACGCGCTCCCGCTGACCAATGTCTTCCGCGCCGACCAGGTGCGACCGTCCCTGACACCCGAACAGGCGCTGTCCGGCGCGCCCGCCGTCGAGGACGACCGCTTCAGGGTGCCGCGCATCCTGGGGGAGGAAGCATGAGTCTGATCCAGAAGACCGCGGCCGAGCTCGGCGGGCTGATCGCCGCGGGCGACGTCTCCGCCGTCGAGGTCGCCGAGGCGCACCTCGACCGCATGGCCGCCGTCGAGCCCAAGCTGAACGCCTTCCTGCACGTCGACCGGCAGACCACGCTGGAGCAGGCGCGGGCCGTCGACGCCAGGCGGGCCGCGGGCGAGGAGCTGGGGCCGCTGGCGGGGGTGCCGATCGCGCACAAGGACATCTTCGCCACCAAGGACATGCCGACCACGGCCGCGTCCAAGATCCTTGAGGGGTGGCGGCCGCCGTACGACGCGACGGTCACCGCGCGGCTGCGGGCGGCCGGGCTGGTCATCCTCGGCAAGACGAACCTCGACGAGTTCGCGATGGGCTCCTCGACGGAGAACTCCGCGTACGGCGTGACCCGCAACCCGTGGGACCTGTCGCGGATCCCCGGCGGCTCCTCCGGCGGGTCGAGCGCGGCCGTAGCCGGTTACGAGGCCCCGCTGTCGACCGGTACCGACACCGGCGGCTCGATCCGGCAGCCCGCCGCGGTCACCGGCATCGTCGGCATGAAGCCGACCTACGGCGGCTCCTCCCGGTACGGCCTGGTCGCGTTCGCCTCCTCGCTGGACACCCCCGGGCCGTTCGCCCGCAACGTCCTGGACGCGGCGCTGCTGCACGAGGCGTTCTCCGGCCACGACCCGATGGACTCGACCTCGATCGAGGCCCCGGTGCCGAGCGTGGTCGAGGCGGCCCGCCAGGCCGACGTGTCCGGGCTACGGATCGGCGTGGTCAAGGAGTTCGGCGGCGACGGCTACCAGCCGGGCGTGCTGGCCCGCTTCCGGGAGACGGTCGAACTGCTGGAGTCGCTCGGCGCGAAGGTCGTCGAGGTCTCCTGCCCGTCGTTCACCACGGCGCTGCCGGCCTACTACCTGATCGCGCCCTCGGAGTGCTCCTCCAACCTGGCCCGCTTCGACGCCATGCGGTACGGCCTGCGGGTCGGCGACGACGGCACCCGCAGCGCCGAGGAGGTCATGTCGATGACCAGGGCGGCCGGTTTCGGCCCCGAGGTCAAGCGGCGCATCATGCTCGGCACCTACGCGCTGTCGAGCGGCTACTACGACGCCTACTACGGCCAGGCGCAGAAGGTCCGCACGCTCATCGCGCGCGACTTCGAGGCCGCCTTCCACCAGGTGGACGTGCTCATCTCGCCGACCACGCCGACCACGGCGTTCCCGATCGGCGAGCGCGCGGACGACCCGATGGCGATGTATCTCGCCGACCTGTGCACGATCCCGTCCAACCTGGCGGGCAACGCGGCCATCTCGGTGCCGTGCGGCCTGGCGGACGAGGACGGCCTGCCGGTCGGCCTGCAGATCATGGCCCCGGTGCTGGGCGACGACCGCTGCTACCGCGTCGGCGCCGCCGTCGAGAAGGCCCTGGAGGACCGCTGGGGCGGCCCGCTGCTGGCCAAGGCTCAGGAACTCTGAGGCGGAGAGGAACGGCGGCATGATCACTCGGATCGAGATCGACGGCTTCAAGTCCTTCCTGGACTTCAAGCTCGACGTGCCGCCGTTCCTCGCGCTGGTCGGCCCCAACTCCAGCGGCAAGTCGAACCTGCTGGACGCGCTTGCCCTGGTGCAGCGAGGCGAATGGGATCTGGACGATGAGGACGAGCCGGAGGCCGGGCTTCGGGGACGGCCGCATGAGCAGTTCCATCAGGTGGCCAAGGGGACGCCCGTCTCCGCGATGCGGATCGACGTCTTCTCGTTCACTCACAATGAAGTCGGCCTGATGACCATGCAGAATTCCATCAGCGCCGAACTGGGGGAGGACGGTACTCCTGAGGAGCCGAGCGTGCTACGCGATCCGGCGCCGAAGGTGGGGTCGGACAGGTTTCCGTGGGTGCCGTCTCGGTTCTTGAACCAGGAGTTCGCCTGGCAGGCGGTGATCGAAGAACGGTTTCCCCGATCGGACGTCACCCATAGTCTCAGCGGCTTCATCAAGCGGATCTTCCATGCGGAGGTGCGGACCTGGCGCCTCCACCAGCCGGACCCGGCGGCTATGCGGCGCAGTTGGTACGCGGGAGACAAGGGCCCGCTCAATCCGCGCGGCTCCAACCTTGCTGCGGTTCTGGGACGGATGCAGGAGCGTGACGCGCTCGACGACCTGATCCTCGATCTCGCGGCGCTGGTCCCGGACCTTGTCACGCTCGAACCGAAGCTCGACGAGCGAACCCGTGAATGGTCCTTCGAGGTCGTCGTCGACGGTCAGGGGCCGGTGCCGAGCGGACTGCTGTCCGACGGAACCCTGCGGGTGATCGGCCTCTTGGCGGCCTTGCACGACCCCGATCATCCAGGGGTCCTGTTGATCGAGGAGATCGAGAACGGGCTGCACCCCGGCCGACTGGCCGAGCTCCTGCGCCGGATGCGACAGCGGGTCACTGACCCGTCCGATCCCGCGTCCCTCGAAAGGCCGCTGCGGCAGGTCATCCTCACCACGCACTCGCCTGTGGTGGTGTCTGAGCTCTTCCGGCTCAGCCCCGAGTCGCTGGTGTTCCTCAGTACGGCGGTGCGAGTGGACCCAGAACACGGCCGGATGTCGCGGGTGACCCTCCCGAAGCCTGTCCGCTCGGAAGGCGAACCCGGGACCTTCACCTCGCCCAGACAGGTACGCAAGTACCTGAGCACGGTGGAGCAGGGCCCATGACCCGCATCCTGACGCCGGGGCTGGTCGCGGAAGGGGACACCGACGAGGTCTTCCTGGGTATCGTGATCACGCGACAGCTTCGGGAGCTCACGTGGGGCTCCAGCCGATGCTCCGTCATCGTCGAGGAGACCGAGGTCGGCTCCTGCCGGTCGATCATGGATGCC
The DNA here is from genome assembly GCF_040645915.1 of Nonomuraea sp. NPDC046570. NCBI lineage: Bacteria > Bacillati > Actinomycetota > Actinomycetes > Streptosporangiales > Streptosporangiaceae > Nonomuraea > Nonomuraea sp. NPDC046570. The sequence goes on along the minus strand of NZ_JBEYZF010000019.1, from coordinate 99,709 downwards.
GATCGCGTGGGGGACACGCTTCGGGCGCTGTCGGCGGACTGCCACGTCCTGTTCGTTCACAACGATCACCGTGAGCGGGGCAAGGTGTCCCGGGTCATCGCGGAGGTGGGTGTGGCGACGCCGGTCGTCGGTCTGGTGCCGGTCAGGGAGACCGAGGCTTGGCTGCTCGCCGATGCTCACGCCTGGCAAGGAGTGAAAGGCAGTCGCGCCGATCTCCTGCCGTCCCGTCCGGCTGGGGTGGAGAGCATCCTGGACCCCAAGAAGGTCCTGGATCGGGTGGTTCCACCGCGGGGCAGGCCGATTCGCGACTACTTCGAGTACATAGGCAGAAACATCAATCTCGATGTCTTAGCTCAGGTGCCCGCCTACGCCGTTTGGGTCACCGAGACGAAGAATGTTCTGAAGGGACTGGGTTACCTGTGAGCACGAACACGCTCATGCCGTACGACGAAGCTCTGGAGCGGTTTGAGCCGGTTCTTGGGCTTGAGACGCATGTCGAGCTCGGCACCGCGTCGAAGATGTTCTGTGGCTGTGCGACCGGGTTCGGGGCGCCGCCCAACACGCAGGTCTGCCCGGTCTGCCTGGCGTTGCCCGGGTCGCTGCCGACGGCCAACGCGATGGCGATCGAGTCGACGATCCGCATCGGCCTGGCGCTGAACTGCTCGATCGCCGAATGGTGCCGCTTCGCCCGGAAGAACTACTTCTATCCGGACATGCCGAAGAACTACCAGATCTCGCAGTACGACGAGCCGCTCTGCTTCGACGGCTACCTCGACGTCGAGGTGGACGGCAGGACCGTGCGCATCGAGATCGAGCGCGTGCACCTGGAGGAGGACACCGGCAAGTCCACCCACGTGGGCGGCGCCACCGGCCGCATCCAGGGCGCCGACTACTCCATCGTCGACTACAACCGCGCGGGCATCCCGCTGGTGGAGATCGTCACCAAGCCGATCCCGGGCACCGACCGGATGGCGCCCGAGGTGGCCCGCGCCTACGCCACCGAGCTGCGCGAGGTCATGCGGTCGCTGGGCGTCTCCGACGTGCGCATGGAGGAGGGCTCCATGCGCTGCGACGTCAACGTCTCGCTGATGCCGCGCGGGACGAGCGAGTGGGGCACCCGTACCGAGACCAAGAACGTCAACTCGCTGCGCAGCGTGGAGCGTTCGGTGCGCAGTGAGATCGAGCGGCAGGCGGCGATCCTGGCCGAGGGCGGCCGGATCATCCAGGAGACCAGGCACTTCCACGAGGACACCGGGGTCACCACCTCCGGCCGGTCCAAGGAGGAGGCCCAGGACTACCGCTACTTCCCCGAGCCCGACCTGGTGCCGATCGCGCCGGACCCGGCCTGGGTGGCCACGCTCAAGGCGGCGCTGCCCGAGCTGCCGGGCGTCAAGCGCAAGCGGCTGCAGGACGAGTGGGGCGTGTCCGACCACGACATGGCGTCCATGCACAACGCGGGTGCCATCGACCTGGTGGAGGCCACGATCGCGGCCGGCGCCCCGGCCGCCGAGGCACGCAAGTGGTGGATGGGCGAGCTGGCCCGCCGCGCCAACGAGTCCGGTACGGCCCTCGCCGACCTGCCCATCACCCCGGCCCAGATCGCCAGGGTGACCGTGCTGGTCGCCTCGGGCGCGCTGAACGACAAGCTGGCCAGGCAGGTGCTCGAAGGCGTCCTCGCCGGCGAGGGCACGCCCGACGACGTCGTCGAGAAGCGCGGCCTGCGCATCGTCAACGACGAGGGCGAGCTGTCGGCCATCATCGACCAGGTCCTCGCGGGCAACGCCGACGCCGCCGACAAGGTGCGCTCCGGCAAGGTCGCCGCGGTGGGCGCGCTGGTGGGCGGCGTGATGAAGGCCAGCCGCGGCAAGGCCGACGCGGGCCGGGCGCGCGAGCTGATCCTGGAGAAGCTCGGCGTCACGGAGTAGAACGCGGAGGGCCCCGCAGGCTGGACTGGCCTGCGGGGCTCTACATGTCATGTCCCAAGAACCAGGAGGATGATGCCCGGTGGAGCGCCTGGTTACTCTTCCTCGGACGAAGTGGTCTGCCGCCTGGCGAGGATCGCCCGCACCAGCGGGGTGAGCAGCGCCAGCGCGGACAGCGTCAGCAGCACCACCGCCACGGGGCTCTTGACCAGCACGGTCACCTCGCCCGCGCCGATGGCCAGCGCCCGGCGCAACTGGATCTCCGCCATCGGCCCCAGGATCATGCCGATCACCGCGGGCGCGACCGGCAGCCCGAAGCGCCGCATCGCGAACCCGAGCAGGCCGAGCAGGAACAGCACGACCAGGTCCACGGCCGAGGCGTTCAGCGCGTAGACGCCGAGCGCCGCGAACACCACGATGCCCGCGTACAGGTAAGGCCTGGGCACCCGCAGCACCCGCGCCCACAGCGGCGCCATCGGCAGGTTCAGCACCAGCAGCATCGTGTTGCCGATGAACAGCGAGGCGACCATGCCCCACACCAGGGCGGGGTTGTGGTCGAAGAGCTGCGGGCCGGGCTGCAGGCCGTACTGCTGGAAGGCGGCCAGCATGATCGCGGCGGTCGCCGAGGTGGGCAGGCCGAGCGTCAGCAAGGGGACGAGCGTGCCGGCGGCCGAGGCGTTGTTGGCCGCCTCGGGGCCGGCGACCCCTTCGATCGCGCCCTTGCCGTACTCCTCGCGGGCGACGCCGCGGGCCAGCTTGCGTTCGGTCGCGTAGGACAGGAACGTCGGGATCTCGGCGCCGCCGCCGGGCAGCGCGCCGAACGGGAAGCCGAGCGCGGTGCCGCGCAGCCAGGGCTTCCACGAGCGCGACCAGTCCGAGCGGCCCATCCAGGCGCGGCCCACGGGGACGATCTCGGGGGCGGCGTGCCGCAGGCGGGAGGCGACGTACAGCGCCTCGCCGAGCGCGAACAGGCCGACCGCGACGATCACCACGTCGATGCCGTCGAGCAGTTGGGGGATGCCGAGGGTGAGGCGCGCCTGCCCGGTCTGCTGGTCGATGCCGATCAGGCCGATGACCAGGCCGAGGCCGAGCGAGGCCAGCCCGCGCACGATCGAGCGGGACAGCACCGACGACACCGCGGTGAAGGCCAGGATGGCCAGCGCGAAGTAGTCCTCGGGGCCGAAGCCGATGGCGAAGTCCACCACGAGCGGCGCGGCGACCACGAGCAGCGCGGTGGCGATGGTGCCCGCGACGAACGAGCCGATCGCGGCGGTGGCCAGCGCCTGGGCGGCGCGCCCGCGCCTGGCCATCTTGTTGCCCTCCAGCGCGGTGATCATCGAGGAGGACTCGCCGGGGGTGTTCAGCAGGATGGAGGTGGTCGAGCCGCCGTACATGCCGCCGTAGTAGATGCCGGCGAACATGATGAACGCGCTGGCCGGCGGCACGGTGAAGGTGATCGGGAGCAGGAGCGCGACGGTCATCGCCGGGCCGATGCCGGGTAGGACGCCGACCAGGGTGCCCAGGGTGACGCCGATGAGCGCGTACATCAGGTTGACCGGGGTCAGCGCGGTGGCGAAGCCGTCGAGCAGGAGCTGCAGGGAGTTCATCTAGATCACCCCCCTGAGCAGCCCGCCGGGCAGCGTGACGCCGAGGCCCTTGACGAAGATCAGATAGGTGGACACGCCGATGACGACCGCGACGATCGCGGCGCGAAGCCTGTGCTCGGCGCCCAGCGCCACGGACAGCCCGAAGAACAGCAGCGAGGCGCCGATGATCCAGCCGAGCACGTCGAGCAGCGCGGTGAAGGCCAGGAAGATGGCGCTGACCAGGCCGACGCTGCGCCAGTCGGAGGGCGCGTCCGGGTCGACGTCCTCGCTCTCCTCGGGCGCGGCCCGCCCACCGCGCAGCACGTCGACCACGTAGCAGACGCCCACGACGATCATGGAGCCGCCGACCAGCATGGGGAAGAACCTCGGCCCCAGCCCCAGCACCGAGGCGGCCGCGGTGACGTCGAGGGTGCCGATGATGACGAAGACGCCGAGCCCCAGCACGACGAACGCGAGCCCGAGTTCGGGCCGCCACCAGGAGCTCTTCTTGGACGCCTGGACGGCGCCGCTGTCGGCGGCGCCGTCCGGAACGTTCGGTGACGACATCAGGAGACGAGCCCCATCTCGGCGATGACGGCCTTGATCCGGATCTGCTCGGCGTTGAGGTAGTCGGTGAACTCCTGGCCGGTCTGGAAGGAGTCGATCCAGCCGTTCTTGGCCACGGCGTCCTTCCACGACTGCGAGTCGTGCATCTTGATCACCAGGTCGGTGAGGGCCTTCTTGTCGGCGTCGTTCAGGCCGCCGGGGGCCACGAAGCCGCGCCAGTTGGCCAGCTCGACGTCGAGGCCGCCCTCCTTGAGGGTGGGCGCGTCGACGTTGGGCAGCTTGGCGGGCGAGGAGACGCCCAGCGCCCGGAGCTGACCCGACTTCACGTGCTCGGCGAACTCGCCGATGCCGGAGACGCCGATGGTGACCTTGTTGCCCAGCAGGGCCTCCAGGGCCTCGCCGCCGCCGGAGTAGGCGATGTAGTTGACCTGCTTCGGGTCCACGCCCGCCGCCTTGGCCATCAGACCGGCCAGGATGTGGTCGGTGCCGCCGGCCGAGCCGCCCGCCACGGAGACCTTCTTCGGGTCGGCCTTCCACGCGGCGGTCAGGTCGGCCAGCGTCTTGAGCGGCGAGGCGGCCGGGACCACGACGATCTCGTACTCCTCGGTCAGCTTGGCGATCGGCGTGGTCTCCGCCAGCGTCACCTTGGACTTGTTCTGCTCGATGGCGCCGACCATGACCAGGCCCATGGTCATGAGCAGGTTGCCGTTGCCCTTCTCGCCGGCGAGCTGGGCCAGGCCGATCGTGCCGCCGGCGCCGGAGACGTTGAACACCTCGACCTTGCGCTGCGGGTCGGCGGCCTTGAAGGCCTGCTCGGCCGTACGGGAGGTCTGGTCCCAGCCGCCGCCGGGGGCGGCGGGGGCCATGATGCGCAGCGCGCCGGCGGCGGTGGTGGTGCCGCCGGATCCTGTATCGCCGCAGCCGGTCAAGGCGGCGACGGACAGGGCCGTGAGCGCCGCGAGTGTGCGGAGACGCATGGGGTCACTCCAAGGTGGGGGGTTCACATCCGTTGAGCACGCATCGTGCGGCTGCCCGCCCCGCACCGTCGAGGGTTTACGCGGTAGCTTTCGTAGAGGTCATATTGGTCGCGACCCCGTCGTGATGTCGCACTGCTTGCATGTCAAGGGTGAGACGGGTCCATCAGGCCTCCCTGGGAACCCAGCTGTTCGTGCTCCAAGTGGTGATCGTCTTCCTGGCCGTCGGCGGTACGGCGAGCGTCTGGGCACAGCTCACCCGCGAGCAGCTCGATTCCCAGTACCAGCAGCGCGCTCTGGCCATCGCCGAGTCGGTGGCCGGCATGCCCGAGGTACGGGAGGCGTTCGGCGCCGAGGACCCGGCGAAGATCCTGCAGCCCATCGCCGCGGGAGTGCAGCTCGCCACCGGCGCCGACTACGTGGTGATCGCCAACCGCGACCAGATCCGCTACGCCCACCCCAACACCTCGCTCATCGGCAAGCGCCTGTCCACCGACGGCTCGCACGTGCTCATCTCCGGCGCGGCCTGGGTGGGCATCGAGACGGGCACGATCGGCCGGACCGTCAGGGGCAAGGCGCCGGTCTTCGACGAGTACGGCATGGTCATCGGCCTGACCTCGGTCGGCGTGCTGGAGGAGGTCGTGGACGCCCAGCTCGGCGCCGCGCTGCCGCCGCTGGTGTGGACGGTCTTCGCGGTGCTGCTCGCCGGTTCGGGCGCGGCGGCGCTGATCGCCCAGCGGGTGCGGCGACAGACGTTCGGCCTGGAGCCGGGCGAGATCGCGGCCCTGCTGGAGCAGCGCGAGGGCGTTCTGCACGGGGTGAAGGAGGGCGTGCTGGCGCTCGACCTGACCGGCAGGGTGACGCTGGTCAACGACGCGGCCAGGGAGCTGCTCGGCGAGGTGGGCGAGACCCTGACCGAGATGCCGGTCTCCGACCGCATGCGCGACGTGCTCGGCGGCGCCGACCCCGGCGAGGACCGGGTGGTCCTGCACGGCGAGCGGGTGCTGGTCCTCAACCGGACCCCCGTCTCGGTACGCGGCCAGCACCGCGGCTGGGTGGTGACCCTCAGGGACAGGACCGAACTGGTACGGCTCTCGCGCGAGCTGGACGACGCCAGCAGCACGACCGAGGCGCTGCGCGCCCAGGCCCACGAGTTCGCCAACCGCATGCACACCGTGGTCGGCCTGCTGGAGCTGGGCGAGCACGAGGCCGCGATCGGCTACATCACGCAGACCACCCGCAGCACCTACGCCACCGGCATCCGCAGCCAGGTGGGCGACCCGACGCTGGCCGCGCTGCTGCTGGCCAAGTCGGCGGAGGCGGCCGAGCGCGGCGCGACCCTGGTGCTGGCGGACGACACCGACGTGCCCGAGGGCCGGCTGGGTGACCCGCAGGACGCGGTGCTGGTGGTCGGCAACCTGGTGGCGAACGCGATCGACGCCCTGGAGGGAGCCGCCGGCACGATCGAGGTGTCGGTCCGCGCCGACGACCGCGGCCTGCACGTGCGGGTCGGCGACTCGGGGCCGGGCATCACGCCCGAGCTGGTCGAGGAGGTCTTCCGGGAGGGGTTCACGACCAAGGCGGCGCAGTCGGGGCCGCGCGGGCTCGGCCTGGCGCTGACCAGGCAGGCGTGCCTGCGGAGAGGAGGGTGGGTGCGGGTGCACAACTCTGACGGAGCCGTGTTCACGGCGTTGCTGCCATGACGATCAAGGTGCTCGTCGTGGACGACGATTTCATGGTGGCCCGCATCCACAGCGGGTATGTGGCGCGGGTGCCGGGATTCCAGGTGGTCGCGAGCGCGCACAACGCACGGACCGCGCTCTCGGCCGTCTCCGAGCACCGGCCCGACCTGGTGCTGCTGGACATCTATCTGCCCGACATGTCGGGACTGGAGGTGCTCAAGGCCCTGACCGACGTTGATGTGATCATGGTCAGCGCGGCGCGGGACCTGCCCACCGTCAAGGAGGCGATGCGGGGCGGCGCGGTCAACTACCTGATCAAGCCGTTCACCGCAGGGGCGCTGGCCGAGCGGCTGGAGCAGTACGCCGGCACCCACCGGCACCTGACCGCCATCGGCCCCGAGGTCCGCCAGGACGAGGTGGACCGGCTGTTCGGCGTCGCGAAGGCGGCCTCGACGCCGCTGCCGAAGGGGCTGTCGCCCGCCACCTGCGCGCTGGTCGCCGACGCGCTGCGCGACACGGGCGGCGATCTTTCGGCGACGGAGGCCGCCGCCCTGACCGGGCTGTCGCGGGTCAGCGCCCGCCGCTACCTGGAGTACCTGTGCGCCGTGGGCCGGGCCGAGCTACGCCCGAAGTACGGCACAGCCGGTCGCCCAGAGCATCGGTATCGCTGGTTCTCGTGACATATCGGCACCCTCGTGCCTTACTGTTGCGTGAGGAGAGGCTGCGGACCAGGAGGAGAATGAGGCGTGCGTAACGCCGCTGAACTCGGACCGATCGACCCACCGACCGACCCGTTCGCCTCGGTGCCCTTGCCTGCGCCCGGTAACGGACGGAAGGCGCAGGTGGCCGGGTTACCGCCCGGCGTCTCTCCCGACATCTTCGGCGCCAACTCGCAGCAGGACGCCCAGCCGGGCGGCGGCCAGGGCGCGCTGCCGCCCGTCGCCCCGCCGCCGCAGCCGTGGCCCATGGCCGAGCAGCCGGCCTTCGGCGGCCAGGGCCCGCCCGAACGCCCGCCGAGCTTCGACCCCGACCCGCCCCGTCGCGGGCGCCTGCTCCCGGTCATCGCCACGGTGGTCGTGCTGCTGGCTCTGCTCGCCTACGCGGTGCCCGCGGTGATGATGTCCGGCTCGGTGCTGCGCGGCACGAACGTCGGCGGCGTGGACATCGGCGGCCTGACCGTGACCGAGGCCGCCGACAAGCTGCGCGACGAGCTGTCGGCCAAGATCGACAAGCCGATCGCCGTCGAGGCCGACGGGCGTCGGCAGAGCGTCAACCCCGCGGAGTCGGGCATGGAGCTCGACGTCGTGAGCACGATCGAGCAGGCACCCAGCGGCTTCCCCAGCCCGGTCGAGGTGTGGCGGGCGCTGGTCGGCAGCACCGACCTCGAACCGAAGGTGACCGTCGACGCCGCCGAGCTGTCCAGGGCGGTGGAGAAGCTGGCCGACACGCTGGACAAGACCCCGCGCGAGGGCCGCGTCTACTTCAAGGACGGCAAGCCCGCCTACGTCACCCCCCGCGAAGGGCGGGTGCTGGACCAGGAGGCCGCGGTCAAGGCGATCCGCGACGCCCACCTCGCCCCGCGCACCACGCTCACGCTGCCGATGGTGACGGCCGAGCCGAAGACCACGCTGGACTCGGTCAAGGAGGCGCTCGCCGTGGCTCGCCGGGCGCTGGCCGGGCCGATCGTGCTGACCAACGCGGGCCGGGAGGTCCTCCTGCCCGTGGCGACCATCGCGGCGCACCTCACCTTCGTCTCCGACGGCGCGGGCGGGCTGGAGCCCAGGTTCGACGCCAAGGAGGCGCTGGCCGGGGTGGAGAGCGACCTGATCGACGCCTCCCAGGCGCCGCGCGACGCCGGGTACGACGTGGTCAACGGGCGGCTGCGGCTCGTGTCGGCGCGCAAGGGCCGGGGGGTGGACGACAGGAAGCTCGCCGCGGCCGTGGCCGAGACGGTGGCGTCGGGCGGTAGCCGTACCATCGCGGTGGAGTTGGCGGTGGTCGCGCCGAAGGTGAGTGACGACGAGGTCAAGAAGCTCGGGATCAGGGAGAAGGTCGGCGAGTTCACCACCGAGCACCCGTGCTGCGTGCCGAGGGTGACCAACATCCACCGGATGGCCGACGCCGTGGACGGCTACCTGGTCAGGCCGGGCGAGACGTTCTCCATCAACGACGTGGTCGGTGAGCGGACGGCGGCCAAGGGCTACGTCCCGGCCGGGCAGATCGTCGGCGACCGGACCGAGGACGGCGTGGGCGGCGGGGTGTCGCAGTTCGCCACCACGATGTACAACGCGGCGTTCTTCGGCGGGTTCGAGGACGTCCAGCACATGGCGCACTCCTTCTACATCTCGCGCTACCCGGCGGGCCGTGAGGCGACGGTGTTCTGGCCGTCGGTCGACCTGAAGTGGCGCAACGACTCCGACTACGGCGTGCTGGTCAAGACCGCCTACACCGACAGGACCATCACGGTGTCGCTGTGGAGCACCAAGCGGTACGACAAGGTCGAGTCGATCTCCTCGGCGAAGCGCGCCTTCACCCCGTTCACCCGCGAGACCAGCAGCGACCCCAAGTGCCAGCGGATGATCGGCGGGCAGGGCTTCACCGTCGACGTGACCCGGGTGATCACCCAGGGCGGCAAGGAGATCAAGCGGGAGAAGAAGACGACCATCTACCGCCCGCAGAAGGACCTCACCTGCACTGGGGGATGAGCCCGGGGATCGGCCCCCGGGCTCGGTCGCGACGTCAGCTCGCGGTCTCAAGCGGATCCACCGGGGCCGAGTCGTCGGCGATCTTCATCCCGAGGATCTGGAAGTAGGCGCAGGAGGCGTACCCGGTGGTGCCCGTGGGCAGGCCCGAGGCGGAGGGGTCGAGGAGCCTGAACCGGCACCAGGTGCCGGTCCAGCTCAGGATGTAGCCGTGGTCGTTGGTGTAGAGCAGCCCGATCACCGTGGCCGTCCCGGAGGGGCTGGTCCGCAGCCGTACTCCGTCGGCGGTGACCCAGGCCTCTTCACGCGCGGCCTGCGCCTGGTGGGCGGCGCTCGCCGTGGCCGTTCCCGCTCCTGCTGTCAGCCCGAGTCCCGCGATCATGATCAACGCGGTGGTTAATCGGGAAATCAACCTTTTCATGCTATTCCTCCCGTTTGCTGGACAACGCATACCGTGGCGGGAGTAAAGGGCGCAGTCAAGATCTTGAAATGCCCGCCCGCGCGTGCGTGGGCGGACGTGATCGGATGATCACTCAGCCGATCGGCACGGACAGGATCCGGTCGTCGCCGGAGCGGGGGCTGCCCCGGCCGTCCTCGTTGCTGGTGCCGACCCAGAGCGTCCCGTCGGGGGCCGCCGCGACGCCGCGCAGCCGGCCGTACCGGTCCTCGAAGCGGGAGACGGGCCTGCCCGTCGAGCCGTCGGCGGCCACCGGCACCTGCCACAGCCGCTCCCCGCGCAGCGCGGCCACCCACAGCGACCCGTCCGCGTAGGCCATCCCCGAAGGAGAGGCCTCGTCGGTGCTCCAGGTCACCACCGGATTGACGAACCGGGAGTCCTTCCCGACCCCCTCGATCTCCGGCCAGCCGTAGTTCGCGCCCGGTCTGACCAGGTTGACCTCGTCGAAGGCGTCCGAGCCGAACTCCGAGGCGAACAGGCGCCCCCGCTCGTCCCAGGCCAGGCCCTGCACATTGCGGTGGCCCAGACTGTAGACGAGCGACTTGTACGGGTTGCCCGGCGCGGGAGCGCCGTCCTCGGTCATCCGCAGGATCTTCCCCCCGAGGGAGCCGCGCTCCTGGGCGATCGGCCCCTCGCCCGAGTCGCCGGTGGAGGCGTACAGGTGCCCGTCAGGGCCGAAGGCCAACCGGCCGCCGTTGTGGATGCCCGCCTTCGGAATGCCGTCCACTAGCACCTTCCGCTCCGACACCCGCCCCCCGGCCAGCCGGTAGCGGACGATCCTGTTGTCCTCCTCCGCCGTGTAGTAGAGGAACACCCGATCCCCCTTCGGCGGCACGGCGACGCCCATCAGGCCGCCCTCCCCGCCAGGCGCCACCCCCTCGATGGTGCCCACCTCGGTCACCCGGCCGGCGGCGCTCACCCGCAGCAACCGGGCCGAGTCGCGCTCGGTCACCAGCGCGTCGCCACCGGGCAGGAACGCGATCCCCCAGGGCACGGCCAGGTCCCTGACCACGTCGCGCGGCTCACCGGGCGGCCCGGACGCCCGCACGGTCGAGGCGGGAGCGGCCTCGCCGCCCACCTGCTCGGCGGGTGTGGCCGAGCATCCGGCCAGCAGGAAGGCGGTCAGAGTGAGCGCGGTGAGGTTCCTCATGTGTTCCATACTGACCCCCGGCCCATAAAGTTCTTCGCATGAAGATCTGGGTCCCCTCCGACGCGGTCGCCGCGGTCCTGTCCGACCTGCCTGACGTGGAGTGCGTCACCTATGACGGCCGAGGTCCCGAGCCGGAAGGCGCCGAGCGCGTCGAGGTGTGGATCCCGCCGCTCATCCCGGTGCCGGACACCGGCGGGCTGCTCGGCCGGATGAGCGGCCTGCGGCTGCTGCAGACGGTGACGGCCGGGGTCGAGCCGTACCGGCCGCACCTGCCCGAGGGGGTCATGCTGTGCAACGCGCGCGGGGTGCACGACGCCGGGACGGCCGAGTGGGCGGTCGGCGCGATGATCGCGGTGCTGCGCGAGTTCCCCGGCTTCACCGACGCCCAGCGACGCGGCGAGTGGACCTACCGGCACACGGGCGTGCTGGCCGACTCGACCGTGCTGATCGTCGGCTACGGCTCCATCGGCGGTGCGCTGGAGCGCAGGCTCGACGGGTTCGAGGTCGAGGTGGTCAAGGTGGCCAGGACCGCCCGCGACGGCGTGCACGGCATGGACGAACTGCCCGCGCTGCTGCCGGCGGCGGACGTGGTCGTGCTGCTCGTGCCCGCCACCCCGCAGACCAGCGGCCTGGTCGACGCGGCCTTCCTCAGCCGGATGAAGGACGGCGCGGTACTGGTCAACGCCGCCAGAGGACCGGTCGTCGACACCGACGCGCTGCTCGCCGAGCTGAAGACAGGACGGCTGCGCGCCGCGCTGGACGTGACCGACCCCGAGCCGCTCCCCGAGGGCCACCCGCTGTGGAGCGCCCCCGGCGTGCTGATCACCCCGCACGTCGCGGGAAGCACGCCCGCCTCGGGCCGGCGCACCCTGCGGCTGGTCCGCTCGCAGCTCCTGCGCTACCTCGCGGGGGAGCCGCTGAACAACGTGATCACCGACGCGTACTGACCAAACTACTCCGGAACGTGGCTGCTCCGTGACCTTCGGTGCGTACGGTGGTCGTTTACCGAGGATTTCACGACAACCTTCCGTGACCCGGAGAAGCGGTTCGTTGTCAAGGTCTTCCGCGGCGCATGTGGTCCTAGTGGTTATCAGATCGGTGACGACTCCGGTGTTGTCACCCCTCGCGCACCCGGCAGCGCACACACTGGCGATGTGACCGCCGCCCGCCGGCGGGCACACGAGCCGAGTTCGACACGGGATGGGCAACGACATTGATCCGCTGGCGTGATCCACGGGCGCCGCTGGCCGCCGCAGCCGCCACCGGCGTGGCGGGCTTCGCCGCCGCGCTGCTCACCGGCGCGCCCGCACTCGTCACCGGCGCGACCACCGGGGTGCTGACCGCCCTGCTGGCCGCCGTCTCGCTCGTGTTCGCCTCCTTCCGCAACGCGCCCGCGACCCGCCCCGCGACCCGCTGGCTGGCCTCGGGCGCGGGCGTCTGGCTGCTCGGCGTCGCGCTGCGCCCGTTCGCGGTGAGCGTGAGCTTCGTCGTCACCTTCGCCGACCTGCTCGTGCTCGTCGGCATCGTGCTGATGGCGGGCGGCTGCGTGCTGGCCGCCGCCCGGCCGACGCACCCGCAGGCGGCGCTCCGCCAGCTCGTCGACGCCTACCTGTCCACCGCCTCCCTGTTCCTGATCGGCTGGGTCGTCGCACTGCGCCCGATCTACACCGAGTTCGACGATCCGACGGCGTTCGCGATCGCCATGCTGCCGCCGATGATCTGCCTGCTGGTGACCTGCGCCGTCGCCCCCGCCGCGGTCACCGCCAGGTCCGCGCTGTGGCCGGTCGGCCTGGCCGGGTTCGGCGTGCTGGCGACCGCGACCGTCGGCGAGATGGCCTCGGCCATGGCCAGGCTGTCCGGCGACGTGCCGCCCCGGTGGAGCCTGCTGCTGGCGCCGGTGGCCTTCCTGCTGCTCGCCGCCGTGCCCTGGAGCGGGCGCGCCGGGCGCACCGCCGACGCGGGCGACGAGGAGGCCCGCCCGCCCGCCGGTCCCGTCGTCGCCACGCTGATCGCCGCCGTGCCGCTCGCGCTGGTCGTCGCCGCCACCCTCACCCTGCTGCTCCACCTGATGGGCGGGCGCGACCGGGCGCCCGTGGCCGGGGTGGCCGCGGTGGCCGTCTCGATCGTGCTGGTGCTCGCGGTCCGGCTCTTCGTGCTGCTCACCGCGCACGCCCGCATGCGCCACCTGGTCGTCCTCGGCGAGCGCCAGCTCAGGGAGCTGGCCGAGAGGACCGGCGACGTGGTCCTGCTGTGCGACTACGAGGGCGTGGTACGGGAGATCGGCTCCGGCGTCGAGGTCACCTACGGCTACCGCCCCGGCGAGGTGGTCGGCGCCTCGATCCTCGACTACATCCACCCCGAGGACGTGCCCGGCATCAAGGCCGCGCTGGACCGGATGGGCCTCGACGAGGACACCGCCGAGCCCGGCGCCTGCATGATCGCCTGCCGGGTGCGCGCCGCGGACGGCACCTGGCGGCCCACCGAGTCCGTCGCCACCCGCCACATCAGGGGCGAGGAGCTGCTGCTCGTCACCACCCGCGACGTCTCCGACGAGGAGGCGCTGCGCAACCAGGTCGTGCACCTGACCTTCCACGACGGCGTCACCGGCCTGCCCAACCGCGCCTACTTCGAGGAGCGCACCCGGGAGGTGCTCGACGGGCGTGTCTCGGGGCGCACGGCGGTGATCTTCCTGGACCTCGACGGGTTCACCGCGGTCAACGACTCGGTGGGGCACGCCAGCGGCGACTACCTGCTCGGCCAGGCGGCCCGGCGGCTGCGCGGCGCCGTACGGTCCGACGACACGCTCGCCCGGTGGGGCGGCGACGAGTTCGCCGTGCTGGTCGAGGTGGGCGCCGAGGCGCAGGTCGCGGTGGACCTGGCCGAGCGGCTGGTCAGGGCGGTCTCGCAGGAGCCGTTCCGGGTGGCCGACCGCGACATCGCGCTGACCGCGAGCGTCGGCGTCGCCTTCGCGGAGGACGGGCTGCCCGCGGGCGACCTCATCCGCAACGCCGACGTGGCCATGGCCAGGGCCAAGGAGCTGGGCGGGCGCCGGGTCGAGGTGTTCGCCGCGCAGATGCACGCCGACGTGGTGCGCCGGCTGGAGCTGGCCGCCGACCTGCAGCGGGCGCTGATCGAGAACCAGTTCGCGGTGGAGTACCAGCCGGTGGTCGACCTGGCCACCTCGCGGGTGACCGCGGTCGAGGCGCTGGTGCGCTGGTGGCGCGGCTCGGCGTTCGTGCCGCCCGAACAGTTCCTCGGCCCCGCCGAGGACACCGGCCTCATTGTGCCGCTCGGCGAGTGGATCCTGCGCGAGGCCTGCCGCGACGTGGCCGCCTGGCGGGCCTCCTCCTGGGACATCGGGCTGTCGCTCAACCTGTCGGCCCGGCAGATCACCGCGCCCCGGTTCGTCGAGACCGTCGAGGAGGCGCTGGCCGAGAGCGGCCTGCCGGCCTCCGCGCTGACCCTCGAAGTGATCGAGGAGATGCTCGTCGAGGACGCCGAGGAGACGATCAGCCGCCTGTCGGAGCTGCGCGCCCTCGGCGTACGGCTGGCCATCGACGACTTCGGCACCGGCTACGCCTCGCTGGCCTTCCTGCGGCAGCTCCCGGTCGACATGATCAAGATCGATCCGTCCTTCGTGTCCGGCCTGGGCCGGGACGACACGCTGACGCTGCTGACCAGGACGATCGTACGGCTCGGGCACGACCTCGGGCTGATCGTGGTGGCCGAGGGCATCGAGCGGCCCGAGCAACTGGAGCTGCTGCGCGAGATGGGCTGCACCCGGGGCCAGGGCTACCTGGTGGCCAGGCCGATGGCCGCGCGCGGCGTCGACTCGCTGATGCGGACCAATCTCACGAGTCTCGGATCGTGAGACCGGCGTTCCATCAAATTGACACATGCGCCCCGGGAGCGGCTATGGTAGGTGCCATGCTTCGCAGTGAGATTCTCGTAGTACTTCGCCGGCGCGCAGGCCGTTAAGCGAAGCACTTCGACCTGCGCGCCGCCCCGGTCCCGCCTTCTGGTGGGGAGGGGCCTTTTTTATGTCCGAATGCTCACCCATCCAAGGAACGAGCCGATGACCGAACGGATGACAGGTGCACAGGCCCTGGTCAGGGCACTGGAGCACGTGGGAGTCGACACCGTGTTCGGGATCCCTGGCGGCGCCATCCTGCCCGCCTACGATCCCCTCTACGACTCGACCAAGGTCCGGCACGTGCTTGTACGGCACGAGCAGGGCGCCGGTCACGCCGCCGAGGGTTACGCTCAGGCCACCGGCCGCGTCGGCGTCTGCATGGCCACCAGCGGTCCCGGCGCCACCAACCTGGTGACCCCGATCGCCGACGCCTACATGGACTCCGTGCCGATCGTCGCCATCACCGGACAGGTGGCCAGCGCCGCCATCGGCACCGACGCCTTCCAGGAAGCCGACATCTCCGGCATCACCATGCCGATCACCAAGCACAACTTCCTGATCACCGACGCCGACGACATCCCCCGGACCATCGTCGAGGCCTTCCACATCGCCTCCACCGGCCGCCCCGGCCCCGTCCTGGTCGACATCTCCAAGGACGCGCTGCAGGCCCAGACCACCTTCGTCTGGCCGCCGCAGATGCAGCTCCCCGGCTACCGCCCGGTCACCCGGCCGCACTCCAAGCAGATCCGCGAGGCCGCCAAGCTGATCGCCGAGGCCAAGCGCCCCGTGCTGTACGTCGGCGGCGGCGTCCACAAGGCGGGCGCCTCCCACGAGCTGCTCAGGCTGGCCGAGCTCACCGGCATCCCGGTCGTCACCACGCTGATGGCGCGCGGCACCTTCCCCGACAGCCACCCGCAGCACATGGGCATGCCCGGCATGCACGGCAGCGTCTCGGCCGTCGGCGCGCTGCAGAAGTCCGACCTGCTCATCGGGCTGGGCGTGCGCTTCGACGACCGGGTCACCGGCGAGCTGTCCTCCTTCGCCCCGAACGCCAAGGTCGTGCACGCCGACATCGACCCGGCGGAGATCTCCAAGAACCGGCACGCCGACGTCCCGATCGTGGGCGACGCCCGCGAGGTCATCGGCGAGCTGATCGGCGCCATCGAGGCGGAGGGCCGCAAGGGCGACTACGCCGAATGGCGGGCGCTGCTCGACGGCTACAAGGAGACCTACCCGCTCGGCTTCGAGGAGTTCGCCGACGGCTCGCTCGCCCCGCAGTACGTCATGCAGCGGCTCAGCGCCATCGCCGGGCCCGACGCCTACTACGTCGCCGGAGTCGGCCAGCACCAGATGTGGGCGGCGCAGTTCGTCGACTACGAGCGGCCCGGCTCGTTCATCAACTCCGGCGGCCTGGGCACCATGGGCTTCGCCGTCCCGGCCGCGATGGGCGCCAAGATGGGCCGCCCGGACGCCACCGTGTGGGCCATCGACGGCGACGGCTGCTTCCAGATGACCAACCAGGAGCTGGCCACCTGCGCCCTCGAAGGCGTGCCGATCAAGGTCGCCGTGATCAACAACGGCAACCTGGGCATGGTCCGCCAGTGGCAGACCCTCTTCTACGACAAGCGCTACTCCAACACCGACCTGCAGACGACTCGCCGGATCCCGGACTTCGTGAAGCTGGCGGACGCCTATGGTTGTGTGGGTCTGCGCTGCGAACGTCCCGAGGACGTGGACGCCACCATCAGGAAGGCCATGGAGATCAACGACGTGCCCGTCGTCGTCGACTTCGTGGTCCACCAGGACGCGATGGTCTGGCCGATGGTCGCGGCGGGCACCAGCAACGACGACATCAAGTTCGCCCGGGACATGGCCCCGGTCTGGGACAGCGAGGACTAGACGCATGAGCCGCCACACGCTCTCCGTTCTTGTGGAGAACAAGCCAGGAGTCCTGGCCAGGGTGTCCTCACTGTTCAGCAGGCGAGGTTTCAACATCGACTCGCTGGCGGTCGGGCCCACCGAGCACTCCGACATCTCCCGCATGACCATCGTGGTCAGCGTCGAGGAACTGCCGCTGGAGCAGGTGACCAAGCAGCTCAACAAGCTGGTCAACGTGCTCAAGATCGTGGAGCTCGACACCTCGCAGTCCGTGCAGCGCGAGCTCATGCTGATCAAGGTGAGGGCCGACTCCGACAGCCGCTCGCACGTGCTGGAGCTCGTCCAGCTCTTCCGCGCGCGGTGCGTCGACGTCGCCTCCGACGCGGTGACCATCGAGGTCACCGGCACTCCGGACAAGCTCGAGGCCTTCATCAAGGTGCTGGAGCCGTTCGGGATCAAAGAGCTTGTCCAGTCGGGCATGGTGGCCATCGGCCGCGGCGCCCGTTCCATCACTGACCGGTCCCTCAGGGCTCTGGACCGTACCGCCTGAAAGGTATATGTAAGTGACCGAGATCTTCTACGACGACCAGGCCGACCTCTCCATCATCCAGGGGCGAGTCGTGGCCGTCATCGGGTACGGCAGCCAGGGCCACGCCCACGCCCTCTCGCTTCGCGACTCGGGCGTCGACGTCCGCGTCGGCCTGCCCGAGGGCAGCAAGAGCCGTGAGAAGGCGGAGGCCGAGGGCCTGCGCGTGGTCACCCCCGCCGAGGCGGCGGCCGAGGCCGACCTGATCATGATCCTCGCGCCGGACCACCTGCAGCGCCACATCTACGCCAACGACATCCAGCCGAACCTGCAGCAGGGCGACGCGCTCTTCTTCGGCCACGGCCTCAACATCCGCTACGGCCTCATCGAGGCGCCCGAGGGCGTCGACGTCGCCATGGTCGCCCCGAAGGGCCCCGGCCACCTCGTCCGCCGCCAGTACCAGGCCGGGCGCGGCGTGCCGTGTCTCATCGCGGTGGAGAAGGACGCCTCGGGCACCGCCCAGGACCTGGCCCTGTCCTACGCCAAGGGCATCGGCGGCACCCGGGCCGGCGCGCTCAAGACCACCTTCACCGAGGAGACCGAGACCGACCTGTTCGGCGAGCAGGCCGTGCTGTGCGGCGGCGTGTCCGAGCTGATCAAGGCGGGCTTCGAGACCCTCATCGAGGCGGGCTACCAGCCCGAGGTCGCCTACTTCGAGTGCCTGCACGAGATGAAGCTGATCGTCGACCTCATGTACGAGGGCGGCATCTCCAAGATGTACTGGTCGGTCTCCGACACCGCCGAGTACGGCGGCTACACGCGCGGCCCGCGCGTCGTCAACTCCGAGACCAAGAAGGAGATGAAGCGCATCCTCGAGGAGATCCAGAACGGCACCTTCGCGCGGCAGCTCGTCGAGGAGTTCGACGGCGGGCAGAAGGAGTTCACGCGTCACCGCGAGGAGCTCGCCGAGCACCCGATCGAGAAGACCGGCGCCAAGCTCCGCCCGATGATGAGCTGGCTCAAGGCCGACGGCTGACCTTGTCCCACCCGGCGGCGCCGTTCCTGCTGGAACGGCGCCGCCGCGCGTTTCTCCCCGGCCAAGGCGGGGGTGCGGGGGGTGCTTGGCCGGGTCTGGGGGATCAGTGGCGGGCGAAGACCTGGGTCCAGTGGGGGCCCTTGGGGTCGTGGCCGACACCGATGAGGGTGAGGTCGCAGTTCATGATGTTCGCCTTGTGGCCGGGGCTGTTGAGCCAGCCCTGGACGACCGAGGCGGCGGTGCGCTGGCCCATCGCGATGTTCTCGGCCCAGGCCCTGATCGGGGAGAAGCCCGTCGCCTTGATGCGGTCACCGGGGGAGCGGCCGTCCTGCGAGGTGTGGCTGAAGTACCCCTTGGCGGCCATGTCCGCCGAGTGCCCCTTGGCCGCCGCGTGCAGCTTGGCGTCGTGGGCGAGCGGCTTGCAGCCTCCGGCGGTACGGGCCTGGTTGGTGAGGCGGACCACCTCCTCCTCCACGGCCGAGCCCGTGCCGCCGTCGCCGGGCGGCGTCGAGGGGGTGGGCGCCGGGGTGGTGGGCGTCGGTGTGGGGGTGGTGGGCGCGCAGGAGAGCGCGGTGACGGGCGAGCGGCTGACGTTGCCCTGGTAGTCGAGCGCGAGGACGTAGTAGCGCCTGGGCGTGTCGGTACAGCGCACTCCGGCGACGATCTCGCCGTTGACGACCTGGCGGGAGGCGCTCTTGAGCGTGCGGTCGGGTCCGGGCCGGGACTGCAGGATGCGTACGCGCAGGCGGGAGGAGTCGTCGCAGCCGCTCCTGGCGCCGGTCCCGCGGATCATGCCCTTGGCGTCGACATATGGTTTCGCCGCGGTGACCTGGCAGGCGGCGCTCTGGGTGGCCGCGTGGGCGGCCGTGACGGGAGTGCTCAATGCCGCCAGACTTCCGAGGCAGGCGAGTGCCTGGAGCTGTCTGCGCACGATGGTCCTCCGTTGGGGGTTAGACACTGTTTCGACCCGCATTGTGGTGCGCGCAGATCGGGCATGTCACCTAAAACCCATCTAAATCTGGAGCCCCATGTGTCCCAATCGCAACACGCCCAGGTAAACCCACACCCCATCTCGGACGTCCGCGCAGGCGTGCCCGCCGCAGGGGCGGCGGGCACGCTCACGGTCAGCAGGGGACGGGCTTCTGCCAGGAGCACTCGAGGTCGGCGTTCGCCGTCTGCGCCGGGACCTCGGCGCGGAGCTGGGACGGCGAGTCGGCCGCCGTCCGGCTGAAGGTCGCCAACCGGATCGCGATCTTGTCCTCGATGTCCTTCGCCGAGCCCGCCAGGAACTGGTTGAGCACGATGGAGAACACCAGCGGCTCGCCGTCCGCGCTGGTCACATACCCGGACAGGGACGTGACGCCGGTGAGTGAGCCGGTCTTGGCGTGCACGTTGTTCGCCGCGGGAGTGCCGCGCATCCGGCTGCGCAGGGTGCCGCCGACGGCGCGGTCGGAGTTGCCCGCGATGGGCAGCGACTCGTACCAGGTCGGGAACCACGGCTTGCCGCGCACCGCCGCCAGCAGCGTGGTGATGGAGCCGGGGGAGACGCCGTCACGCCTGGACAGGCCCGAGCCGTCGCGCAGGTTGAGCAGCTGCACCCCGCTGGCCTTGGCGTAGTCCGAGACGACCTTGAGGCCGGCGGCCCAGGTGCCCTGGCCGGCGACCTTCCGGCCCATGGCCTTGGTCAGGATCTCGCCGTGCGTGTTGTTGCTCAGCTTCATGAACGGCACGAGCAGCTCGCTCAGCGGCATCGACTCGTGCTTGGCCAGCTCCTTCGCGCCGGCCGGGCCCGTGCCGACGGTGGTGGGGCCGAGGACGCGCACGCCGTGCTTGGCCAGCGCCTTGCGGAAGAGGGAGGCGGCGTAGCGGGTGGGGTCGTCGACGGTGACCCACTCGTCGTAGGTGTCGGAGACGGTGCCGGTGATCACGACCGTGTTGGTGCCGTGCTGCCGTTCGATGAGCACGTCGGTGGAGGTTCCAGTGGTTGCCCGGTTGACGATCTTCAGGTAGTCGGTCTCGGGGGTGGTCGACACCTTCACCGGGGCTCCGGCCGCGTCGCCCGGCGCGACCGAGACGATCACCGAGCCCGCGTCGTAGTCCTGGTCGGGGGCGGCGGTCAGTGCGGAGATCTGGGCGGCGTAGTAGGCGGTCTCGTCGTCCCAGGCCCAGTCCTGGCCGAGCCGTACGGTGTCGAACCAGGTGTCGTCGGCGACCAGCCTGCCGGTCACCACCTTGACGCCCTTGGCGGCGACCTGGGCGGCCAGGGCGTCGTAGTCGGCGGCGAGGATGGTGGGGTCGCCGGTGCCGCGCAGGATGAGGTCGCCGGTCAGCGCCGAACCGACCTTGCGCCCGCCGAGCACGCTGGTGGCGAAGCGGTAGTCGAGGCCGAGCGTCTCCACGGCGGCCGCGGAGGTGAACAGCTTGGCGTTGGAGGCGGGGGTCATGAGCTTGCCCGCGTCGGCGCTGTAGAGCTCCTCGCCGGTGGCGGCGCTCTTCACCACGACGCCCGCGCGGGCCATGGTCAGTTTGGCGTCGCCGAGGATCTGGTTGAGGTCCTGGGTGAGGTCGGCCAGGCCGGGCGAGGGGTCGGCGGCGGTGGCGGGTGAGAGGGGGGTGGACGCCCACGCGAGGGCCGCGACGAGCGCGCCCGCTACGAGGGAGGCTGAGGTACGCCGCATGGAGGTCTCCAAGGTGCATTCCGAGGTCTCGCAGGGATCATGAATTCCCCGGCGGCCCGCTGCAATCCGCAAATATCCGTATCTTTCGGGGCGGGGCAGCGTCGGAAGGCTCTACTGCGGAAAGGACGGCTGTCCGGAGCTGATCAGGAAGCCGCAGTCGCCGAAGGAGACCTCGTCGCCCGAGCGGATCCTCGCCGGGCCCACCAGGCGCCAGCCGTTCAGTCTGGTGCCGTTGAGTGAGCCGAGGTCGACCAGCATCCACCCGCCGTCGTCGCGGCGCAGCTCGGCGTGCACCCGCGAGACGGTCAGGTCGGCGAGCACCAGGTCGCAGGCCGAGCCGCGGCCGACGACGTAGCGGATCCTGGTGTCGTCGGGCAGCGCGAGCCGGGGCAGCCGGGGCTTGCGCCAGGCGGACTTGAGACCGGTGGTGAGGCTGGAGACCGAGGAGACCATGTCGGTCAGCCGCTTGCGGAAGGTGTTGGGCGGCGGCAGGTCGGCGACCAGTTCGTCGAGCTCGTAGCGGTTCTGCGCGCGCAGGGCCTGATCGACGCGTCCGACGAAGGTGTCGTGGGACAGGCGGCCCTCTACGGCACGTTCGCGGAGCTCGTCGATCGCGCGATCGCGTTCCCCATCGGAGGCGCGAAATGGGGGTTGCGTCGAGCTCATGACCCGAGTATCGGCCTGAAGGCCGTTGCCTGTCCAGAATATGCGGATCACTTGCCGAGAGCATACTCAGTATGCATACTCAGTATCTATGTCGATCAGACACGGGCTGCTCGCCCTTCTGAGCCAGGGATCCCGCTACGGGTACCAGCTCCGCACCGAGTTCGAGGCGTCCACGGGGGCGACCTGGCCGCTGAACATCGGCCAGGTCTACACGACGCTCTCGCGCATGGAACGCGACGGCCTCGTCGCGCCCGGTGAGGCGGACGAGCAGGGCCGTGTGGTCTACACGATCACCGAGGCCGGTCGGGCGGAGATGGAGCGATGGTTCAGCACCCCCGTCGCCCAGTCCGACCGGCCACGGGACGAGCTGGTCATCAAGCTGGCCATGGCGGTCACCGCTCCCGGCGTCGACGTCGCCGAGGTCGTCCAGGCGCAGCGCGGCGCCACGATGCGCACGCTGCAGGAGCTCACCCGGGCCAAGCGCGCCGCGGACGGCGGGACCGCGCAGCGGCTGGTGCTCGATTCCATGATCTTCCAGGCCGAGGCGGAACAGCGCTGGCTGAACCACTGCGAGGCCGTACTCAATGAGGTGAACGCATGACAGTCGTGAGGCTCGACGAGGTGACCAGGGTGCACGGGGAGGGCGCGGCGGCCGTGCACGCGCTCAAGGGGGTCAGCCTGGCGGTCGAGGCGGGGGAACTGGTGGCGGTCATGGGGCCGTCGGGCTCGGGCAAGTCCACGCTGCTCAACGTGGCGGGCGGGCTGGACCGGCCCACCTCGGGCACGGTGGAGGTCGAGGGCACGGACCTGGCCCAGGTCAAGGACCTGGCCGCGCTGCGCCGCCGCAGCGTCGGCTACGTCTTCCAGGACCTCAACCTGATCCCCTCGCTCACCGCGGCGGAGAACGTGATGCTGCCCCGCGAGTTAGACGGGGTCCGCGCGGCGAAGGCCCGGCACGAGGCCATGGGCGTGCTCGGCGAGGTGGGGCTGGCGCACGTCGCCGACCGCTTTCCCGACGAGCTCTCCGGCGGGCAGCGCCAGCGGGTGGCCATCGCCAGGTCGCTGGTCGGCGAGCGGCGGCTGATCCTGGCCGACGAGCCGACCGGCGCCCTCGACACCCCCACGGGCGACGAGATCCTGCAGCTCCTGCGGATCCGCTGCGAGCAGGGCGCGACCGTGCTGCTGGTCACCCACGAGCCCAGGTACGCCGCCTGGGCCGACCGCGTGATCTTCCTGCGGGACGGCGCGGTCGTGGACGAGACGAGCGCCCCGGCGGTGAGCCACCGATGAGCGCCCTCCTGGCCGCCCTGCGCGTGGCGCGCAGGGACGCGCTGCGCGCCAGAGGCCGCAGCGCCCTCATCATGGTGATGATCGGGCTGCCCGTGCTGGTCTTCACCGCCATGCTGACCATCGTGGCGAACGTCACCGTCGACTCCAGAGAAGGGCTGACGGCCGACCTGGGCGCCGCCGAGGCGAGGGTGATCCCCTCGTCCCTCTGCGGTCCCGTCACCCAGGACCTCGACGGCAGCAGCCTGGGTCACGATCCGGAGGCATCGTGCCCGCCCCCATCTTGGACGGCCGCCAAGGTCGCCGCCCACTTACCGCCGGGCACGCGCCTGCTCCCGGTCACCAGCGGCGGCGTCGGGGTGGTCATCGACGGCGAATTCACCCGGTTCGAGGCGACGGAGGTCGATCTGCGCGATCCGCTCTCCGCGCCGTCCCGCCCTCTGCGCGAGGGCAGGTTGCCCGAGACCGCGGGCGAGGTCGTCGTCACCCCGGCGGTGGGAGTGCGGGCCGGTGGCACGGTCAACGTCACCTGGCAGCAGAGTCCGATGCGCGTCGTCGGCGTGGTCGAGTACCCGTATAAGCACGCCGTGTCCGAGATCACCGGGCTGCCCGGCACGCTGCTGCGCCCCGGCACGGACCGGACTACCTCCTGGCTGGCCGACACGCCTGGGCCCGTCCTGTGGTCTGACGCGCGCCGCCTGAACCAGGTGAGCCTGACCGTCCGCTCCCGCGCGGTGATCGAGAACCCGCCGGACATCGACGAGCCCGACCGGTCCCCGGTGAACACCCCGGTCGCCGTAGGCGTCGCCGTCGTCATGGTGGTGCTGGAAACCGTCCTGCTGGCCGGTCCGGCGTTCGTCGTGGGCCTGCGCCGCCGCCGCAGGGAGCTGGCCGTGCTGGCCGCCCAGGGCGCCTCCCCCCGGCATCTGCGCGGGATCGTGCTGGCCGACGGGCTCGTTCTCGGCGGCGCGGCCTCCCTCGTGAGCGCGGTGCTCGGGGTGGGGCTGGGGCTCGCGGGCGCGCCGCTGGGCGGGCAGGTGGCGGGCAGTCTCGGGCCGGTCGAGGTGCCGTGGGCGCAGGTGGCGGGCGTGGCCGTACTCGGGCTGCTCAGCGCCGTGATCGCGGCGCTGGTGCCGGCCGTGCAGGCGGCCCGGCAGGAGACGGCCACGGTCCTGGCCGGCCGCGCCCCCCACAGGAACGCCCGCGCGGGCCGTCCGGTGATCGGGCTGCTGCTGGTGCTGGCCGGGCTGGCCGCGCTGGTGGCCGCGCTGCAGGCCGTGGAGTGGGTGCTCGCCGCCGCGATACTGGTCCTGCTCGGGCTGGTGGCGCTGATGCCGCTGCTGGTCCGCCTCACCGGACGGCTGGCCGTACGGCTGCCGCTGCCGGGACGGCTGGCCGTCCGCGACGCCGCCAGGCACGGCACCCGTACGGCCTCGGCCGCGGCGGCCGTCATGGCCGCCACCGCGATGACCATCGCCGCCGGGATCGGCCTCAACAGCGACTACATGGACAACCTGGACGACTACCACCCGTCAATGCCCGAGGGCACGCTGGTGATCAGCGGGCGGAACGTGGACGAGTCCGCCTGGAATGAGCTGAAGGCGGCGGCCGTCGCGCGCCTGCCCGGCGTCGATCTGGTGGCGGCGGGACAACTGCGGACGGCGACCGGCGCGCGGATCGGCCTCTCCGTGCGCACTGACAAGGCCGTCTTCATGGGGGAGACCCTGCCCATCGGGGACCAGCGGCTGCTCCGGCTGCTCCAGGGCAGGGACGACCAGGTCGCCGCCGCGGCCCTCGCCGAGGGGAAGGCGGTGGTCTTCGAGCCCGAGCTCGTGCGCGACGGCCATATCGTGGTCAGCACCTGGACGATCGGCGAGCGAACGGACGAGCCGGCGGAACTCCGGCTTCCCGCCGTGGTGGCGGCGCCCGTGGACCCGCGGCAGATCGGGGTGGTTCTGCCGCCCATCGCCGTGGAGAAGGACGGGCGAAAGGTCGTCGAGCGGCAGCTCTACGCCGCCCTCCCGTCGGTCGACGCGAACAGTCTGGCACGCGAGCTCATGGCGGTGAACGAGCGGGCCGAGGTCAGGGCGGAGAAGGGTTTCCGGCAGGAGATCGCGGTCATGCTCTGGATCCTGCTGGGGGGCGCACTGGTCCTGGTGGTCGGCGGCACCCTGGTGGCGACCGCGCTGGCGACCGCGGACATGCGGCCCGACCTCGACACGCTGTCGGCCGTCGGGGCGAGATCGCGCACCCGCAGGCTGGTGGTCGCCGGGCAGGCGGCCTATGTCGCGGGGCTGGGCGCGGTCGTCGGCCTGGTCGCGGGAGCCGTCATCGGCGTGGCGCTGGCCTGGCCGTTGACGGCCGGGACGCGGGATGGGTCCGGTGCGATGGTCGCCGTGCCGTGGCCGTTCGTCCTGGTGGTGGTGCTCGGCCTGCCGGTGCTGGCGGCCCTGGTCGCGGGCGCCTTCGCCCGGACCAGGCCGCACCTGGCCAGGCGGCTCACTTGACGGTGGCGCGCTTGGTCAGGCGGATCTTCGACTGCTTGTGCGGGAGCTCCTCCCAGTCGTCCATGAAGACCGCCTCCAGGTCGTACCGCCCGGCCAGGGCCACGAGGGTCTCGGTGCGGTAGTAGAAGTCCTCGCGCAGGACCTGGTGCTCCACGCCCTCGGTCCGGTCGAAGGTGAAGTCGAACCAGGCGTCCGGCTTCATGATCCGGCCCACATGGGCGAAACACTCCTCGATCACCTCGATCGGGGAGTGGGAGAAGACGCTGTGCGCGTGCACCACGTCGAAGTACTGGTCCGGCAGGAAGGCGAAGCGCAGGTCGCGCACCGGGGTGAGGTGGGGGAGCCAGTCCTGCAGGCCGTCGTCGGCCAGCACGCCCTGGGCGGACATCAGGATGTCGGGGGAGATGTCGATCCCGTAGTAGTTGCCCGGCTCCAGGTAGCGGATGAACAGCCGCCCCGCCCGCAGGTTGCCGCAGCCGATCTCCAGCATCCGGTGCTCGGGGCTCAGGCCGTGACGCACAAGGTAGTCGAGCTGCAGCCGGCCCATCTTCACCCACCGCTTGTGGGAGTGCGAGCCCACCGCTCCCTCGGGGTCGCGCCGGGTGTCGGAGCGCATGACGGCCCGGTAGTAGCCGACGTGGTCGCGGTTGCTCAGCCGGAACCAGGTGTCACGGGTCAGCCTGCGCAGGTGCGGCGCGATCCGCATCGGGTGCCTGGCGGCGTAGCGGATCTGGTGCAGGAGGCTCGATCGATTGGTCATCAGGCATTCTTACCCGCTGCGGTCAACCGATACCTCAACGTCATCACTACAGCTAGGAAAATAATGACCGCGGGAACCGCCGTCTGCCCGATGATCACGGCGGTCACCGCGCTGTCGGGCTGGGCGACGGGCCTGCTCGGCTCGGAGGAGACGAAACCGCCCAGCGACAGCACCGCGCCGAAGATCAGCGCCCCGAACGAGGAGACCGCGCTCTCGATCGCCGTCCACAGCCCGGTGAACACCCCGGCCCTGCGCCGGCCGCTGGCTTCGGCGTCGAAGGCGATGACATCGGCCAGCATGGAGAACTGCAGCAACTGCACGCCCGCGAACCCGATGCCGACGATGAAGATCATCAGGTGCGCGTACAGGCCGCCGAACAGCGGCGTGGCCGTCGCGGCGGCGGTGCCGGCCCCGAACAGCACCCCGGCCAGCACCATCGCCCCCCGCTTGTCCAGGCGCTTGGAGATGCGCACCCAGAGCGGCATGGTCAGCAGGATCGGGCCGACCAGGGCGGCGAAGAGCGTGCTGGTCGCCTTCGGGTCGCCCAGGGCATAGGCGGCGAAGTACGGTGCCGCCGCCAGCATGACGCCGACCGCCAGCATCTGGGTGCAGCTCAGGGCGAGCAGCCACATGAAGGCGGAGTTGCCGCGCAACGCCGCGAACTGCGTCCTGAGCGTGCCCGTCTCGGGGTCGGGGGCGCCGGTCATGGGGGCGCGGGCCGTACCGAGGAAGGAGGCCAGCATCGAGGCGAGCATGATGGCGCCCACCGTGACCGCCATCAGGCGGTAGCTGGACAGCGTGCCGCCCTCGCCCTGGCTGTTCACGATGGCGGGGGCGACGACGCCGCTGATCACGGTCGCGGCGCCGATGAAGACCATCCGCCACTGCAGTAACGAGGTGCGCTCGTGGTAGTCGCCGGTCATCTCCGCGGGCATCGCCTTGTAGGGGACCTCGAAGAGGGCGTAGGCGGTCGCGGCCAGCAGGAAGAGGGCGGCGACGTACAGCGCGGCGGGCACGCCGGTCAGCGGCGGGCCGATGAACACCAGCACGAACAGCGGCGGCAGCGAGCACGCGCCGGCCAGCATCCACGGGCGGCGCGGGCCCAGCCGGGAGACCGTACGGTCCGACCAGCGGCCGACCAGCGGGTTGATCACCAGGTCCCAGACCTTGGGCGCGGCGACCACCACCCCGGCCAGCCACGCGGGTACGGCCAGGAAGTTCGTCATGTAGTAGAGCAGCAGCAGGCCGGGCACGGACGCGAAGGTCGCCGTGCAGAAGGAGCCCACGCCGTAGCCGAGCCGCACGCCCCTGGACACCGTAGCGGTGATCATGGGCTCATTCAAGCTGAACAAGCCCTTGTTCGGTAGCCCTGCCTAGTCGGTCACGTCCGCGCAGACCACATGGGCGCCCAGTTCGACCATCCGCCGCTCGCTGCGCGCGTCCGCCACCCTGGCCATCAGGATCGGCGCCTCGCTGGCCGCGAGCTGCGGCAGTCGGGCCCGCACCCCGCGGTGCAGGTCGCGCACCACGTCCTCGGCGGCGGACATGTGCACCTTGACGTGCAGCATGATCCCCGGAGCGCCCGACGCGGTGCCGGCCTCGGAGATCCACACATGGTGCACCAGCGGATAGTCCATCAGGAGCTGGGCGATCGCCTGGCGCAGCGCGGGCATGATCGGGTGCGCGCACCTGCGGTAGCCGGGGTCCACCCTCTGCATCGGGCCCGACAGATGCGGGCGCGGCGCGGGGATCCACGACTGCGGCGCGAACGCGTCGGGCATGGCCACCGGGGGCGGCGGCGAGGACCCGTGCACGACGGCCGCGGGTCTGGAGACGGTCGCCATCGCCCCCGTCGCGTACGCCGTGGGCATCGCGCCCGACAGCACCGGCTGCGGCCCCGACCTCGTGGAGGTGAGGAAGCGCTGGAGGTCCTCGATCGGCACGGCCGCCGCCGCCGGTCCCGCGGCGTCGATCACGATCTCCCGCACGCCGGTGACGCGCTGGATGTCGAGGATGGTGTCGGCGTCACAGGTCGACAGCGAATGACTGCCGCGGTGCCGCGCGTACGTCTGCGGCCCGGTGTAGCCGAGCAGGACCCGGTCGCCCGCCTGGGTCGTCCCCAGTACCACGGAACGGTCGGGTCGCACGGCCACCAGGACTCCCCCATCAGCGAGCGCTGCCAGCAGTCGGTGAGGACTGCCGTGCCTGGCCAGCACGTCGGCGAGAGCGGGGTTCCCGATGCTCATATGTTGCACGATAGGTAGTGGCCCACGGCTTATCAGGCTAATAGCGAATAAATGTCGCGATCAAGATGAAGATGGGTGCGGAATGGATGACTTTGCCGCGTAGCGGGTACCGGAGAGAGGTCTCGGACCTGGGGCACTCGTGAATGAGTTCACAAGCCCTGGATAGACTCGGAGGGATCCGGAGAGGCCCGTCGACGTGCCTCTCCCGCCCGTCGCCAGCAGCTAAGGATCCAACACCCGTGAACAAGCCCGTCGTCCTGGTCGCAGAGGAACTCTCCGAGGCCGGTCTCGCCGTCCTTGGTGCGGACTTCGAGGTCCGTCACACCGACGGCGCCGACCGCTCCCAGTTGCTGCCCGCGCTCGCCGACGTGGACGCGCTCATCGTACGCAGCGCCACGCAGGTGGACGCCGAGGCGATCGCCGCCGCGCCCAAGCTGCGCGTCGTCGCCCGCGCGGGCGTCGGCCTCGACAACGTCGACGTCGAAGCCGCCACCAAGGCCGGTGTGATGGTCGTCAACGCGCCGACCTCCAACATCACCAGCGCCGCCGAGCAGACCATCGCGCTCATCCTGGCCACCGCGCGCAACACGGCCCAGGCCCACGCCGCGCTGAAGAACGGCGAGTGGAAGCGGTCGAAGTACACCGGTGTCGAGCTCGACGAGAAGATCGTCGGCATCCTCGGCCTCGGCAAGATCGGCCAGCTCGTGGCGCAGCGGCTGCAGCCGTTCGGCGTCGAGCTGATCGCCTACGACCCCTACCTGCCGCCGGCCCGCGCCGCGCAGATGGGTGTCAGGCTCCTCAGCCTCGACGAGGTCCTCAAGCAGGCCGACTTCATCACCGTGCACCTGCCCAAGTCCAAGGAGACGCTGGGCCTCATCGGTGACAAGGAGCTGCACGAGGTCAAGCCGTCGGTGCGGATCGTGAACGTGGCCCGCGGCGGCATCGTCGACGAGGCCGCCCTCTACTCCGCGATCAAGGAGGGCCGCGTCGCCGGCGCCGGCCTCGACGTGTTCGCCAAGGAGCCGTGCACCGACAGCCCGCTGTTCGAGCTCGACCAGGTCGTCGCCACCCCGCACCTCGGCGCCTCCACCCACGAGGCCCAGGAGAAGGCCGGCACCCAGGTCGCGCGCAGCGTCAAGCTGGCCCTCGCGGGCGAGTTCGTGCCCGACGCGGTCAACGTCCAGGGCGGCGCCGTCGCCGAGGACGTCAAGCCGGGCCTGCCGCTGGCCGAGAAGCTGGGCCGGGTCTTCACCGCGCTGGCCGGCGAGGTCGCCACCAAGCTCGACGTCGTCGTCCGCGGCGAGATCGCCGCCCACGACGTGCGGGTGCTGGAGCTGGCCGCGCTCAAGGGCGTCTTCGGCGACGTGGTCGAGGACGCCGTCACCTATGTCAACGCCCCGCTGCTGGCCAAGGACAGGGGCGTCACCGTCGAGCTGGTGACCAGCTCCGACAGCCCCGACTGGCGGAACGTGGTCGGCGTGCGCGGCGTGCTGGCCGACGGCCGTACCGTCTCGGTCTCCGGCACCCTGTCCGGGCCGCGCCAGGTGACGAAGATCATCGAGGTCAACGGCTACGAGATGGAGATCGAGCCGACCGAGCACCTGTCGTTCTTCACCTACACCGACCGGCCCGGCGTGGTCGGCGTCGTCGGCCGCATCCTCGGCGAGCAGGGCATCAACATCGCCTCGATGCAGGTGGCCCGCGACGTCAAGGGCGGCAAGGCGCTCATCGCGCTGACCGTGGACAGTGCGATCCCCGCCGAGGTGGTGGACCAGATCGTGAACGAGATCGGCGCCGACAGCGGCCGCTCGGTGGACCTCACCGACTAAAAGCCCCGGCCCGCCCTCGTACGGCTGCCGCCCATGTCCGGGCGGCAGCCGTTTTCGTCTCACGATGCGAGATAATAGGACGTCCAAGGAGACAGCACACAGGTCGCCGGGTACCGTGAAGGACAGGACCCGGTTCGGACGATCCCGGCGGTCCGTGCGCTCACCCACCCCCGAGCGCGATCCCTGGCAGGGCAGGCAGGCCACCATGCCGCCGCCCCGCAGGCGACCATCGGCACTTCGCGCACGAGACGAGACTTCACCATGTACGAGATGTATCCCTGGAACGCTCCCGACGAGACCGACGACGAGGCCGCCGAGGCCATCCA
The DNA here is from genome assembly GCF_040645915.1 of Nonomuraea sp. NPDC046570. NCBI lineage: Bacteria > Bacillati > Actinomycetota > Actinomycetes > Streptosporangiales > Streptosporangiaceae > Nonomuraea > Nonomuraea sp. NPDC046570. The sequence goes on along the minus strand of NZ_JBEYZF010000019.1, from coordinate 69,017 downwards.
GTTCGCCCTCGACCGCCGCGACAACGGCGGCACCCCCGCCCGCTGAGCCTGGACCTTCTTAACGGGCTCCCGAGCACAGGGCGGCGTGTCCGAGGGCGAGCGCGCCCATCAGCGGCGCGTCGTCGGCGAACCTCGCGGGCCTGATCTCGGGCGGGAACGGCACGACCCGGCGCACCACGGCCGTCACGCGCGGCAGGAGGTAGTCGGCCGCGCGCATCATGCCACCGCCGATCACCACCCGCTCAGGGTCGAGCACCACGCACAGGTTCGCCACGCACACGCCCAGCGCGCCCACCGCCTCGTCCATCATCTCCCGCACCGCGCCTTCCGGGAGATCTCCCTCCGGGCGTCGCTCCCCGGCCGATGCCTGTGCGAACAGGTCGGCGGTGGTGACCTCGCGGCGCAGGAGGGCGGAGCCGCGGGCGGCCAGGCCGCTGCCCGAGAGGCGTTCCTCCAGCGGCGCCCGGCCCTCGGCGAACGCGGGCTCCTCTGGCGTGTCCACCAGGTAACCGATCTCGCCCGCCGCCCCGTGCGCTCCCGGCACCACCTGGCCGCCGATCACCAGCGCCGCCGCCAGACCGGTGCCCAGGTTCACGTAGACGCCCTGCGAGACGCCGCGCAGCGCGCCCCAGCGGAGTTCGGCCGCCGCCGCCGCGTTCACGTCGTTGTCGATGGCCACGGGGATCGCGCCGTACTCCTCGCGGAGCAGCCGGGGCAGTTCGAGGCCGTCCCAGCCGGGGACGTTGGGCGAGAGCCGTACCCGCCCGTCCTTGATCACGCCGCAGGTGGAGAAGCCCACGGCGGCGGGCGCGCCGTCGAGGCGGCGGGCCGCGGCGAGGGCGCGGGCCAGCGCGTCCTCGCCGCTCGGCAGCCGCACCTTCGCCGCAGGCTCGGGACCCGGTCCGCCGGACAGGCCGACCGCGATCTTGGTACCACCGACGTCGATGCCGATCACTCGGCTCACTGGCGTCACCCTCTCGTGCGGGGAATCGATCGCCACGGCGGAGACCGTGGGCGGACGGGGGAGTCCACGTTCGGCAGCCTGCCGTTCGTGATCGACTGGATCAACCAGTATGCCGAGGGTCGTGCCTAGAGGGTGGCCTGGAGCATGGCGGGAGCGGGCTCCTTTCGGCGTTCGAGTTGGTCGGCCCAGAGTTGGACGCCCTTCGGGTCGGGGCGGACCGCGCCGACGAACGCCTGGCGGCGCCAGGCGCTCAGCTTCTCCTCCTTGACCACGTCCCCGGTACGAGGGGCGTGCACCATGTGCCCGGGCTTGGAGATCATCCCCACATGCCCGAGTCCGCTGAAGAAGACCAGGTCGCCGGGCTTGAGATCGTCCCAGCCGATCTTCCGGTCGAAGGCGGAGTACTGCTGTGCGGCCGTGCGCGGCAGGTCGATGCCCGCCCGTTCGTAGGCCCGCAGCATCAGGCCCGAGCAGTCGTAGCCGCTGTCCGCGGCTCCGCCGTACACGTAGGGGATGCCGCGTTTGGCCATGGCGAATTTCAGTGCGGTCTTCCAGGCGGGTGTGGGGGTCTTGCTTTCCTGGATCTCTTTGACCTTCGGTCCGTTCAGGGTGACGGAGGGGGGTTCCGCGGTGGCGCTCGCGGGGGAGGCGAGCGCGGTTCCCAGGAGGCCACCGAGCAGGGCGGTGGCGGCGATGCGAGACAGGGTGATCCCTTACCTTCCAAGGCGGCCTGCCGGGTGAGCTGTCGGGCTCGGGCGTGGAAGCCGCCCTACGGCTGGGGAGCCGATTCGCCCCGAGGGAAAGTTCCCGAAATGTGGGTCCCCGGCTCCGCGCGAAGGCTGCGCGGATTAGGCCTGTCGGACTCTAACGAAAGGGTCAAAAGGTGGCAAATCACCCACAACGCGCTGTCCGGAAAGTGAGATGGTGTGTTCGGTGGCCGAGACGGGCCGGTAGGGTACCGCCATGGAGCGCAACATTCGTCTGGCAGTGATCCCGGGAGACGGGATCGGCACCGAGGTCGTCGCGGAGGGCCTGAAGGTCCTCGACGCGGTCGGGCTGAAGGTCGAGAGCACGCACTACGACCTCGGCGCGGCCCGCTACCACCGCACCGGCGAGACGCTGCCCGACGAGACGCTGCAGGAGCTGCGCGGCTACGACGCGATCCTGCTCGGCGCCGTCGGCGACCCGAGCGTCCCGCCCGGCGTCCTCGAGCGCGACCTGCTGCTGCGCATCCGTTTCGAGCTCGACCACTACGTCAACCTGCGCCCGGTCAAGCTCTTCCCCGGCGTGGAGACCCCGCTGGCCGACACCCGCCCCGAGGACATCGACATGATCGTCGTCCGCGAGGGCACCGAGGGCCCGTACGCGGGCGCGGGCGGTGTGCTGCGTCGCGGCACCCCGCACGAGGTCGCCACCCAGGACTCGGTGAACACCGCGTACGGCGTGGAGCGCGTGGTCCGCTACGCCTTCGCCAAGGCGCAGTCGCGCCCGCGCAAGAAGCTCACGCTCGTCCACAAGACCAACGTGCTGACCTTCGCCGGTGACCTCTGGCAGCGCACCGTCAACCGCGTGGCCGAGGAGTTCCCCGAGGTCACGACCGACTACTGCCACATCGACGCGGCCTCGATGTTCTTCGTCAACCAGCCCGAGCGGTTCGACGTGATCGTCACCGACAACCTGTTCGGCGACATCATCACCGACATCGGCGCGGCCATCGCCGGCGGTATCGGCCTGGCCGCGAGCGGCAACGTCAACCCCGACCGCACCGCGCCCAGCATGTTCGAGCCGGTGCACGGTAGCGCGCCCGACATCGCGGGCCAGGGCAAGGCCGACCCGACCGCCACCATCCTGTCGGTCGCCATGCTCCTCGACCACCTCGGGCTGCGGGCCGAGGCCGCCCGCGTCGAGCAGGCGGTGGCCGACGACATCGTCGAGCGCCTGGCCGGACGGGCCGGCCGCACCACCCACGAGGTCGGCGACGACATCACCGCGCGAGTAGCCGGCGGCGCCTGACCGCCGTGCCTCGCACACGACGGCCCTGGCGCCTTTAGGCCGGGTCCGCACCCATCACGTTCCGGATCCGGCGCGCTCGTAGCCGCCCGATCCACCAGCGCCTGGCGGCCTGCGAGAGCTGCCAGGCGTTTCTTCGTGCCCGGCAACCAAACAATCGTCCTATAGATGCAGTAAGTTCCCGTTACCCGGTCCGACGCAGAATGGACTCAGGGTACGCCTCGCGAAAAGAGAAGGATCTCCGTCATGACCACCGCTCAGAAGCTCAGCTTCGACGTGCAGCTCTCCGACCATGCTCGTTCCGTGGCAGAGCGAGAGCAGGTACTGGCGAACCCCGGGTTCGGGCAGGTCTTCACCGACCACATGATCTCGATCGACTACACCGACGGGGTCGGCTGGCACGACGCGCGGCTCATGCCGTACGGCCCGCTCAGCCTCGACCCGGCGACCTCGGTCTTCCACTACGCGCAGGAGCTGTTCGAAGGCCTCAAGGCCTACCGTCAGGGCAGCGGCTCGATCGTGACATTCCGTCCGTACGCGAACGCGGCCCGCTTCAACGCCTCCTGTGCGCGCATGGCCATGCCCGAGCTGCCCGAGGAGACTTTCGTCGAGGCCCTCGAACTGCTCGTGCAGACCGACCGCGAGTGGGTGCCCACGACCGAGGGCCACAGCCTCTACCTGCGTCCGTTCATCATCGCCACCCAGGTCGGGCTGGGCGTGAACTACCCGTCGAAGTCGTACAAGTTCATGGTCATCGCCTCGCCGGCCGCCTCCTACTTCTCCGGGGGCGTCCAGCCGGTCTCGGTGTGGCTGTCCACCGAGTACACCCGCGCCGCCCCCGGCGGCACCGGCGCCGCCAAGTGCGGCGGCAACTACGCCGGGGCGTTCGTCGCCCAGCGCCAGGCCGTGGAACAGGGCTGCGACCAGGTGGTCTGGCTCGACTCCAACGAGCACAGGTACGTCGAGGAGATGGGCGGGATGAACCTGTTCTTCGTCTTCGGCGACAAGCTGTTCACCCCCGCGCTGACCGGTACGCTGCTGCCCGGCATCACCCGTGACTCCATCCTCAGCATGGCCGCCGACCTGGGCCTGAAGGCCGAGGAGGGCCGCATCTCGATCGAGGAGTGGCAGGCGGGGTGCGCCTCCGGCGAGCTGACCGAGGTCTTCGCCTGCGGCACCGCCGCGGTGGTCACGCCGGTCGGCACGGTCAAGGGCGCCGACCGCGCCTGGACCATCGGCGACGGCACCCCCGGCCCGGTGACCCTCAAGGTCCGCGAGGAACTCATGGGCATCCAGTTCGGCTCCCGCCCCGACCCGCAGAGCTGGATCCACAAGATCAGCTAGGACCGCCGAGCTGATCCGCATCAGCCATTCTTAACCCCAGGCCCGCCCAGACTCACCACCTGCGCGGGCCTCCTCCTTCGCACAGATCCTGGGCAGCACCTCGTCCCGCACCTTCTCCTGGGAAGTCGGCCGCCCCGCGGTGAGGTAGTGCCTCACCTCGGGGCCAGCGTCGAGCGCGGTCAGATTGTCCACATCGTCGTCGGTGAATCGCCGCAGAACCAGCCGCTCGGTCTCCATGAAGACATGCGTGAGCGGATTGTGGTCAACGGCCAGGTCAGGTGTCGATCAGCTTTCCGGTGTCGATCGTGATCTTCCAGGGCTCGGGCAGGTCCAGCGGCTTACCGAGGGGGACCTGCGTTTGCTGCAGGTAGCCCTTCTCGGTCGGATGGCTCAGCAGGATGGCGATGTCCTGGAAGGGGTCGATGAGAAGGTAGAGCGGGACTTCGGCCAGCGCGCAGTTCTTCGGCTTGACGATGTGGTCATCGGTGCTACTGCTCCTGGACACCACTTCCACAGCGAGCAGCGTGCTGTCGCCGTAGACCTCGTCGTCGCCCCACATGCGAGGCTTCGGCGGCACGATGACCAAGTCGGGGATATAGCGATCGGCCTGGGATCCCAGGAACATCTTGATGTTGGTCCAGATGCGCCAGTTGCGCTCGCTCACCACGCCCATGATCTGCATGAGTAGCAGCGCGATGACGTTGTTGTGGTCTCCTGTGGGCACCTCGTTCACCACGACCCGGCCGGAGATGAGCTCCACGCGGAGCTCGGGGAGCGCCTCGCAGACTCGGCGGTACGTGTCTTCCACTGGGACCTCTGGTGATCTCTGTTGCGTTGCTGGTCGCTCCAATACCTTGGCCATGCATGCATCATCCCCTCCAGCCGTGCGAGCGTCACGTGTTTGACGCGTCACTTATGGTAGCCATTCGGGGGAGGTTGTTTCGCTAGTTCTTTCGAATCATCGTCAGGCCGTCTGCCACCGGCAGGAGTACGGTCGTCACCCGGGGATCGTTCATCACCAGGTCGTTGAACTCCCTGATGGCCCTCGTCTGGTCGTCCTCGTAGGAGGGGTCCGCGACGTGCCCGGACCACAGCGTGTTGTCCACCATGATCAACCCCCCGGACCGCAGCCGCGACATGATCATCTCGTAGTACGCCGGATAGCCCGCCTTGTCCGCGTCGATGAACGCCAGGTCGATCCGCTCGTCGAGGGCGTCCAGCGTCTCGACCGCCGGCCCGAGCGTGAGCGTGATCCGCCCGGCCACCCCCGCCCGCTCCCAGTACCTGCGCGCCATCGACGTCCACTCCTCGCTCACGTCGAAGCAGTACAGCCGCCCCCCGGACAGCCCCCGCGCGATGCACAGCGAGGAGTATCCGGTGAACGTCCCCACCTCCACCGCCACCGCGGGCGCGACGAGCTGGGTGACCATGGTCAGGAAGCGGCCCTGGTCGGGTGAGATCTGCATGTTCGCGACGTCGCCCGTCGCCGCTCGGGTCTCGGCGGCGAGCTCGTCGAGCAGCGCGTCGGCCATGGTGGTGTGGGAGAGGATGTACTGGCCCACGGCGGGGTCCAGATAGGTCGCCTTCATGCGGATCATTCTGCCGAAGCGGGTAGGGTCGCGCGGTGACCTCGAATCTCAGGCGCGTCCTCATGGGAGGCGCCGCGCTCGCCGTAATGGCCCTGCTTCTCGTGCTGGGCAACGCCCGTACCGGCGACACCGAAGCCGGGGCGCGGATGGTCAGGATGCCGGACGGCTCGATGGTGCTGGCCAGGCCGGGCGTGCAGGCGCCGGTGCTGGACGTGTACGAGGACTTCGACTGCCCGGTCTGCAAGGAGATGGAGCGCGTCCTGGACGGCGCCATGGAGCGCCTGGCGGCCGAGGGCAGGGTCAAGGTGGTCTTCCACCCGGTCACCATCTTCGGCGACGAGCCCATGCGGTCCAACTCGATCCGCGCCGCCGCCGCGGCCCGCTGCGTGCCCTCCGACCGGTGGCTGGCCTTCCGGGCCGAGGTGTACGCGATCCAGCCCGCGCCGCACGGCAGCGCCTCCGGCTTCACGACCGAGGACCTGGTGGCGGCCGGTGGTCGCGCGGGCGTACGCGGGGCCGAGTTCGAGACGTGCGTGAGCACGCAGCGGCACGCGAACGCGCACCTGGCGCAGACGGCGAAGGTACGGCTGCAGGGCACCCCCACGCTGCTGCTCGACGGCCGGATGCTGCAGGGCGAGGCGTTCGACCCGAAGGCCCTGGAGAACGCTCTGACCAGCGGCGTCTCGGTCTAGCGTCCCGCATGGTGAGATCAATGTGCCAAATGGTGAAGCGGTGTGGCACACTCACTAACACCATGTTCTACGGTCTGCTCATTATCGGCAGGCGCGCTGGCTGACAAAGGACACCGCCAGCGCGCAGACCTCTCACGTCCGTGAGGGGTCTTTTTGTTTCCCCGAAACAATGCCGCGCGGCGATCTCACCGAAAACCCGCGAAGGAGACCCACGAATGGCCGATGACCGCTTCCATGTGTACGACACGACCCTGCGTGACGGCGCCCAGCAGGAGGGGCTCAGCCTCTCGGTGGCCGACAAGCTGGCCGTCGCCCGCCACCTGGACGGCCTGGGCGTCGGCTTCATCGAAGGGGGCTGGCCGGGCGCCAACCCCAAGGACACAGAATTCTTCAGGCGTGCTCGAACAGAGCTGGACCTGAAGCACGCGCAACTCGCCGCGTTCGGCGCGACCCGCCGAGCCGGTGTGAAGGCAGCCGACGACCCCTTGGTAGCCGCCTTGCGCGAATCCGGCGCGCCGGTCGTGACCCTTGTCGCCAAGAGTCACGACCGGCACGTGGAGCTGGCCCTCCGCACGACTCTCCAGGAGAACCTCGCGATGATCCGCGATACGGTCTCTCACCTTCGTGCGGGGGGACAGCGGGTCTTCCTCGACGCCGAGCACTTCTTCGACGGCTACAAGTCCAATCCAGCCTACGCGTTGGAGGTGCTGCGCACGGCCGCCGAGGCGGGCGCGGACGTCGTGGCCCTGTGTGACACCAACGGCGGCATGCTCCCCGACGAACTGGCCGAGGTCGTGCACGCGGCCGTGCAGACCAGCGTCAGGGTGGGCATCCACTGCCACGACGACACCGGCTGCGCCGTCGCCAACACGCTGGCGGCGGTCAAGGCGGGCGCCACGCACGTCCAGGGCTGCGCCAACGGGTACGGCGAGCGCTCCGGCAACGCCAACCTGTTCACCGTCGTCGCCAACCTGCAGCTCAAGCGGGGCTTCGACCTCGTGCCGCCGGCGGCGCTCGCCGACATGACCCGCATCGCCCACGCGATCACCGAGGTCACCAACGTCACCCCCAACTCGCACGCCCCCTACGTCGGCACCTCCGCCTTCGCGCACAAGGCCGGCCTGCACGCCAGCGCCATCAAGGTGGACCCGAACCTCTACCAGCACATCGACCCGGCCGCCGTGGGCAACGACATGCGCATGCTGGTCTCCGACATGGCCGGCAGGGCCTCGGTTGAGCTGAAGGGCAAGGAACTCGGCTACAGCCTCACCTCGGCCACCTCACGCGAGCTGGTCGACCGGGTGAAGGACATGGAGTCGAAGGGCTACACCTTCGAGGCCGCCGACGCCTCCTTCGAGCTGCTGCTCCGCGACACGCTGACGGGCGAGCGCCGCCGCCACTTCGAGGTCGAGTCGTGGCGGGTCATCGTCGAGCGCACCAAGGGCGGCGAACTGGTCAGCGAGGCCACCGTCAAGCTGTACGCCAAGGGCGAGCGCATCGTCGCCACCGGCGAGGGCAACGGCCCGGTCAACGCCCTGGACAGGGCGGTACGGCTGGCCCTGGAGAAGCTCTACCCCGAGCTGGCCAAGCTGGAGCTGATCGACTACAAGGTGCGCATCCTGGAGGGCACGCACGGCACCGGCGCGATCACCCGCGTGCTCATCACCTCCAGTGACGACACCGGCGACTGGGCCACGGTCGGCGTCGACGAGAACATCATCGAGGCCTCCTGGCAGGCGCTGGAGCAGGCCGTCACCTACGGCCTGCTCCGCTCGGGCCGTGACCTCGACTAGAAGATCGCGGCCTTGAAGGTGACCGTCCCGCCCGACGTCTGGACGGTCACCTTCCCGCCCGAGCACGACACCTTGGGCGCGTCGGTCCCCGGCACCACGACCGTCAGCAGCGAGGACCGGGCGGGCGAGACCACCACGGAGGCGGCCTCCTTCGACATGTAGGAGGGCGACACCCACCCCTGGTACGGCTTGCTCTGCCCGCGCACGATCTTCTGCCCGGACACCGGCTCGCAGGCGGGCATGGCGAGCTGCACGAGGCTGGCCCGGTACTTGCCGTCACCCACGACGACCTTCCCGCCGCCGTTGGACAGCACCTTCAGCGACGGGTCGAACCGCCACAGGTTCCTGACCTTCTTCCCCTTGACGGTCCCGTCCAGCACCGCCATCACGTCGTCCCCGTGGTTGACCAGCACCGACCGGGTCCGGCTCACGCCGTAGGCCTTGTCGGTGAGCTTGTAGCGCTGCTGGTCCTTGCCCAGCGACGACCTGCTCAGCTTGGTGGCCGTCCGCTTCCTGAAGGCGGCGCCGACCACCGTGGGCACGTTGTGCGCCTCGGGGGACATGGTCCAGTAGCGGTAGGAGCTGGACTCGTAGGAGTGGAAGCCGGTGTCGACGAGCAGGTCGCGGCCCTGCGCGTAGTAGGTGACGCCCAGGTGGTCCTCGTGGCCGTGGAACTTGGTGCCGGGGCCGAACCTGATGGAGTAGAAGGCGGACTCCGGCTTGTTCCAGGCGGTCCTGCCGTACACGTAGCCGGACTTGTAGATCTTGACCTTGGGGTCGGGGGCGGGGAAGCCGGTGGGTTCGTGGTCGGCGCCGCCGTCGCCGATGGGGACCATGCGGCCGTTGGGCTGGGTGGAGTGCGCGACGAAGCCCTTGAGCGACTCCCAGCGCTCGCTGATGTCGCTGGGAACCTTCCGGCCGCACGCCTTCATGTTCTCCATGGCGACCGCGAGCCGGTCGTGCACGTAGACGGCGTAGCGGGGGGCCTGTTCCTGGAGGGCGCCCTGGGCGTCGACGTCCATCTTGACGGTGCGGGTCAGGCGCTTGGTCGCGTGCGCCTGCCAGTCCTGGCGGCCGAGCCGGCAGCCGACGCCGAGCAGGGCGATGTCCTGGTCGATGCCGTGGTTGTGGCCCCACTCGTACAGGCGGTCGTCGGCCAGCACCTTGCCGTGCTCGGCCAGGGTGTCCTTGAGCCACTTGGCGTCCACGTGCTTGCTGAGGCACACCAGGGCGGGGGCGCGCAGCGCGATGGGGTGCTCGGCCCAGGCGTACGGGCTGGTGCCGCGCCCGCCGCGCGGGTTGTCCTTCACCCAGTCCTGGGCGATCTCCGTGGCCCGGTCGAGGTAGCGCTTCTCGCCGCCGGTCTCGTAGTCGGCCACCAGCCGGCCCATCCAGCGCAGCGAGTGGAAGACCATGGCCCAGGACCGGTTCCGGTGCGGGTTGGTCCTCCAGTCGACGTCCTTGCCCACCTTGACCGGCGCCAGGTTCACGAAGGACAGCTCGCCGTTCATCACCTCGGTGGAGGTCGGCGTGGCGGGCAGCCAGTCTCCCTGGCACTCGGAGGTGCGTTTCGCCGTGACGGCTTGCGCCGGGGACGCCAGCCCTCCGCAGGCGAGCAGGAGCGCGAGGGGGAGAGCGAGGCGACGCACGCCGAATTCCTTCCGGGCAGAACCGAGGGGGGTGGAACATGCTGACCGAATTCTGATCAACGGGTCAAGCTGGGAAGGCCTGTCCGCCAGATCGTTAACGAGTTGACGTTTAGCGCCACAGATCGGACATCCTGGACGCATGAGATTCGACGAACTCGTCATCCCCGACAGCCGGATCTGCCGCTCCGCGCTGGAGGTGGCCACCGCCTACTGCTCGCCCGCCCTGCTGAACCACTCGGTGCGGGCCTACCTGTGGGCGGCGGCGTACGCGGGCCTGAACGACCTCGCCTTCGACGCCGAGCTGCTCTACGTGTCGTCGATGCTGCACGACCTGGGGCTGACGGACGCCTTCGACAACCACGGCCTGCCGTTCGAGGAGGCGGGCGGGCATGTGGCGTGGGTCTTCGGGGCGGGCGCGGGCTGGCCGGTCGAGCGTCGCGAGAGGGCGGCTGAGGTGATCGTCAAGCACATGTGGGACGAGGTGCCGCTCGCCGAGGACTCTGAGGGGCACCTGCTGGAGCTCTCCACCGGCCTGGACATCTCGGGCAGGAACATCGAGGCGATCCCCGCGGAGCTGCGCGCCGAGGTCCTGGCCCGCCACCCGCGCGGCGACCTGGCCGCGGAGTTCGTCGCCTGCTTCGAGAGCCAGGCCGCGCGCAAGCCCGGCAGCCTGGCGGGCGACTTCGTGCGCACCGGGTTCGGCGCCAGGGTGGCCGCCAACCCGCTCGACGCCTGAGCTACTGCTTGGGACCCGCGCTCTGCACGACCTCGAAGGACCACAGGGCCGAGCCGGAGGCGGCCGGCCCTTGGCCGTGCCCGTGGCCCTGGCCGCCCGCGGCCTGCGCGTGCCCGGCCTGGAAGGCGCGCCCGGACTGCCACCTCTGGAAGTCCTCCTCGCTGCGCCAGCGGGTGTAGACGAGGTACTGGTCGGTGCCCTCCAGCGGGCGCAGCAGCTCGAACCACTCGAAGCCGTCGGACGACTCGACCATGCCGGCGCGCCCGGAGAAACGGCGCTCCAGCTCCTCCCGCATCTCCGCGGGCACGGTCAGAACGTTGATCTTCACAACGGAAGGCACGGGCACTCCTCGGTAGGACGTCAAGGCCAGCCTACGATCCGTCCTCGCAGGTCGGGATGGGACCCGCCGGTTTGACCCCACACAGCCATGTTGATAGTCTGACTCAGTTGCAGTCGCAGTTTCCTCGTACGTTTTTGCTTTGCGTGAACGCCCGCAGGAAGTTTCTTGACAGCGGGCTTTGTGCTTCTCCGGAAAGATTCCGCGGACGCAGGGTAAGGTCCGCAGCGCAGCCCCTGTCGCCACCCTGGCGTCAGGTGAGGCTCCCTAGAAGGAGAAGCAGTTGTCTGAAGGCACCGTTAAGTGGTTCAACGCCGAAAAGGGCTTCGGGTTCATCGCGCCGGACGACGGTAGCGCCGACGTCTTCGTGCACTACTCGGCCATCGCCACCAACGGCTACCGCAGCCTCGAGGAGAACCAGCGCGTCTCGTTCGAGACCACCCGCGGCCCGAAGGGCCCGCAGGCTGAGCAGGTTGTTCCTCTGTAACCAGAGGTAAGGACGAGGGCCCGCACCGTAAGGTGCGGGCCCTCGGTCGTTTTCTCAGCTCACCCGGCGCTTCGAGGAGGCGGTCTGGGTGAAGCCGATCTTGGCGACCGTGGTCAGTTCGTCGATCCCGAGCGCGTCGCGCATGCGCGGGATGGCCGAGCCGCCCAGCTCGCCGAGCAGGACGTGCATCGGCGCCCGCTCGTCGGCCACGACGCGCAGCCGTACCTTCGGATGCTGCCGGGTGCCCGCCAAGGTCGCCCGCGCGTCGTCGATGATCGGTGAGGCGGCCAGGTCCTCGCTCAGCGCGTGCGTGACGGCGCCGGAGGAGACCGAGGTGTTCCCGTCCGGGCCGCGCTCCACGTCGAGCGTGCCCAGCGAGTCGCCTCTGCCCTGGACCGCGAGCCAGCGCAGTCCCAGCAGGGCGAGGATCAGCGCGACGGCCGCGATCGCCCACCAGATCCACGGGCTGTTCACCAGGAAGAACATCAGGACCGGCCCGTTGACCAGCGGCTCCCCGGCCTGAGCCCAGTTCTGCGGGAACGCGCGCAGGCCGCGGGCCAGCGCCAGCCCGCCGAGCACCAGGAGCAGCAGGCCGGTGAGGATGAGGCCGAGCCGGTTGCCGCGGGCCGTGGTCCGGTTCATCGTTCCTCCCTCTCCGGCCGCTCCGCGTGGTGGACGGTCGTCGAGTGCACTGTGACCCGGAGCGGGTCGACCAGGGCCAGGGAGGCCAGCTTGGTCGTCACGGCCTGCCGTACCGCCTCGGCGACGCCCTCCTTGTCGCGGCCGGTGATCTCCGCTGCGACGGCCACCTCGCGGCGGCGCAGCCGCGCGCGGGCCGAGCGCACGTGCGGGACCGCCTCGGCGGCGTGCGTCAGCGAGGTGGTCACGCTCTTCGGCCGCAGGCCGACGATCAGCCGCTCGTCGCCGGTGTGCACGGGCAGCAGGCGGGGTTTGCCGGGCAGCAGGCCGCACAGCAGCAGCACGAGCCCGAGCAGCGCCACCAGCGCCGAGCCGATCAGCACCTGCGGACTCTGCCACGGGGTCGTGGCGCCCCACAGGAGCACCCTGTCGTACGGGAGCAGCCGCAGCGGGCGGCCCACCAGCGCCGAGATGACCTCGGCGGCCACGTACGCGCCCAGCAGCGTGAGCACGATCGCGGCGATCGTCGCGGGGATCGTCCGGCGTGGCCTGAACGCCCTTCTCGCCGCCCGGTCGGCGGCCGGGCTGGCGGGGGCGCGCACGGCCCCGGCGGTGGCGGGCGCGCGAGCCGGTGGGCCGGCCTGCTGTGGTACAGCCCCCAGGTCCAGGCGCGGGTGATGTTCGGTAGGCGCAGTCATGATCACTCCTTGGAACCCGCGGTCCGCAGGCTCGTCACGGTGACGTTCACCTGCGCCACGTCCATGCCGGTCAACTCGTGTACGCGGCGCGCCACGTGCCGCCTGATCTGCCAGACCACGTCGCGAAGCGGGGCCGGGTAGTCGATCGCGACGTCCAGCTTGATCACCGCGAGCTCGTCGTGCACCCGCGTGTCCGACGGGCGCGCGCGCAGCAGGCCGCCGCGCTCGCGCACGTCGTGCACGTGCGGAACCTCGCCGGCGGCCTGCGTCGCGATGCGCGTGAGGACCCGCTCGGGAATCTCGGTACGGCCCCGCCGCTCGGCGGGCACCCGCTGGGCGGGAACCGTGACGATGGTCACCTCCGCCTCGCCATGAGGTGGGACAGGTCGACCTCGCCCATTTCGACGATCCGGCCGACCAGGAGCCCGATCGCGCCCAGCACCAGAACCAGCAGGAACGCGCCGAGCCCGCCGAACGCTCCGGCCAGGCCGAGGATGATCCCCGTCGCCATGCCCACCAGCGGCAATACCGGAATGTTGTTCATGACTACTCCAGATCGTCGATGCTGACGTTGATCAGGCGACCCCCCACGAGGGAGGCGACGGCCGCGCGCACCCGGTCGGCGAGGGCGGGCAGCGGGTGGCCTGCGCGGGCGACGATCGCGATCTCCACGACGTCGTCGTACACGGCCACCCCTTCGAGCCGCTCGCCCGGAAGGTGGGTCGCCACCGTCCCGAAGGGGCCCTTGGACAGTCCGGCGACTCCGGCGCAGGCCAGTACCCGCGCGGCGATGACCTGCGCCGGTTCCGTGGCGAGGTCGGTCATTGAACCCTGGGTTCCTGCTCCGTCTGTGAGACGTCCGTGGCCGGCTTCGGCGCCTCAGGCAGGTGGACGTCGTCGATCCTGACGTTGACCTCGGTGACCTCCAGCCCGGCCATTCGCTCGATGGCGGCGATCACGTTCCGGCGGACCGCGGCGGCCACGTCGGGGATCGCCGAGCCGTACTCCACGACCAGGTCGAGGTCCACGGCGGCCTGGCGTTCGCCGACCTCCACCGACACCCCCTGGGTGACGCTCCGGTCGGCGCCGACCATGCCGCGTACCGCGCCGAAGGCCCGCGCGGTGCCCGCGCCCATGTCGAAGACGCCCGTCACCTCGCGCGCGGCGAGGCCGGCGATCTTGGCCACCACGCCCTCGCCGATGCTGGTCGTGCCCTTGTCGGTCACCAGGGAGCTCTGCGTCCCCTGCGTGCGCGCCCGGGGCACGCCCGCGGGCGTGCTGTTCTCCTTGGCCATCGTGTCTGCCACGATGAGTCACCCCCCGATAACGGTCGATATCGACTACTTGTCCTTTAGCCGGATATTTGTCCTGCAATCAGATCTAAAGTGGCTTTTGGGCGTTCATGGCGAGCCGATAACCCGGTCAGGCACCAGGTCGGCGGCACTAGCCTGGTGGGGTGCGCATAGCGAGGTTCTCCAGAGGTGGCGGTGTCACGTTCGGCGTGGTCGAAGGGGGTCCGGGCGAGGAATTCGTGTCCGCGGTCGCCGGGCACCCCTTCGGGCCGATCCAGTTCACCGGCGAGCGGTTCCCGCTGGCCGAGGTGCGCCTGGTCGCCCCGATGCTGCCGAGCAAGGTCGTCGCCATCGGCCGCAACTACGCCGAGCACGCCAGGGAGCTGGGCAACGAGGTGCCGGAGGAGCCGCTCATCTTCATGAAGCCGTCCACCTCCGTCATCGGCCCCGGCGAGGCGATCGCCTACCCGACGACGCTGTCGCAACGCGTCGACTTCGAAGGCGAGCTGGCCGTGGTGATCGGCAGGCTCTGCCGCGAGGTGCCGGTCGACCGGGTCAAGGACGTCGTCTTCGGCTACACCTGCGCCAACGACGTCACCGCCCGCGACCTGCAGAAGAGGGACGTGCAGTTCACCCGGGCCAAGGGCTTCGACAGCTTCTGCCCGATCGGCCCCTGGATCCAGACCGAGCTCGACCCGAGCGACCTGGCGCTCACCACGAGCGTCAACGGCGAGATCCGGCAGAGCGGGCGCACCTCCCAGCTCATCCACGACATCCCCGCGCTGGTGGCCTACGTCAGCGCGGTCATGACGCTGATCCCCGGCGACATCATCCTGACCGGCACGCCCGCGGGCGTCGGCCCGCTGGAGATCGGCGACGAGGTCAGCGTCGGCATCGAAGGCATCGGCACACTGACGAACAAGGTGGTCTCTCGTGACTGACATCCGGGTGCGTTTCGCCCCGTCCCCGACCGGCATGTTCCACGTCGGCGGCGCTCGTACGGCGCTGTTCAACTGGGCGCTGGCCGAGCAGACGGGCGGACGCTTCGTGCTGCGCGTCGAGGACACCGACGCGACGCGCAACCGCCCCGAGTGGACCGAGGGCATCATCTCGGCGCTCGACTGGATCGGCGTCAACGGCGGCCACCCCGCCTTCGAGGGCCCCTACTTCCAGTCGGCCTACGAGCCGCAGCACCGCGAGGCGGTCGCCAAGCTGCTCGCCGACGGCAAGGCCTACCACTGCGACTGCACCCGCGAGACGCTGGTCGCGCGCACCGGCTCCGAGCACAAGGGCTACGACGGCTTCTGCCGCGAGCGCGGGCTCACCGAGGGCGCGGTCCGCTTCCGCACCCCCGACGAGGGCGTCACGGTCGTCGAGGACGTGATCCGCGGCCGGGTGGAGTTCCCGAACGACGCGCAGGAGGACTTCGTCATCGCGCGCACCGACGGCTCCCCGCTCTACGTGCTGGCCAACGCCGTCGACGACATCACGCAGAACATCACCCACGTCGTGCGCGGCGAGGAGCACCTGGGCAACGCCCAGCGCCAGCAGCTCCTGTGGCCCGCCCTGGGGGCCACACCGCCGGTCTGGGCACACCTGCCGGTCATCGTCAACGAGCAGCGCAAGAAGCTGTCCAAGCGCCGCGACAAGGTCGCCCTGGAGGACTACCGCGCCGAGGGCTACCTGGCCGAGGCGATGGTCAACTACCTGATGCTGCTCGGCTGGGGCCCCGGCGACGACCGCGAGATCATGCCGTGGTCGGAGATGATGCCGCTGTTCCGCCTGGAGGACGTCAACTCCTCCAGCGCCTTCTTCGACGAGAAGAAGCTGCGCGCCTTCAACGGCGAGTACATCCGCGCCCTGCCGCCCGAGATCTTCGAGCTGCGCTGCGCCGAGTACCTCGACCCGGACTGGGACCGCGAGACCTTCGGCAAGGTCGCCGGGCTGGCGCAGACCCGGCTGACCGTGCTGTCGGAGATCGTGCCCAACGTCGACTTCCTGTTCCTGGAGGAGCCGGTCTTCGACCAGGCCTCCTGGGACAAGGCGATGAAGAACTCCCCGGTGCAGATCCTCGGCGGCTACCTGGCCCGCCTGGAGACGGTGAGCTGGGACCCCGAGTCGCTGAAGATCGCCCTGGAGGAGGTCGGCGCCGAGCACGGCCTCAAGCTCGGCAAGGCCCAGGCCCCCGTGCGGGTCGCGATCACCGGCCGGACGGTCGGCCTGCCCCTGTTCGAGTCGATCGAGGTCCTGGGCCGCGAGCGCTCCCAGGAGCGCCTGCGCGCCGCCCTGGCCAGACTCCAGGGCCAGGGCTGAGGTGGTACGGCTTGCGCCTGGGTTCGGCCCGGGCGCAAGCCGTACGAGACCTGTCTACACCAGGCCGCGTCGCTCCAGTAGCGGCTGGATGCGCGGGTCGCGGCCGCGGAAGTTGCGGAAGGCGGTCAGCGGGTCGAGGCTGCCGCCCCTGGACAGCAGTTCGGCGCGGAAGTGGTCGCCGTTCTCCCGCTTGAGCCCGCCGTTCTCCTTGAACCACTCCACGCTCTCCGCGTCGAGCACCTCGCTCCAGATGTAGGAGTAGTAGCCGGCGCTGTAGCCGCTGGAGAAGATGTGCGCGAAGTAGTTGGTCCGGTAGCGAGGGCGGACCAGCGGGAGGGCGATCTGGGCGGCTTCCAGGGCCGCCGCCTCGAACGCCTCGGCGTCCTCGACGGCCTCGCCCGCGCCCAGCTTGTGCCAGGCCCAGTCGAGCAGCGTCGCGGAGAGGTACTCCACGGTCGCGAAGCCCTGGTTGAACTTCTCCGCCGCCTTCATCTTCTCCACCAGCTCGGCCGGCATCGGCTCGCCGCTCTCGTGGTGCCTGGCGTAGTTGGCCAGGATCTCGGGCCAGGTCGTCCACATCTCGTTGACCTGTGAGGGGTACTCCACGAAGTCGCGCGGCACGTTGGTGCCCGACACCCTCGGGTAGCGCACCTCGGAGAACAGGCCGTGCAGCGCGTGCCCGAACTCGTGGAAGGCGGTGTTGACCTCGTCGTAGGTCAGCAGCGTCGGCCCGGAGGCGGGCTTGGTGATGTTCAGGTTGTTCATCACCACCGGCTTCTCGCCGAACAGGTGGGACTGGTCGACCAGGTTGTTCATCCACGCGCCGCCGCGCTTGGTCGAGCGGGCGTAGGGGTCGAGCAGGAACAGGCCGAGGGCCGAGCCGTCCTCGTTGAACACCTCGAAGACCCGCACGTCCGGGTGGTAGCCCTTGAGGTCGGGGCGATCGGTGAAGGTCAGGCCGTACAGCTTGCCGGCGGCGTGGAAGACGCCGTCCCTGAAGACCCGGTCCAGCTCGAAGTACGGGCGCATGGCGTCGGCGTCGAAGTCGTAGCGCGCCTGGCGCACCTTCTCGCTGTAGAACGACCAGTCCCACGGCTCGATCGGGAAGCCGGCCTGCTCGGCGAGGGCCTCGGCCTCCTTGCGCGCGTTGCGCACGGCCGGGCCGACGAGCTGGCCGAGCATCGCCTCGACCGCCTCGGTGGTCTTGGCCGTCTGGTCGGTGACGCTGTAGGCGGCGTGGCTGGGGAAGCCGAGCAGCGCGGCGCGCTCGGCCCGCAGCGTCGCGATCTCGACGGCCAGCGCGAAGTTCTGCGGCGCCCGCTCTACGCTCAGCGCGTAGAGCCTCCTGCGCGTCTCGCGGTCGGTGAGCTGGGCCAGGCCCGGCTGGTTGGTGAAGTTGAGCAGCGGCAGGACGTACTTGCCGTCCTTCTCGATCGACTTGATCTTCGCCTCGTCGAAGCCGTCGAGCTCGGCGGCGTCCTCGACGACCAAGGCCGACTCGGTGGAGGCCTTCAGCAGGTTCTGCGCGAACTCGGTGGACAGCTTCGACACGCTCTCGTTGAGCTCGCGCAGCCGCGCCTGCTCCTGCTCCGACAGGTCGGCGCCGGCCCTGACGAAGTCCTCGCGGTACTTCTCCAGCAGCCACGCCTCCTCGGCGTCCTCCGTGCTCACCTGCTTGATGCGGGCCCACAGGTCGCGGTTGAGGTGGATCTCGTCGCTGTGCTGGGTCAGCCTCGGCGAGATCTCGGTCTCGATCGCCATGATGCCGTCGGTCGAGTCGGACGAGGCGATGCTGAAGAAGACCGTCGCCGTCCGGCCCAGGATCCGGCCGGAGCGCTCCAGGGCGGCGACCGTGTTGTCGAACGTGGGCGGCGCGCCGTCCGTGGCGATCGCGTCGACCTCGGCGAGCTGGTCGGCCATCCCCCGCTCGAACGCGGGCAGGTAGTGCTCCTCGCGGATCTCCTCGAAGGGCGGCAGCTGGTACGGCAGGCTGCTGGTTTCGAAGAACGGATTCTCGGCCAACGCTCCGGCTCCTCACATGGTGGTTTGTCCCGTTCAGCTTGGCACGAAGAGGGGCCCGCGGAGTGCGGTCGGCGAGGCGGTTCCGCAATCGTTTTGGTCTTGGCCTCAAGCTGGGCTATTCTTTCGGAGGTCGCCAAGCGAGCCTCACAAGGGCCCGCCTGCGGTGGGGTATGGTGTAATTGGCAGCACGACTGATTCTGGTTCAGTTAGTCTAGGTTCGAGTCCTGGTACCCCAGCAAATGACGGATGTCCTTCTCGGAGGCATCCGTTTTTGTCGTTTACGGGCCGGTGTCCTCTTCCCGAGATCATCACCCACTTGGCGTGCCCTGATCTGCCGCCCTGGCGATGGTTTGGTTGTGCTCCTTGAGGTGCGGTAGAGTTACCGCGTTGCCGGGGAGGCCCGGCGACAAGCGCTTGTGACAGGGTCCCGTCGTCTAGTGGCCCAGGACGCCGCCCTCTCAAGGCGGTAGCGCCGGTTCGAATCCGGTCGGGACTACCACTGTCACCAAGCACACGAAGGTCCCGTCGTCTAGTGGCCCAGGACGCCGCCCTCTCAAGGCGGTAGCGCCGGTTCGAATCCGGTCGGGACTACACCTACCGAAACCCGGATGCCGATCGGCATCCGGGTTTCGTCGTTTCTCACCCCCACGCGAAAAGGGCCCCCGAAGGGGCCCCTGGATGACGTGTCAGGCGGTGGAGCGGGCCTTGAACAGGGCGCGTTTGGCCGCCTTCACGACCAGCTTGTCCGGGTGGACCTGCGCGATCAGGTCGAGCAGCTCCTCCACGTGCGCGTGCGGGATCTTCCAGATCACGTCGAGCAGGTTGTTGAGCAGATCGGGCCCGATGTCCCGCAGGCTGCTCACGAACTCCGCCCGCCCCAGCCCGGCCGAGATCGTCCACATGTCGAGGATCAGCCAGTGCGTGTCGTCCTGCGTCGGCTCCGGCGCGTCCGGCACCTCCAGCTGCGTCAGGTGGGTCGCCGCGTACGGCCGCAGCGACGGCTCCTTCAGGGCCGCCTGCCAGGCCGGGATCGCCTCGTCGCCGAGCGTGCCGACCACGCTGGCCGCCTGCACCCTGATCAGCGCGTCGGTGTCGTCCTCGCCCGCCGCCGCCAGCAGCTCCTCGGCGGCCTTGGCCGGGTCGCGCAGCTCCATCCAGGCGGCGAACTCCGCGTCCGCCTCCTCCTCCGGCAGCTCGGCGCTGAAGGTCAGCAGCTCCAGCGCGGTCATCGCGTCGATGGCCGGCCTGGCGTCGAGCTCGATGTCGGTCTCGTCGATCAGGTGGACCAGGCCCTCGGTGCCGAGCGGCGTCAGCGCCACATCGGCGGAGACGGTCACCATGCCGTAACCCACCAGCCAGTCCAGGACGGGCGCCAGCGGGTCGCCGTAGTGCTCCTGGGCGGCGGCCCAGGCGTCCGCGCCCGGCTCGTCCAGGTCGGCGGCGGCCTCGGCCAGCTCCTCCCTGAGCCCGGCCAGCGGACGCGAGCCCCCGGCCAGCAGCAGCCGGATGAGCAGCGCCCGGCTGAGCCCGCCCAGCACCATGGTGAGATCGTCGTCGTCCAGCTCGGGGTCGCCGTAGTCGACCGAGTGCAGGCCGAGCATCCAGGCGTCGAGCACGTCCTCGTCGTCGTCGAACGGCCACGCGGCGGTGTCGTCGTCGACGCTGACCGAGTCGCTGTCCACGGGCTGGAGGAACTCCAGGTCGACCGCGAGGTTCCAGATGTTCCACAACTGGGGCACGGCCTCGGCCAGCGAGCCCGAGGTGCGCGGCGTGGGCAGGCCGACGACGCCGAGCGCCTGCTCGACCTCCTGGTCCGACAGCAGCGTCACCTCGCCCACCCGGCGCAGCGGCCCGACCCAGAGGGCCAGGTCGCGGGCCTTGGCGATCAGCGGGACCGCGCGGGCGGCCTCGGCCAGCTCGGCGTCCGGGCGCAGCCTGATGGTCGGCAGGGACTCCAGCGCGTCGGCGAACGGCTCGAAGTCGCCCAGGTCGCCCTCGTCGTCCTGGTCGTCGTCGTAGTTGTCGTCCTCCTCGTCGAGGAGCTCCTCCATCGCCTCGACGAAGTCGTCTTCCAGCGCGTCGAGCTCCTCGCCCAGCTCTTCGAGAGAGTCGGAACGGGAGTCGAGCCTGCCGGTCTCCGACAGGAACACGAGATACGTCCGGAGCGCCTCGACCATCCCGTCGGCGGCCTTGTCGGGGTCCTCCACGACCTTGGGCATCCGATCGAGCAGCACCATCCGCAGGTCCGCGACGTGCCACAGGGCGACGTCGTCGGAGGCGGACAGCCGGTGCCACAGCGCGGCGGGGCCCACAAGGTCGGGGTCGCTGCCGGGCGCGTGCTGCTGCGCCCACACGATGAACTCTTGGAGCAGGGGACGCAGCTCAGCGGCGGCTACCTCGATGCGATCGGTCACCCACTCAGGCTAGTGCGCCCCGGCTGCGCTCGGCTCCCGAAATACCTGGAGCACTGATCACGAAAAATCCGGATCGGCTCAGCTTGCCCGGCGCATCGCCTCGGTGATCCGCTCGGCCGCGGCCATCACCGGTACGGCGTGCATCCGGCCCGGCGTCCTGGTCAGCCGCTCGATCGGCCCCGACACCGAGACGGAGGCGATGACCTTGCCGCCGTTGCCCCTGATGGCCGCCGAGACGCTGGCCACGCCCTGCTCCCGCTCGCCCACGCTGTGCGCCCAGCCCCGGCGGCGTACGCTGGCCAGGGTCGCGGCGGTGAACTTGGCGCCGCGCAGCCCCCGGTGCAGCCGGTCGGGCTCCTCCCACGCGAGCAGGATCTGCGCGGCCGATCCGGCCGTCATCGGCAGCGCCGAGCCCACGGGCACGGTGTCGCGCAACCCGCTGGACCGCTCGGCGGCGGCCACGCACACGCGCTCGTCACCCTGGCGGCGGTAGAGCTGGGCGCTCTCCCCGGTGACATCCCTGAGCTGGATCAACACCGGCGAGGCGACGGCGAGCAGACGGTCCTCGCCGGCGGCCGTGGACAACTCGGAGAGCCGCGGACCGAGGACGAAACGACCCTGCGTGTCGCGGGAGACGATGCGGTGGTGCTCCAGTGCGACGGCCAGGCGGTGGGCGGTCGGCCTGGCCAATCCGGTGGCCTGAACGAGCTGAGCGAGGGAGGCAGGGCCGGCTTCGAGGGCGTTGAGCACGAGAACGGCCTTGTCGAGTACGCCGACTCCGCTAGAGTTGTCCATAACCCGATACTGCCGTCCCAACATATGAGAAGGCAAGTCGGGTGCTCAGTGAGATCGCAAGGAGGCGACAGCATGGGCCGCACACTGGCCGAGAAGGTCTGGGAGCAGCACGTCGTGCGACGTGCCGACGGTGAACCCGACCTGCTCTACATCGACCTGCACCTCATCCACGAGGTGACCAGCCCGCAGGCGTTCGACGGTCTCCGTCTCGCCGGCAGGACCGTGCGGCGGCCCGACCTCACCATCGCCACCGAGGACCACAACGTGCCGACCGTGCGCGGCCCGATCTCCGACCCGGTCTCCAAGGCCCAGGTCGAGACGCTGCGCAAGAACGCCGCCGAGTTCGGCCTCAGGCTGCACCCGATGGGCGACGCCGGGCAGGGCGTGGTGCACATCATCGGCCCGCAGTTCGGCCTGACCCAGCCGGGCATGACGATCGTGTGTGGGGATTCTCACACCTCCACGCACGGCGCCTTCGGCGGCATCGCGTTCGGCATCGGCACCTCCGAGGTGGAGCACGTGCTGGCCACTCAGACGCTGCCCGCCTACCGGCCCAAGACCATGGCCATCGAGGTCTCCGGCGAGCTGCCCGTCGGCGTCACCGCCAAGGACCTCATCCTGGCCATCATCGCCCAGATCGGCACCGGCGGCGGCCAGGGCTACATCGTGGAGTACCGCGGCGAGGCGGTGCGCGGGCTGTCCATGGAAGGCCGCATGACGGTCTGCAACATGTCCATCGAGGCCGGCGCCAGGGCGGGCATGATCGCGCCCGACGAGACCACGTTCGACTACCTCAAGGGCCGCCCGCACGCGCCGCAGGGCGAGGACTGGGACCGGGCGGTCGAGCACTGGAGGTCGCTGCGCACCGACGACGACGCCGTGTTCGACAAGGTCGTGGAGATCGACGCCACGACGCTGACGCCGTTCGTCACCTGGGGCACCAACCCGGGGCAGGGGCTGCCGCTGGGCGCCGCCGTACCGGATCCCGGGCAGTTCGCCGATCCGGTTGAGCGGTCGGCCGCTGAGCGGGCGCTGGAGTACATGGGGCTGAGCGCGGGCACGCCGCTGCGCGAGATCGAGGTCGACACGGTCTTCGTCGGCTCGTGCACCAACGGCCGCCTGGAGGACCTGCGCGCCGCCGCCGGCATCCTGCGCGGGCGCCAGGTGAAGACCCGCACGCTGATCGTGCCGGGCTCGATGCTGGTCAAGCTGCAGGCCGAGCAGGAGGGCCTGCACGAGGTGTTCAAGGCCGCGGGCGCCGAGTGGCGCGAGGCGGGCTGCTCGATGTGCCTGGGCATGAACCCGGACACTCTCGCCCCCGGCGAGCGCAGCGCCTCGACCTCCAACCGCAACTTCGAGGGCCGCCAGGGCAAGGGTGGCCGCACCCACCTTGTCTCGCCGCAGGTCGCCGCCGCGACCGCGGTCACCGGCCGCCTGACCGCCCCCGCCGACCTGGCCTAGGAGAACCTGAGATGGACGCCTTCACCACCCACACCGGTACGGCGGTGCCGCTGCGCCGCAGCAACGTCGACACCGACCAGATCATCCCGGCCGTCTGGCTCAAGCAGGTCAGCCGCACCGGCTTCGAGCGCGGCCTGTTCGCCGCCTGGCGCGAGGACCCGTCCTTCGTGCTGAACGACCCGGCCTACGCGGGCGCCTCGGTGCTGGTCTCGGGCCCCGACTTCGGCACCGGCTCCTCCCGCGAGCACGCCGTCTGGGCGCTGCAGCAGTACGGCTTCCGCGCCGTGATCGCCGCCAGGTTCGGCGACATCTTCCGCAACAACTCCACCAAGATGGGCCTGCTGCCGGTCATCCTGCCGGGTGAGAAGGTCGAGGCGCTGCAGGCCGCCGTCGAGGCCGACCCCACCCTCCAGGTGACCGTCGACCTGGTCGGGCGCGAGGTCAGGTGGGCGGCGGAGGCCGTCGGCTTCGAGATCGACGACTACACCCGCTGGCGGCTGCTGGAGGGCCTCGACGACATCGGTCTGACCCTGCGTCACGCCGACGACATCGCCACGTACGAGAATGGTCGGCAGCCATGGCTGCCGACGACCGTCTAGAAGACGAAGAAGACACGCTGGCACGGCGGTTGCGCGAAGCGCACCGCCGTGTTCGCGCGCTGCCCGTGGCCGCTCCGGAGAAGGAGCGGCTGGCCCGTAGATATCTGGCGATATGCGACCTCGCCAAGCGCGATCCCGACCGCGCCTCAGCCCGCCTGGAAGCGTTTCTTGCCGGACTGGACGCCGATTCCGACACGCCGCGCGGTCACCAAAACACGCTCGGTGATTGATTGAGCCTGCGATCCCGCTTAATTTCGAGCGCGTAAGGGGTTTCTACGGAAGAACTCGTGAGCTGGAACCCCGAGCCATAACAGGGGGAGCTAGATGAACAAGCGGGAACTCGTCGACGCCATCGCCGACCGGGTGGGCGACAAGAAGACGGCCACCGAGGCGGTCAACGCGGTGCTCGAAGCGGTGCAGAAGGCGGTCGCGAGCGGCGACAAGGTCTCGATCACGGGCTTCGGCGCGTTCGAGATGGTTCACAAGCCGGCTCGTTCGGCGAGGAACCCCTCGACCGGTGCCGAGATCAAAGTGGCCGAGAGTTGGGCGCCCAAGTTCCGCCCGGGATCCGACTTCAAGGAACTGGTGAACATCGGCGGCAAGAAGCTCCACAAGAAGAAGTAGCAGCCGAGGCCGTACGCCCGGATTCCGTCGGGAGTCCGGGCGTTCCTCATTCCGGGATCGGGAAAGTCGACAACGTGACGTAGGAGATCCGGCCGTCCCGCACCACGAGATTCACCCGCTGGCCGGTGCGCAGCAGCCGCAGCGGCCCCGCGTCGAAGGCCGGGGCGCCGAACTCCAGCACGCTCCCGTCGTCGAGGAACACCGACCCGGAGCGGGTCGCCTGGTCGAAGCTGCGTACCGTGGCCTGCACGCCGACCAGCGTAAGCGCATCACCCCTCCGCGGGCGAGAATCCCAGCTCGGCGACCACGGCCGCAGTGTGCCGGCCCAGGCCGAGCGCGATCGCCGCGCGCAGGTCGCCGGGGGTGTCCACGTCCCGCCTGACCGACTCGACGCCGTCCGGGCAGAGCTCCTTGGCGCCGGCGGCCAGGTGCCTGGCCCGTGACTCGCCGCCGAAGCCCGGGGTGAAGGGGACGCCGGGCCGTACCCCGTAGAACGTGGTGCCGACGTCGAGGGCGTCGGGCAGGAACGCCTGGTCGAAGTCCGCGGCCGCGGCCAGCACGATCGCCAGTTCGGCGGGGCGCAGGGCGGGCAGGTCGGCCTGCAGGGCGCCGACCGCGTCGCCGGGCGCCAGCCGTACGGCATGCGCGGCCCCGGTCCGCAGGGCGGTGTTGAGGCCGCGGTCAGGGTCGTGGACCACGTCGGCGCCGAGCGCGGCCAGCGGGCCCGCCGCGGCCGGGTCCGCGGTCACCACGATCACCCGGGCCACCGGCGGGCAGGCCAGCGCGGCCGAGACCGTGTCGCAGGCGACCGCGACGGCCAGCCGCGAACGGAGCGGCCCGGCGGCGGCGGCCAGCCGCGTCTTCGCCGCGACCAGCGTCTTCACCGGGATGACCAGTGACCAGCGGTTGTTCATAGGCTTAAGCATCCCGCCTCGACATCTCCGGCGGCCAACCGGGAGACTTGGGGCGTACCGCTTGTCCTGGAGGAGTCATGAGCCGCCCGAGTCGACCGTCGCGCTTCTGGGAGACCTTCGCCGTCGTGATCGTCAGGCCGCTCTCCTGGCTCCTGGTCAGGAAGGACTGGCGGCATGCCGAGCGGCTGCCCAGGTCCGGCGGCGTGATCATCGCGACCAACCACCTGTCGTGGACCGATCCCGTGCTGATCTCGCACTTCCTCTACAACAACGGCAGGTGGCCGATCATCCTGGCCAAGGCCGCGGTGTTCAGGGTGCCGCTGCTCGGGCACGCGGTGCGCTCGCTGCTGGCCATTCCCGTCGAGCGCGGCAGCACCGAGGCGGCCAGGTCGCTGGAGATCTCCGAGCGGCGGCTGCGCGACGGGGGCGCGATCATGTTCTACCCGGAGGGCACCTGTACCCGCGACCCCGAGCTGTGGCCGATGGTCGGCAAGACGGGTGCCTCCCGGCTGGCCCTGCGGAGCGGGGCGACGGTGATCCCGGTGGCCCACTGGGGCTCGCAGGAGCTGCTGCCGTACGGGGAGAAGCGGCCGCGCCTGTTCCCGCGCAAGACCTTCAAGGTGTCGGTGGGGCCGCCCGTCGACCTGTCGAAGTACCAGGGCCTGCCGATCGCCGGGGAGGTGCTGCGCGACGCGACGGCTGACATCATGGCGGCGATCACCGCGCAGTTGGCCGAGCTGCGCGGGGAGAAGGCCCCGGAGACCCCTTTTGATCCCGCTCACTCCTGACTTCGGCGTACGGTGATGAAATGACCAAGGCCGCCGTTTTCGGCACCGGCTCGTGGGGCACCACGTTCGCCATGATTCTCGCCCGAGCCGGGACCCGGACGACCCTGTGGGGTCGCCGCGCCGAGGTGGTCGAGGCGATCGACAGCAGGCACGAGAACCCCGACTACCTGCCCGGGGTGGCGCTGCCCGAGTCGCTGCGGGCGACCACCGATCCGGTGGAGGCGCTGCGCGGCGCCGACTTCGTGGTGCTCGCCGTACCGTCGCAGACGCTGCGCGGGAACCTGATCGCCTGGAAGCCGCACCTGCCGCCGGACGCCGTCCTGGTGAGCCTGATGAAGGGTGTGGAGCTGGGCACCACCAAGCGGATGAGCGAGGTCATCTGCGAGGTGGCCGAGGTGCCGCAGGAGCGGGTGGCGGTGGTGTCGGGGCCCAACCTGGTCGGTGAGATCGTCAGGGGACAGCCCGCCGCGGCCGTGGTCGCCTGCTCCGACGAGCGCACGATGGAGCGGCTGCAGGAGGCCTGCCACGTGCCGCCGTGGTTCCGCCCCTACACCAACCCCGACGTCGTGGGCGTGGAGCTGGGCGGCGCGGTGAAGAACGTGATCGCGCTGGCCGTGGGCGTGGCGGCGGGCATGGGCATGGGCGACAACGTGGGCGCGATGCTGATGACCCGCGGGCTGGCCGAGATCTCCCGCCTGGGCGCGGCGCTGGGCGCCGACCCGCACACCTTCGCCGGTCTGGCCGGCATGGGCGACCTGGTGGCCACCTGCATCTCGCCGCTGTCGCGCAACCGCACCTTCGGCGAGAACCTCGGCAAGGGCATGACGCTGGCCGAGGTCGTCGCCGCCACCCGGCAGACCGCCGAGGGCGTGAAGTCCTGCGAGTCGGTGCTGGAGCTGGCCACCAAGCACGGCGTGGAGATGCCGATCACCGAGGTCGTGGTGGCGGTCGTGCACGACGGAATGTCCCCGCAGGAGGCGGGGATGCTGCTGATGTCGCGGACGCCGAAGCCCGAACGGTACGGCGTGTGAGGCGGGCGGGCGAGAACACCAGGGCCGTCGCTGCCGCCCGCGCCGACGACTTCGCCGCCGCGGTGGCCTCCCTGGAAGGCGCCGCCGCCCCCGAGGACGTCGCGGGCCAGGCGTTCGCCTCGGGCCGCGCCGCCTTCGCCGCGGTGACCACGACGTTCCTGCGCGGCGGCACGCACGTGGTGGCCCCCGCGCCGGGCGCGGGCGTGCTCGCCAACGTGCTGGCCCGGTTCGGGGTGAGCGCCGACTTCGTCGACGTCACCGACCTGACCCGGGTACGGCAGGCGATCAAACCCACCACCAAGATCCTCTACGCCGAGACGCTGGCCGACCCCTCGACCTCGGTCGCCGACATCCGCAGCCTCTACCGGATCGCCCGCCAGGCCGGCGCACTGCTCGTGGTCGACTCCACGCTGGCCACCCCGGTGGTCTGCCGGCCGCTCGAACACGGCGCCGACCTCGTCCTGCACGCCGCCGAGGCGCTGCTCGGCGGCGGCGACTGCGCGGGCGGCGTGGTGACCGGACGGCCCGACCTGATCGGCCGCCTGCGCCGGGTCTGCGGCGACCTGGGCGGTTCGCTGTCGCCCGCCGAGGCCGCCCGGCTCTGCCTGGGGCTCGGCACGCTGCCGCTGCGGGTCAGGCGGATGTGCTCCACGGCGATGGTGTTCGCCGCCGCGATCGCCAAGCACCCCCAGGTGCGTCACGTCGGCTACCCGGGACTGCCCGGCCACCCCGGGCACCAGCTCGCCCGGCGACTGTTCGACTCCGGCCCCGAGGGCACCCGGTTCGGCACCTGCGTGACCGTCACCCCGGCGGGCGACGCGGGCGTGCTGGTCAAGGGGCTGCGCCTGGCCGAGCCGAACCCGGCGCCCGGCGGGCCGCGTACCAGGGCCGTGCCCCTCGGCGATTCGGTGCGCTTCTCGCTCGGCCTGGAGGACGCCGAAGACCTGATCGCCGACGTCACTCGCGCGCTGGACTCGCTGTCTGTGTGACTGGCCGGTAGATTCGGACCTCATGAGCAAGCCACGCGTCGCGGTCGTTTTCGGGGGTCGCAACTCGGAGCACGCCGTCTCCCTCATGGGAGCCGGTAGCGTTCTGGAAGCGATCGACACCACCAGATACGAGGTGATCCCCATCGGGATCGCCCAGGACGGGCGGTGGGTGCTCGCGGCCGGTGACCAGCGCTACGCCATCGAGGGCGGGGAACTGCCCACGGTGGACACCTCTGGCGCCGCCCTGGCGCTGCCGTCCGGGGAGAGCACGCTGGTGGCCTACGAGCCCGGCGCCATCCCCGTCGAGCTGGGCTCCGTCGACGTGGTCTTCCCCGTCATGCACGGCCCGTTCGCCGAGGACGGCACCATCCAGGGCCTGCTGGAGATGGCCGGGGTCCGCTATGTCGGCTCGGGCGTGCTGGCCAGCGCGGTCGGTATGGACAAGGCGTACATGAAGACGGTTTTGGCCGCCGAGGGGCTGCCGGTCGGCCGCTACGTGGTGGTCCGCGAGCGCGACTGGCGGCTGGAGAGGGACCGGGTGGTCAAGGAGGTCGAGGAGCTGGGCTGGCCGGTCTTCGTCAAGCCCGCCCGCGCCGGGTCCAGCCGGGGCATCTCCAAGGCGCACGATCGCGCCTCCCTGGAGGCGGCCGTCGAGCTGGCCCGCGAGCACGACCCCAAGGTGCTGGTCGAGGCCGCGATCGTGGGCCGGGAGATCGAGTGCGCGGTGCTGGAGTCGCTCGGCGACGAGCGCCCGGCCGCGTCCCTGCCCGGCGAGGTGCTGGTCGAGGGCGGGCAGGAGTTCTTCGACTTCGAGGCCAAGTACTACCCCGACCAGATGTCGCTGTCGGTGCCCGCCGACCTGCCGGCCGAGAAGGCCGAGGAGATCAGGGCGATGGCCGTGCGCGCGTTCGAGGCGCTGGGCTGCGAGGGGCTGTCGCGGGTCGACTTCTTCTACACCGCCGACGGCCGGATCCTGCTCAACGAGATCAATACCATGCCCGGCTTCACCTCGCTGTCGGTCGCGCCGCAGCTCTGGGCGGCGACCGGGCTCAGCTACGCCGAGCTGGTCGAGCGGCTGCTGCAGCTCGCCCTCAGGCGCTCACCCGGCCTGCGGTAGGGCCTGGTTGATCGGCGCGGCCAGGTCCACCAGCACGCTGGGCGCGGTGTGGCTGCGCGCGATCGTCACCTCGACGTAGGCGACGCCGGTGATGGCGGTGAACAGGGTGGGGGTGGTCGGATCGGCGTACCAGCCCACCCCGTTGATCTCCGAGAGCTGGTCGGTGGGGGCCATCCGCTGTGGGCGCGGCACACCGCAGCGCAGCGCGATCTCCGCCTCACCCCACACCGCGACGTACGGTGAGGCGGGCGTCGTCTCGCCCTTGGCGGCGCCGTCGAGGGTCCGCGGCAGCAGCCCGCCGAGCTTCTCACAGGCCGCCGCCGCCGCGCCCTCGGGCTCCGGCGGCGTGATCTGTACGGCACCGCCGCACCCCGCCAGGGCGAGAACCAGCAACAGGACGGCAGCGCTCGACTTCATGCTCAATGACCTACTAGATGTGAACGATGGGGCACGTAAGCGTACGCGTGATCCCCTCCACTCCCTGAATCTGGGCGACGACCAGCTTGCCCAGCTCATCCACGTTGCGGGCTTCGGCGCGCACGATGACGTCGTAGGGGCCGGTCACGTCCTCCGCCTGGGTGACCCCGGGGATCGCGGAGATCTCGGTGGCCACCGTGGCGGCCTTGCCGACCTCGGTCTGAATAAGGATGTAGGCCTGCACCATTACGTCCTCCTGGGCGATTGGATCACGCCGAACGGCCACCGTACCCTGTGGGCAACTGGAGGTGTGTCATCACAGTCGGAGATCTAGGCGAATTCGTTGTAGTAGCGCGTATAACCGGACGTCTGCCGCAAGGGGCGAGCGTGCTGCTCGGCCCTGGAGACGACGCCGCGGTGGTGAACGCCCCCGATGGACGCGTCGTAGTGTCAACGGACCTTTTGCTTGAGGGTAGGCACTTTCGCCGCAATTGGTCCAGCGCGTACGACGTGGGCAGGAAGGCGGCGGCGCAGAATCTTTCTGACATCGCCGCTATGGGCGCGGTTCCCACGTCACTGGTGGTCGGGCTGGGGCTCCCGGCGGATCTGCCCGCCGAGTGGGTGGACGGGCTGGCCGACGGGTTGCGTGATGAGTGCGCGGTGGTGGGGGCCAGTGTGGTCGGCGGGGATGTCACCCGCTGTGACCTGGTGGTGCTCGGTGTGACCGCGCTGGGCGACCTGGGCGGGCGTGCCCCTGTGACCAGGTCCGGGGCCCGTCCCGGGCAGGTCGTGGCCGTCACCGGGCGGCTTGGGCATGCCGCGGCGGGGCTGGCCCTGCTGGAGGCCGGGCTGGAGGGGGAGGCGGTGGACGCCCATCGGAGGCCGCGTCCGCCGTACGACAAGGGGCCTGAGGCGGCGGAGCTCGGGGCGAGCGCGATGCTCGATGTCAGCGATGGGCTGGTGCAGGACCTGGGGCATCTGGCGGAGGCCGGCGGGGTGGGGATCGAGCTCGATCCCGCGGCGTTTCCGCTGGGCGAGGCGGTGGTGGCGGCGGCGAAGGAGCTCGGGGCCGATCCGCTGGACTGGGTGCTCGCGGGCGGGGAGGACCACGCGCTCGCGGCGGTCTTTCCCGCCGATGTACGGCTCCCGGCGCACTGGACGGTCGTGGGCCGGGTCGTGGAGGGCGAAGGTGTGCAGGTCAGAGGGCGGGTGATCGAGCTTAAGGGCTGGGATCACTTCCGACAGTGAGATGTCCCACTTGCCCGATAAAGGTAGATACTCAGGTGAAAGCTGTGACAAGCGCGTAGTAAAGATGTTATGAAGATGGGCGGCCAATGTACCCGGCAGAAAGGGCAGTCATGGGCCGCCACGGCACTGGTGGATCAGAGAACTCGCGTAAACGGGGGAGTCGCAGGTCCGAAGACGCTCAGGAGGCGGACTTCCGTACCGCCACCGACCCCGCCGCGACGTGGTCCCTTCCGCTTGACTCCGCTTCACAGAACCCGGTGACCACCGGGGCTTTCATGGTTCAGAACCCGCCCGAGAGCGGCCCCTGGCAGGCCGCGGACCCGTCCGCCGATCCGCACAGGACCGGCGCGTGGGCCCCGGCGCCCCAGGCGCCGCCGGGGGGCGACCCTCATCAGACCGGGGCCTGGGCGGCGGCTCCCGTCCCGGCCGACCCGCCGCAGCCGGGCTGGCCCCTGCCGCCCGACCAGATCGAGGTGACCGGCCAGTGGGCCCCGGCCCCGCCGCTGCCGCCGCACCGCGCGGCCGACCCCGACAGCGGCTCCAAGCCGTACGACGCCCGGGATCCCTACGGCTCCACGGCCGTCTTCGGCGCGCCCACCCCGCTCGACGCGCCGGACGCCCACGGCGCGACCGCCGCCTTCGACACCCCGGGCGGACCGCCGGGCCCCGCGGACCGGCTGGTCGCCGGCGGGCCCACGACGGCCATGGCGTCGCCCTCGTGGGACGACGACGACCGGCCGGCCGAGACGGGATTCCTCGGCTCGGGATGGTCCGACGACGACGCGAGCTGGGCGGAGGACGACAAGGGCGACGGCAAGGGGTCGCGCAGGAGGCGTGGCCGCCGTCGTCCGCCGTCCCCCGACGGTGAGTGGGCCGACGAGCGTGCCCCGGGCGGCAGGAGCCGCATGGCGCTGCTGGCCGTCGCCGCCGTCGCGGTCGTGCTGGGCGGTACCGTCATCGGCGTACGCCTGGTGAGCGGCGCGGGGGACACGCCCGAGAAGTGCGAGGGCAGCGCCTGCGCGGTGATGTCCTCCAACCAGCCCTCGCCCGGAGTGAGCGGGCCGCTCGTGGAGGAAGAGGAGGAACCGGCCGAGGAGCCCGTGGAGGCCGATCCGTCGCCCACCAAACAGGAACCCACCACCACGGCGCGTACGCCACGCCGTACCGTCGCGCCTCAGCCCACCCCCACCCGCACCAGGAAGCAGACGGCCAACCCCACCCCCGAGCCGAAGGCGACCGAGGTGTCCGACCCGGACCCGTCGCCGGAGTCGAGCGAGACCCCCTGGACCGGCCCGGACATGGACAAGGGAGGCGACGACGGCGGCTCCGCCACGGTGGCGCCGCCGGTGCAGGAGCCGACCACGCCGGTCCAGCCGCAGAGCATGAACGTGGGCGGCGCCGCGGTGAACGTCGGGTTCGACGTGGTCAACAACCAGCTCGCCGGGTACACCGCCGAACTGCGGGTCGCCAACGCCTCCACCGCGCCGCTGCCGGGCTTCGAGCTCAGCCTGCCCGTCGGCGGCGAGATCCTGGAGGTCGACGGCGCGGAGTGGCGTCAGGACGGCGGAACGCTGGTCCTCGAATCGATCGACGAACTCGCCGAGGGCGCCCGCCTCCAGGTCACGATCCACGCGTACGGCGAGGCCGCGCCCCCCGCCACCTGCGAGCTGTCCGGCGGGAAGTGTGCCCTCGCCTGAGTGGTTGGATGGGGACATGACCGTTTCGACCCCTCCCCGCGTCCTCACCGTCGCCGGCTCCGATTCCGGGGGCGGCGCGGGCATCCAGGCCGACCTGAAGACGATGCTCGCGCTCGGCGTCCACGGCATGAGCGTGATCGCCGCCGTCACCGCGCAGAACTCCCTGGGCGTCCAGGGGTACTGGGAACTGCCCGCCGAGGCCGTACGGGCCCAGCTCGACTCGGTGCTCGGCGACATCGGCGCCCAGGCGATCAAGACGGGCATGCTGGCCTCGCCGGTGCTGGTGGAGACGGTGGCCGAGGCGCTGGCCGGGGCGGGCGCGCCCGTGGTGGTGGATCCCGTGGGCGTGTCCAAGCACGGCGACCCGCTGCTGGCCCCCGAGGCGGTCGACACGGTGAAGACCCGGCTGCTGCCGGTCGCGACCGTCGTCACGCCGAACCTGTGGGAGGTGGAGCAGCTCACCTCGGTCAAGGTGGAGGACGAGTCCGGCCTGCGCAAGGCGGCCGACGCGATCCTGGAACTCGGACCCGCCTGGGCGCTGATCAAGGGCGGCCACCTGCCCGGTGAGCCCGTCGACCTGCTGACGGACGGCGAGCGGGAGTACCGCTTCACCGCCGAACGCCACGACAACCGCCACACCCACGGCACCGGCTGCACCCTGGCCTCCGCGATCGCGTCCTACCTGGCCCTGGGCGAGACCGTCCCCGAGTCGGTGCGCCTGGCCAAGGTGTACGTCACCGGCGCGATCGCCCATGGCTACCCGCTGGGCGCGGGCATCGGCCCGGTGGACCACGCCTGGCGCTGGCGCTGACCCCTGGTCTCGGGCAACGCGAAAGCCCGGCCCCCAGGAGAGGGCCGGGCTTCGCGAAAGTCCTGAACTAGCGGGTGACCTTGCCCGCCTTGATGCACGAGGTGCACACGTTCATCTTCTTCGGCGTGCCGCCGACGACCGCGCGGACCGTCTGAATGTTGGGGTTCCAACGACGACGGGTGCGGCGGTGGGAGTGGGACACGTTGTTGCCGAAGGTCGGCCCCTTGCGGCAGACATCGCAGACGGAAGCCACGGTTCGCTCCTTATTACGGTCGAAGAAGCCCCCCTGTCCGCGATCTGATCCGGCGGAGGGCATGCCGGGACAACCGGCTAGCCAGAAAAGGATATCCGATCCACACGGGTGGGTGCCAACGTGAAGCCGCCGAGGGCTGCCTGCGGCATCCCGGCGAACAGGGATATTCTCCTCCACAACGGTAGCGCATCGGGGGAGGTCGGAGCGCGCGTATGGAGGTTCTCGACCCGCTCGCGGTACGCCGTTGGGCCAGGCTGACGGCCGACACCCTCGGCCGGGCCAGAGCGGAGATCGACGCGCTCAACGTCTTCCCCGTCGCCGACGGCGACACCGGCACGAACCTCCACCTGACCATGCTGTCGGCCGCCGAGGCGGTCGAGTCCCTGCCCGACGACGTGGACGCCGCCGTGGTCTGGCAGACCCTGGCGTACGGCGCGCTGGTCGGCGCCAGGGGCAACTCGGGAGTGATCGTCAGCCAGGCGCTGCGCGGTCTGGCCGAGGTGTTCAAGGCAGGCGACGGCTCGGCGGCCGATTTGGCCGGCGGCCTGGTGCGGGCGGCGGCACTGGCCAGGGCCGCGGTGGCCAGGCCGGTCGAGGGCACGGTCCTGAGCGTCCTGAGTGCCGCGGCCCAGGCGGCGCGGGAGACCGGAGACGCCCCGGCTCAGGCGCCGGCCGGGCTGGGCATGGTGGCGCGGGCGGCGGCCGAGCAGGCAAGGGCGGCGCTCGGGCGCACCCCCGAGCAACTGGATGTGCTGGCCCGGAGCGGGGTCGTGGACGCGGGCGGGGCCGGTCTGGTGATCATCCTGGAGTCGCTCGCGGCGGTGATCACGGATTCCTACAGTCAGCGCCACGACGTGCCCGCCCCGACCGCGCGGATCACGCCGACGTCCGGGCCGGAGGCGGGGTACGAGGTGATGTACCTGCTCGACGCCGAGGACGACGCGGTCGCGAGGCTGCGCGGTGAGCTCGACGGGATGGGCGACTCGCTGGTGGTCGTCGGCGGCGAGGGACTGTGGAACGTGCACGTGCACGTCGACGACGCCGGACCGGCCATCGAGGCGGCGATGCGCGCCGGACGGCCGCACCGGATCAGGGTCACCTACCTGGCCGCGCCGGAGCGCACGCACCGCGCGAGCGACCGCAGGGGCGTGGTCGCCGTGGCGGCGGGCGACGGGATCGCCGCCCTGTTCGAGGAGTGCGGGGCGGTGGTGGTGCGCAGGGAGCCCGGGGCGAGCCCGCCGCTGCCCGCGCTGCTGGCCGCCATCCGCGAGGCGGGCAGCGAGGTGGCCGTCCTGCCGAACGACGAGGGCGTCCGGGCGGTCGCGGTCGCCGCCGCCGAGATCGCCCGCGAGCACGGCACCGCGGTGAGCGTGCTGCCCACGAAGGCGACCGTGCAGGGGCTGTCCGCGCTGGCCGTACACGATCCGCTGCGCCGGTTCGACGACGACGTCGTCGCCATGACCGACGCGGCCGGCCACACCCGCCACGGGCACCTCACGGTCGCCGACCGGGTGGCCTTCACCAGCGCGGGCCTGTGCCGGCCGGGCGAGGTCCTCGGCCTCATCGACGGGGACGTCGCGGTGATCGGACCGGGCCTGCCCGAGGTGGCCGTCCAACTCGTGGAGATGATGGTGGCGGGCGGCGGCGAACTGGTCACCCTGGTCACCGGCGATCAGGCACCGGTACGGCTGGCCGAGGCGGTCGAGGACCACCTGCGCGCGACCAGGCCCGAGGTGGAGCTCGTCGTGTACACCGGCGCGCAGGCCGGTTACCCGCTGCTCATCGGTGTCGAGTGAATTCTGTCGCCCGAAGACGGTAGAACTGGTCTACGTGAGCGAGCGTACGCAGAGCCGTTTCGACGAGCCCCTGACCAAGGCGCTGGATCCGAAGACGGCCAAGCTGCTGACCGGGGTGCTGGACCTGCGCACGGTCGGCGACCTGCTGCGGCACTACCCCCGCCGCTACGCCGAGCGCGGCGAGCTGACCTCGCTCGACTCGCTGGAGGTCGACGAGCACGTCACCGTGGTCGGCGAGGTCACCAGGATGATGCGCAAGCCGATGCGCAACCGGGGCGGCACCTGGCTGGAGGTCGAGGTCGTCGACGGCGACCGCAACAAGATCTACCTGTCCTTCTTCGGCAAGGGCTCGCACGTGGCCGAGGCGCGGCTGAAGACCGGGCGGCGCGGCATGTTCGCCGGCAAGGTCGGCGCGTTCGGCTCGTCGGCGAACCGGCGCTGGCAGCTCTCGCACCCGGAGTTCGAGCTGTTCGAGGAGAGCGAGGCGAGCGCGGCCGAGTTCGCCGTCGCGCCGGTGCCGATCTACCCGGCGGGCAAGGACCTGACGCCGTGGGCGATCAGGCGCGCGATCGGGGTCGTGCTCGACACCCTCGGCCCGCTGGAGGACCCGCTGCCCGCCACGCTGCGGACCCGCCACGGCCTGCCGGGGCTGGGCGACGCGCTGGAGGCGATCCACCGGCCCAGGGACTTCGGCGACGTGCAGCGGGCGCGCAAGCGGCTGAAGTTCGACGAGGCGTTCGTGCTGCAGGCCGTACTGCTGCAGCGCAGGCAGGCCGCGGTCGCCTGGCCGGCCAAGGCGCGCCCGCGGCGGGCGGGCGGGCTGCTGTCCGACTTCGACGGGCGGCTGCCGTTCACGCTGACCGAGGGGCAGAGCGCGGTGGGCGAGGAGATCGCCGGCGACCTGGCCCGCGAGCACCCCATGCACCGCCTGCTGCAGGGCGAGGTGGGCGCGGGCAAGACGATCGTGGCGCTGCGCGCGATGCTGCAGGTGGTGGACGCGGGCGGGCAGGCGGTGCTGCTCGCGCCCACCGAGGTGCTGGCCCAGCAGCACCACCGCTCGATCACCGCGATGCTGGGCGACCTGGCCGCCGGCGGCATGTTCGGCGGCACCGCGGTGGCCCTGCTGACCGGGTCGATGGGCACGGCGGCGCGCAGGTCCGCCCTGCTGGACGCGGCCTCGGGCACGGCCGGCATCGTCGTCGGCACGCACGCCCTGCTGCAGGAGCACGTGCAGTTCGCCGACCTCGGCCTGGTCGTGGTCGACGAGCAGCACCGGTTCGGCGTGGAGCAGCGTGACGCGCTGCGCGAGAAGGCCGGGGGAGGGCGCCCGCACGTGCTGGTCATGACGGCGACGCCGATCCCGCGTACGGTCGCGATGACCGTCTTCGGCGACCTGGAGGTCTCCACGCTGTCCCAGCTCCCGTCGGGGCGCGCGCCGATCACCACGCACGTGGTGCCCGCCGCGGAGAAGCCGCACTTCCTGGAGCGCACCTGGGAGCGGGTGCGCGAGGAGGTGGGGCTGGGGCGGCAGGCCTACATCGTCTGCCCGCGCATCGGCGACCTGGAGGGCGACGAGGGCGACCTGTCGGCCGCCGACGACGAGCGCAGGCCGCCGCTGGCGGTGCTGGAGGTGGCCGAGATGCTGGCCGGCGGGCCGCTGCACGGGCTGCGCGTGTCGGTGCTGCACGGCAAGCTGCAGCCCGACGAGAAGGACGCGATCATGCGCGCGTTCACCAAGGGGGAGGTGGACGTGCTGGTCGCGACCACGGTGATCGAGGTGGGGGTGGACGTGCCCAACTCGTCAGTGATGATCATCATGGACGCGGACCGGTTCGGGGTCTCCCAGCTGCACCAGTTGCGCGGGCGGGTGGGGCGGGGCGGGTTGCCCGGGTTGTGCCTGCTGGTGTCCGACTTCCCGGAGAACACGCCCGCGCGGGCCAGGCTGGACGCCGTCGCCGCCACACTCGACGGGTTCGAGCTCTCCCGGGTCGACCTGGAGCAGCGCAGGGAGGGCGACGTGCTGGGCGCGGCGCAGTCGGGCAAGCGCTCGTCGCTGAAGATGCTCCAGTTGCTCCGCGACGAGGAAGTGATCGTGACGGCCCGTGAGGAGGCCGAGGCGCTGCTGGCGGACGACCCGGACCTGTCCGCGCATCCCGCGCTGAACGCCGAGATCACCCGCCTGCTGGCGGACGACCGGGCCGAGTATCTGGAGAAGACCTGATCGCGGGCGAGGCCCGGATGGCCTCGCCCTGCGAGACGCCCTTCTGAAAGCCCAGCGGCGGGGACGGCCTCCCCCCGAATGCCGTCCCCGGCTGGGCCCATCTCCCGGGTCAGGTGCCGAGAGAACCGGCGTGCGGAAGGGCTCACGATCACGCCGGTCGGCCTTCGTGTGGGTCACCTCGAAGGCCGCAAGACTCATCATGCGGGCCGTCCGGGGTGATGGCTACGACCCTTGCGTATTCGAGGGCGACACTTGGCCACTCTTGACCTGCGATGACATGCGTAAGAATGGGGCGCATGACGCGGATCATCGCCGGGAGCGCGGGTGGGCGGCGGCTGGCCGTTCCGCCGGGGCGCGGGACGAGGCCTACCAGTGACAGGGCAAGAGAAGGGATCTTCTCGACCTTGGGCTCGCTGCACGGGCTGGACGGGGCCCGGGTGATGGATCTGTACGCCGGTTCGGGGGCGGTCGGCCTGGAGGCGCTGTCGCGGGGGGCGGCGCACGCGCTGCTGGTGGAGTCGGACGCCAAGGCCGTGCGCACGATCAAGGCGAACGTGTCGGCCCTGGGGCTTCCGGGCGCGCAGGTGGTGGCCGACCGGGTGGAGCGGGTGCTGGGCAAGCCGTGCGAGGAGCCGTACGACGTCGTCTTCGCGGACCCGCCCTACGTGGTCACCGGCGGGCAGGTGACCGCGGTGCTGGAACTGCTGCGCGACAACGGCTGGCTGGCCGAGGACGCGCTGGTCGCCTTCGAGCGGGAGACCAGGGGCGACGACCTCGCCTGGCCCCCGGGGTATATGGGAGAGAGGGTCCGTCGTTATGGTGAAGCGTCCGTTTGGTACGGTCGCGCCGCCGGGAACCCGTAGACCTGGGCCAGAAAATGGGAGGCGTCTTGCGCCGCGTAGTCTGCCCGGGGTCGTTCGACCCCATCACCAACGGTCACCTCGACATCATCGGCCGGGCTGCCCGGCTGTACGACGAGGTGACGGTCGCCATCCTGATCAACGTGGAGAAGAGCAGCCTGTTCACCGTCGACGAACGGGTGGACATCCTCAACACCGTCACCAGGCAGTACGACAACGTGCGGGTGGAGAAGTTCCACGGCCTGCTCGTCGACTTCTGCCGGAGCAACGACATCCCCGCGATCGTCAAGGGGATCAGGGTGGTCAGCGACTTCGACTACGAGTTGCAGATGGCTCAGCTCAACTATCGGCTGTCCGGCGTTGAGACATTGTTCATGCCGACAAATCCGGAATACTCTTTCTTGAGCTCAAGCAGGGTGAAAGAGATCGCCCGCTACGGCGGAGATGTCTCGGGACTTGTCCCCGACTTGGTGCACAAGCTGCTCGTCGAGCGTCTCAGGGGCTGACCGGCGCCTGGTATCGTGTCTACTCGGCCTTGTACGACGGCGACGTTTCGCCATGCCTAGCGAGAGCAGGATGACTCAGCACCTCGACCCCCGCGCCCCGTGGGTGATCTCCACCCATGACCTGGGCAGACGGCCTGGGTCGATGCGCCAGATGACTCTGACCCTCCCGGCATCGGCAGATCTCGGCGTCGACATGATCGGCGTTCCCAAGGACGCCGAAGTCGAGCTGGATCTCCGGCTCGAAGCAGTGATGGAAGGCGTGCTCGTCTCGGGCACGGCGCAGGCCCCGCTCAGCGGGGAGTGCGGGCGGTGCCTCGACCCGTTGACCTCTGAGATCGAGGTCAACCTGCAGGAGCTGTTCTTCTACTCCGCCGAGGACGCCTCGGAGGACGACTCACTGCTCGACGGCGAACTGCTCGACCTCGAGCCGACGTTCCGCGACGCGGTGGTGCTCGCACTGCCGTTGAGCCCCGTCTGCAGGGAAGACTGCCCGGGGCTCTGTGTGGAATGCGGGGTCAAGCTGGCGGAAGCCGGCGACGACCACCGGCACGAGAAGATCGACGCTCGCTGGGCGTCGTTGCAGGGCCTGGTTTCCGAGAACAATAACGATCAGGAGAGCTGACGTGGCCGTCCCGAAGCGGAAGATGTCGCGGAGCAACACCCGCTCCCGCCGCGCCCAGTGGAAGACGACTGCTGTCGCGCTGGTGAGCTGCCCTCAGTGCCGCTCGCCGAAGCAGCCGCACATCGCGTGCCCCAGCTGCGGCACCTACAACCGTCGTCAGGTTGTCGAGCCGTCTGCCTGATCACGCCATGAGTTGACGTGATGCCGACCGGGTGCCATTGTGCCCCGGTCGGCGTTACCGTCTCAGGTGCGTGTGGCGGCGGTTCGCCCGCGGCCGTGGTGGACGCCGGGGCTCGCCCCCGACGCCCACCACGTTTTCGGGCATCTCTCAGTTCCTTCGCCTGCGCGCCCTGCCGTGACGGAAAGAGAGAGGTCCGAGGAGGAAGTCGTGGGCGCAGGTCCTAAGCCGGTGGCCGTGGAGGTCGCCAGGGACGAGCTGGAGCGGGTGCTGTCCGCAAGGCTCGACCCGGACATTCTTGAGCGGGCGCTG
This sequence comes from Nonomuraea sp. NPDC046570, assembly GCF_040645915.1. Classification (NCBI taxonomy): domain Bacteria; kingdom Bacillati; phylum Actinomycetota; class Actinomycetes; order Streptosporangiales; family Streptosporangiaceae; genus Nonomuraea; species Nonomuraea sp. NPDC046570. The sequence continues at coordinate 28,799 of NZ_JBEYZF010000019.1, read as the reverse complement.
ACGCACCGCTCGTACGCGTACGAGAACGGTGGCCTGCCCACCAACGAGCGCCTGGAGTTCCTGGGCGACTCGGTGCTGGGGCTCGTCGTCACCGACACCCTCTACCGCAACCATCCCGACCTGCCCGAAGGCCAGCTGGCCAAGCTGCGGGCCGCGGTGGTCAACATGCGCGCCCTCGCCGACGTGGCGCGCACGCTCGGGCTCGGCCGTTTCATGCGGCTCGGCAGGGGCGAGGAGGGCACCGGCGGCCGCGACAAGTCGTCGATCCTGGCCGACACCCTCGAAGCGCTGATCGGCGCCGTCTACGTCGACATGGGCCTGGACGAGGCGTTCCGGGTCGTGCACCTGCTGTTCGACCCGCTGATCACCCGTTCGGCCTCGCTGGGCGCCGGTCTCGACTGGAAGACCTCGCTGCAGGAGCTCACCGCCTCCGAGGCGCTCGGCGTGCCCGAGTACCACGTCGAGGAGAGCGGGCCCGACCACGCCAAGTCCTTCACCGCCGTCGTGCGCGTCGGCGGCGAGGCGTACGGCTCGGGCAACGGGCGCAGCAAGAAGGAGGCCGAGCAGCAGGCCGCCGAGGCGGCCTGGACCCGCATCAGGGCCCGCCGCGAGCAGCGCGAGAGCCAGCCGGCGGGCTAGGTGCCCGAGCTTCCGGAAGTCGAGGTCGTCCGCCGTGGCCTCGCGCAGTGGGTCACCGGGCGGACGATCTCGAAGGCCGAGGTCCTGCATCCGCGCGCGATCAGGCGGCATCTGACGGGCGCCGACGAGTTCGTCAGGCGCCTGGCCGGCCGGATGATCGCCTCGGCCGAGCGGCGCGGCAAGTACCTCTGGCTGCCGCTGGCCTCCTCCGAGGAGGCGATCCTGGCCCACCTGGGCATGAGCGGCCAACTCCTCGTGGTCGAGCCTGACTCGCCCGCGGAGAAGCATCTGCGGGTGCGCCTGAGCTTCGAGGACGGCGGCCCCGACCTGCGCTTCGTCGACCAGCGCACCTTCGGCCACGTGATGCTGACCGCGATGGTCGGCGGCGTCCCCGAGCCGATCGCGCACATCGCCCCTGACCCGTTCGAGGCCGCCTTCGACGAGGCGGAGTTCGCCAGGCGGCTGCGCGCCAGACGCACCGAGATCAAGCGCGCGCTGCTCGACCAGTCGCTGATCAGCGGCGTCGGCAACATCTACGCCGACGAGGCGCTCTGGCTGGCCAGGCTGCACTGGGCCAGGCCCACCGAGACGCTGACCAGACCGAAGATCACTGAATTGCTGGCGGCGGTCCGCGAGGTCATGGGCGCCGCCCTCCAGCAGGGCGGCACCTCCTTCGACAGCCTGTACGTGAACGTCAACGGCGAGAGCGGCTACTTCGACCGCTCCCTGGAGGTGTACGGCAGGCGCGACCAGGCGTGTTCCCGCTGCGGCACGCCGATCCGGCGCGACCCGTTCATGAACCGCTCCTCCTACAGCTGTCCCCGATGCCAGAGGAGGCCACGATGAGCGTCCGGCTGACCGCCTGGGCCCGGGGCCGGGTCCAGGGTGTGGGTTTCCGCTGGTGGACCAGGGCCAGGGCGCTGGAGCTCGGTCTCACCGGCTGGGCGCGCAATACCGCCGACGGCCGGGTGGAAATAGTTGCGGAGGGCTCAGAAGAGGCCTGCGTCAAGCTGCTCGGCCTGCTCAGAGGTTGCGACACCCCTGGCAGGGTGGATGGAGTGGTGGAAAGATGGAGTGAAGCCCGAGGTGGCCTGGAGGGCTTCGCGGAGCGATAGCCGCTTCCCTTAAACCCTCCAAATAGGGTATAGTTATGTCCCGAGAGTGCCCAACGGTAGGCCCAGGCGGAGCGTTCGACTTGACCGCCCACACTGCCGGTGCGACTCTTGTTAGGTACCACGCGCACCCCTCCCGCGGAACAGAAGTGCGCGAACCAGTCTGGTCACTCAGCGTGGAGGACCCTTTACCATGGCGAAGGCTCTACTCGGCCACGTCGGCGGTCCTGACCCTCGGATGGTCTCGGAGATGCGCCGCCTGCAGCAGCGAATCCGGGACCTGGAGGCAGAACTCATCCGACTCCAGGCCCAGAATGACGCTCTTGCGGCGCAGACCCGCGACGAGGCGTTCAGTCGCTTGCAGGAGCGCGAGCCGGCTCTCACCTGAGAGGTCGGAACGCAACATCCAGGGACGTCTCGGAGAGGCGTCCCTCGCTATTTGCCCCGATAAGGGGCTTTTCTTATGCACCCCTGACCGGAAGCGACTGTGTGCCAGCGGGAATCGCATGCTGCGCAGCGTACACAATCGGCCACGTTCCGGAAACCTTCTCTTGACGCGGCGGCCCGACACCCCCGCTCCACCGGCGAATGTCGGACAGGGCCAGTAGGCTTTCCGCAGTCGATTCGGGAAGGGGCGGTCTGTGTACTTGAAGACCCTCACCCTGCGCGGCTTCAAGTCCTTCGCCTCCGCCACCGCCCTGCGTTTCGAGCCCGGCATCACCTGCGTCGTGGGCCCCAACGGCTCGGGCAAGTCCAATGTCGTCGACGCCCTGGCCTGGGTCATGGGCGAGCACAGCGCCAAGTCGCTGCGCGGCGGCAAGATGGAGGACGTCATCTTCGCCGGCACCTCCAGCCGGCCGCCCCTCGGCCGCGCCGAGGTCACCCTCACCATCGACAACACCGACGGCGCGCTGCCGATCGACTACACCGAGGTGACGATCAGCCGCCTGATGTTCAGGTCCGGCCAGAGCGAGTACGCCATCAACGGCGACACCTGCCGCCTGCTCGACATCCAGGAGCTGCTGTCCGACTCGGGCATCGGCCGCGAGATGCACGTCATCGTCGGCCAGGGGCAGCTCGACGCCGTCCTGCACGCCGGTCCCGAGGACCGCAGGGCCTTCATCGAGGAGGCCGCGGGCGTGCTGAAGCACCGCAAGCGCAAGGAGAAGGCGCTCCGCAAGCTGGACGCGATGCAGGCCAACCTGGCCCGCGTCCAGGACCTGGCCACCGAGCTGCGCCGCCAGCTCAAGCCGCTCGGCCGCCAGGCGGAGATCGCCCGCAAGGCGGCCGTCATCCAGGCCGACCTGCGCGACGCCCGGCTGCGGCTGCTCGCCGACGACGTCGGCATCCTGCGCGAGACGCTGGAGCGGGAGGCGGCCGACGAGGCGGCGATCCTGGCCAGGCGGGCGCAGGTGGAGGCGGAGCTGGCCGAGGGGCAGCGGCGCGAGGCCGCCCTGGAGGCCGCCGAGGCCGAGGCGCAGCCCCGGCTGTCCGCCGCCCAGGAGACATATTTCACACTTTCCTCGCTGCGCGAGCGGATCACCGGCCTGGAGCAGCTCGCCGCCGAGCGGCACCGCCACGCGCTCGACGCCGCCTCGATCGAGCGGCGCGGGCGCGACCCCGAGGAGCTGGAGCGCGAGGCCGCCGAGGCGCGCGAGCGCGAGCGGGTCCTCACCGAGGAGCTGGAGCAGGCCCAGGAGGCGCTGGAGCAGGCCGTACAGCGGCGGACCGAGGCCGAGGAGGAGCTGGGCGCCGAGGAGCGCAGGCTGGCGCTTGCGGCGCGGGCGGCGGCCGACCGGCGCGAGGGCCTGGCCCGGCTGCGCGGCCAGGTCGACTCGGCGCGTAGCCGGGCGCGCGCGGCCGAGGAGGAGATCGGGCGGCTCACCCGGTCCGTCGAGGAGGCCGCGCAGCGCGCCCAGCGGGCCAAGGACGACTTCGAGGCCTCCGAGAGCGAGGACCCCGCCGCCGATCCCGCGCTGGCCGAGGAGCTCGCGGTCGCCGAGGCGACCCTGGATGCGGCCAGGGAGATCGCCGACGACGCCCGCCGCGCGGTGGACACCGCCAGGTCGGCCCTCGTCGCCCCCCGGACCTCCCTCCGCGCCGCCACCTCCGGCGTCGGTACGGCCCGCGCCGCCGACCAGGAGGCCCAACGAGCCGTCGCGGCCCTTCAGGCCCGGTGCGAGGCGCTGGAGATGAGCTTGGCCAAGGGCGCCGACGGAGGCGCCGCACTGCTCGGCGCCGGCCTCGACGGCCTGCTGGGCCCGCTGGCCGCCTCGATGACCGTGAAACCGGGCGCCGAACTGGCGATCGCGGCGGTGCTCGGCCCCGCGGCCGAAGCCGTCGCCGTCGCGTCGGTCCCGGCGGCCGTCGACGCCCTGGAGCACCTCAAGGCGAAGGAAGCGGGCCGCGCCACCCTGGTGATCGCGGCAGGGCCGGGAGCGGTCGCCGCCGCTGCGGCACCTCACGGGACGGAGTGGGCGGCCGGGCTGGTCGGGGTGCCCGGGGAGTTGCGCGGCGCGCTCGACCGGCTGCTGGCCGGTGTGGTCGTGACGGACGATCTCGACACGGCGCGGCGGATCGTCGAGGAACGCTCCGACCTGCGCGCCGTCACCCGGGGTGGCGATCTGGTGGGCGCTCACCTGGCCTCCGGCGGGTCCGAGGGCGGCACGTCCGTCCTGCAGGTGCGGGCCGCGCTCGACGACGCCGTCGCCGACCTGGAGGAGGCCCGCGAGCGGGCCGGGCAGACCGCCGCCGTCCTGGACGAGGCCACGGAGGCCGAGGTGGCCGCCCAGGCGGCCCTGGAGACGGCTCAGGCCCACGTGAACGAGGCACAGAGCGCCGCGGGCACCGCGCAGGCGGGCGTCAACGCCGCCCAGACCGCGCTCGACCAGGTCAGAGCCCGTCAGCGGGAGGCCGACCAGCGCAACGCGGCCGCCGCCAGACGGCTGGCCCAGCTCGGCGCCGCCGCCAAGGCCGCCGCCGACGAGCGCGAGCGCCTGGCCGCAGGCGTGAAGGCCGCGGAGGACGCCCGTGACGAGGGCCGCGAGCGGCTGTCGGAGCTGGAGATCCAGCTCGCCGAGGCGGAGTACGCCCAGGAGCTGGAGGCCGAGCCCACCACCGAGGTCCGCGACGAGCTGGCCGACCTCTGCCAGGTCGCCAGGCAGGCCGAGATGGAGGCGCGCCTGCAGGTGCGCACCGCCGAGGAGCGGGTCAAGGGCATCGCGGGCCGCGCCGAGGGCCTGCTGAACGCGGCCCGGCGCGAGCGCCAGGAGCGGCTGACCGCGGCGGCCCAGCGGGAGCGGCGCCGGAGGCAGGCCGTGGTCGCCGAGGCGGTGGCGCGCGGCGCCAGGCTGGTGCTGCGCGCGCTGGCCGGGTCGATCGAGCGGGCGGGCCGCGAGCGCGACGAGGCCGACCTGGCCAGGGTGGCCATCGACGCCGAGCTCAAGCAGGTCCGGGTGCGGGTGCGGGAGCTGACCCAGGAGCTGGACAAGCTGGTCAACCGGGTGCACGGCAGCGAGGTGTCCCGTACCGAGCAGCGGATGCGCCTGGAGCAGATCGAGCAGCGGGTGATGGACGAGTTCGGGGTCGAGGCCGGGGACCTGGTCGCCGAGTACGGCCCGCAGGTGGAGGTGCCTGGCGATCCGCCGGTGCCGTACGTGCGGGAGGAGCAGGAGAGGCGGGCGCGGATCGCTGAGCGGCAGATGACGCAGCTCGGCAAGGTGAACCCGCTGGCGCTGGAGGAGTTCGCGGCGCTGGAGGAGCGGCACGCGTTCCTGACCTCGCAGCTGGAGGACCTCAAGAAGACCAGGCGCGACCTGCTGACCGTGGTCAAGGAGGTCGACGACCGGGTGGAGCAGATGTTCTCCTCCGCCTACGAGGACGTCGCCCGCGAGTTCGAGCAGATCTTCGGCCGGGTCTTCCCCGGCGGGGACGGGCGGCTGATCCTCACCGACCCGTCCGACATGCTGACCACCGGCATCGAGGTGGAGGCCAGGCCGCCGGGCAAGAAGGTCAAGCGGCTGTCGCTGCTGTCCGGTGGTGAGCGGTCGCTGACCGCGGTGGCGTTCCTGATCTCCATCTTCAAGGCCAGGCCCTCGCCGTTCTACGTGATGGACGAGGTCGAGGCGGCGCTCGACGACACCAACACGCAGCGGCTGTTGCGGCTGTTCGAGGAGTTGCGGCAGAGCTCTCAGCTCATCGTCATCACGCACAACAAGCGGACCATGGAGATCGCCGACGCGCTGTACGGTGTCTCGATGCGCGGTGACGGTGTCACCCAGGTGGTCAGTCAGCGCCTGCGCGAACGGGAAACCGCCTAAAACAGACGTTCAGGGATCGTCATCAGAGGGTGGCACGGTGTGAGCATCCCGGGCTATCTGGAAAACTGGCCTCTTGTGACGGACTACCTCGGCATCATCGTGATCGTTGTCGTCGTCGCCCTGGTGGCGGCCGGCGGCATGTTCCTGCTGTTCCGGCCGGGTGGCAAGACCGCACCGCCGCCGGTCGTGCCGCCGCAGGAGCGCCCGCTACCGGAACAGGAGGCCAAGCAACCGGCTCCGGCCGGTGAGGAGGGCGAAGGGGCGACCACCACGCTGCCGCCCCCGGTCAAGCCCGCCGAGCCCGTCGTCGTCACCCCCGAGGTCGAGGTCCCGCCGCCGTCGGCGGGCCGGATGGTCCGCCTGCGCTCGCGCCTGGCCCGCTCGCAGAACGCCCTGGGCAAGGGCCTGCTGGAGCTGCTCTCCCGCGACCGCCTCGACGACGAGGTGTGGGACGAGATCGAGGAGAGCCTGATCGGCGCGGACGTGGGCGTCGCCCCGACCCGGGTGATGGTCGAGGAGCTGCGCACCAAGGTGAAGGTGCTCGGCACCCGCACCCCCGAGCAGCTGAGGGCCCTGCTGCGCGAGCAGCTTCTGGCCCAGGTGGGCCCCGAGCTGGACCGCACACTGCACGTGAAGCCGCACGGGGAGCGGCCCGCGGTGGTGCTGATCGTCGGCGTCAACGGCACCGGCAAGACCACCACCACCGGCAAGCTGGCCCGCGCGCTGGTGGGCGACGGCGAGAAGGTGGTGCTCGGCGCCGCCGACACCTTCCGCGCCGCCGCCGCCGACCAGCTCCAGACCTGGGGCGACCGGGTGGGCGCCGAGGTGGTGCGCGGCCCGGAGGGCGGCGACCCCGCCTCGGTCGCCTTCGACGCGGTGGCCAAGGGCATCGAGCAGAAGGCCGACGTGGTCATCGTGGACACGGCGGGCCGCCTGCACACCAAGACCGGCCTCATGGACGAGCTGGGCAAGGTCAAGCGGGTCATCGAGAAGAAGGCCACGGTCGACGAGGTGCTGCTCGTCCTGGACGCCACCACCGGCCAGAACGGCATGCGCCAGGCGCAGGTGTTCGCCGAGGTGGTGAACGTCACCGGCATCGCGCTGACCAAGCTGGACGGCACCGCCAAGGGCGGCATCGTCATCTCGGTTCAGCGTGAGCTGGGTGTTCCGGTGAAGCTGGCCGGGCTGGGCGAGGGCCCGGACGACCTGGCGCCCTTCGATCCCGAGGTCTTCGTGGACGCGATCGTCGGCGAGTGAGAGCGCTCCCTCTGGGCCAGAGTAAGGGGATGGATGGGGAAATGTCCCTTACCGGCCAGAGGCTTGTCGGTCGCCTGCTCCCGTGCTGGTATTGGGCGATCGTCTGCAATTGATCGGAAAGAGGGTTCATGAAGAAGGTTGTCGTCCACAAGCCCGGTACGATCAGACTGTCCGGTGCTGCGACTCCCAAGCACGCGGCCTGATCTTTCAGGCCCCGAGGCCGGCGCCATCGGTGAAGGCGCCGGCCCCTCTGCTTTTCTGGCGCACTGAGCACGGGAGCGAAGCTGAGCCACACCATCCTCGACGCCGACCGGCGGCTCTGCGGGCCGTACACGCTGGCGAGAGGGCTGCTGGAGTTGATGGTCCCGTATGCCCTCAAGCGGTGGCCGGAGATCGTCCACGAGCATGACCTGGAGATCAGGGTCGCGGCCCCGCAGCTGCACGCCCTGGTGCCGGCCAGGCGGGTGTCGCTGGCCGACAGCCTGCCGCAGGGGGAACGGATCCTGGTGCCCGCGCCCCGCCGTACGCTCAGGCTGGCCAACGGGCTGGCCGAGTTCGTCCGGGACCACCTGGCCCGGCGCGGGCCGATGGAGCTCGTCGTGGCGAACGCCGACGAGGCGGACGCCACCGACGTGGAGTTCCTCCAGGTGCTCGCGCGCCGGGTCGACCCGGCGCTGCTGACGGTCGTCCGGCAGCCCGCGACCGAGCGGCAGCCGGGCGGCGTGCCCGACGACACGCTCAGGTACCGCAACGAAGGCTTCCACCATGCGATGGCCGAGGCCGGGGCGCGGCTGCTGGAACGGTTCGAGGAAGACGGCGAGCAGTGGTGGACGCTCCTGCACAGGACCACCACCGCGCTGGCCGCGCTCGACCGCGAGGACGAGGCCAGGGCGCTGCTCGATCACGCGAGAAGGGTGAGCGCGGACCCCAAGAACCGGGCCACGGCCGCCTACGCCACCGCGATGCTGCTGGTCCGCCACCACGACCCGAGCAGGCGCGACCCCGACGAGGCGCTGTCCTGGATCAACGAGGCCGTCGCGCTCACCTCGCTGCTGCCCGACCGGCGGGAGCGGGCCTTCCACCTGGGTTTCGACCTGAACGGCAAGGCGCTGGTCCAGGTCCGCAGGGGCCGCGTGGACGAGGCGTTCCGGCTGGTCGAGCAGGCCATCGAGCTGGCCGAACGAGACCTGCCGGACGCGCACCCGATCCACCGGCTCGTGCTGCGCGCGAACCGGGCGCAGTTGCTGGCCCAGCGGGGCGACCTGGCGGGGGCGCTGGCCGAGTTCGACGCGGCCATCGCCGCCGACCCCGGCTACCCCGACTACTACATCGACCGGGGCAACCTGCTGCACCGTCTCGGCCGCCTGGACGAGGCGCTGGCCGACTACGAGAGCGCGATGCGGGCCGGCCCGCCCTTCCCCGAGCCGCACTACAACCGCGCCGAGATCAGGTACGCCACGGGCGACCTCCACGGCGCGCTGGCCGACCTCGACTACGCGATCGAGCTCGACCCCGGCTTCACCGACGCCTACGTCAACCGGGCCGGGCTGCTGGTCGCGCGCGGCGAGCTGGCACGGGCCAGGGCGGACGCCGAGCGCGACCACGCCAACCCGTACCTGCTGTGCGTGCTCGGTCAGATCGAGAGCGCCGAGGGCAGGCCGGACGAGGCGCGCAAGGCCTTCGACTCGGCGCTGGAGCGCGACGCCCGGCTGCCGGCCGCCTGGGCGGGGCGCGGGGTGCTGGCCTTCGAGTCGGGCGACGTCGAGGAGGCGATCCTGGACCTCACGCACGCGATCGAACTGGCCGACGACGCGGGGACGCGCTTCAACCGCGCCGTCGCGCTGCGCGCGGCCGGCCGGACCGAGGAGGCCCGCGCGGACCTGCTCAGGGCCCAGGCCCTGGCACCGCACGACGAGGACGTACGGCGAGCCCTGGACGAGCTGTGAAGCCCGTCAGACGGCCTGCCGCCGGGCGGCGCTGGTGCCGATCGGGACGACCAGCGGGGTGCCGGCCACCGGGTCGTCGATGACTTTGGCCTCCAGCTCGAAGACCTCCAGCAGCAGGTCCTCGGTCAGCACCTCGTGCGGCTTCCCGGCGGCGATCACCCGGCCGTCGCGCATGGCGACCAGCGTGTCGGCGTAGCGGGCGGCCAGGTTGAGGTCGTGCAGCACCATGACGACGGTCCGGCCGGACTCCTCGTGCAGGTGCCGTACCAGTTCCAGGACCTCGACCTGGTGGGCCAGGTCGAGGAAGGTGGTCGGCTCGTCGAGCAGGAGCAGGTCGGTGCCCTGGGCGAGGGCCATGGAGATCCAGGCGCGCTGCCGCTGGCCGCCCGACAGCTCGTCGAGCGGCCGTTCGGCCAGGTCGGCGAGCCCGGTCATGGCCAGCGCCGCGCCGACGGCGGACTCGTCGTCGGAGGACCACTGCCGGTACCAGGTCTGGTGCGGGTGCCGGCCCCTGGCCACCAGGTCGGCCACGGTCAGGCCCTCAGGGGCCGAGGGCGCCTGCGGGAGCATGCCGAGGACCTTGGCCACCTCGCGGGTCGGGATTTTGTCGATCCGCTTGCCGTCGAGCAGGACCTCGCCGCCGGACGGCTTCAGCAGACGGCCGAGGGCGCGCAGCAGCGTGGACTTGCCGCAGCCGTTCGGGCCGATGATCGTGGTCACCGTGCCCGCCTCGATGCCGAGGTCGAGGCCGTCCACGATGACGCGGTCGCCATAGCCCAGCGTGACGCCGACAGCCTGCAGTCTCATGTGCGGCCCTTCCGGATGCGGGTGAGCAGATAGATCAGGTAGGGGGCGCCGAGGACGGCCGTGACGACGCCGACGGGCAGCTCGGTGGGGGCGAAGGCGGTGCGGGCGACGAGGTCGGCGCCGGTGATGAGGACGGCCCCGACGACCGCGGAGGCGATCAGCGGCGGCTGGGCCGAGCGGGTCATCCGCAGCGCGATCTGCGGCGAGGCCAGGGCGACGAACGCGACCGGCCCGGCCGAGGCGGTGGCCGCGGCGGAGAGCATGACCGCGCCCAGGATCAGCAGGCCGCGGGCGAGGTTCATCCGGACGCCGAGCGCGATGACGGTGTCGTCGCCGAAGCGCAGGGCGTTGAGCGAGCGGGTGCCGAGCAGGGTCAGCGGCACCAGGACGGCCAGGGCGAGCGCGACGGGCACGACGTGCTCCCAGCCCCGGCCGTTCAGCGAGCCGGTGATCCAGACCATCGCCCTGCCGGTGTCGTTGACGTCGCCGACGGTCAGCAGCCAGTACTTCACGTTGGTGAACACCGCGGCCACGCCGATGCCGACCAGGACCAGGCGGAAGCCGTCCAGGCCGTGCCGCCAGGCGAGCGCGTAGACGAGCGCCGCGCCGCCGAGGCCGCCGATGACGGCGAGGGCGGGGATGCCGACCGAGGCGAGCAGGCCGCTGACCCCGCCCGCGGCGCTGCCGCTGAACACGACGCCGGCGACCACGGCGACCGAGGCGCCGGTGGTGACGCCCAGGATCTCCGGGCTGGCCAGCGGGTTGCGGGCGATCGACTGGATGATCGCGCCCGCGAGCGCGAGCGCGGCGCCGACCAGCGCGCCGGTGAGCGCCCGGGGCAGGCGCAGCTCCATGACCACGAAGTGGTCGCCGCCGCTGCTGTCGACGACGGCGCGGAGCACCTGGGGGACGGTCATCTCGATGTCGCCGATGCGCATGTTCAGCGCCATCAGCAGCACGAGGGCGACGAGCCCGCCCAGGGTGACGAGCAGGGCGCGGGGCCGTACCAGCCAGGAGGTGCGGGCCGCGCGCAGCGGGAGGCCGCCGGCCTTCACAGCGGCACCGGTCTTCACAGCCGCACCGGCTTCCTGCGGCGGACCAGCGCGATGAAGAAGGGCGCGCCCATCAGCGCGAGCACCACGCCCACCTCCAGCTCTCCGGGCGGGGCGACGACCCGCCCGATCACGTCGGCCACCAGCAGCAGCGCCACGCCCACCAGCCCCGAGTACGGCAGCAGCCACCGGTGGTCGGTGCCGGACAGCGGCCGGGCCAGGTGCGGCACGATCAGCCCGATGAAGGCGAGCGCGCCGCAGGCCGCCACCGAGGCGCCGGCCAGCAGGGTGACCGAGGCGACGCCGATCGTCCTGGTCAGCGCGATGTTCTGGCCGAGGCTGCGGGCCACGTCCTCGCCGAGCGAGAGCGCGTTCAGGCCCGGCGCGTTGATCATGGCGAGGATCAGGCCGACGAGGATGAACGGCAGCACCTGCCAGACCACCGCGGGCCCGCGCGACGCGATCGAGCCCGACTGCCAGAACCGGAACACGTCCATCGCCTGCTCGTCCACCAGGACCAGGGCGGAGGTCAGCGCGTAGAGGAAGGCGCTGACCGCGGTGCCGGCCAGGGCGAGCGTGACGGGTGTCGGGCCGCCGCTGCCGCCGACCATGCCGAGGGCGAAGACGCCCACGCTGGCGATCAGTGCGCCGGCCAGGCCGAACCAGATGTAGGCGTACAGGTTGGTGGCGCCCAGCACGATGATGCTGGCGACCATCGCGAACGCGGCGCCCTGGGTGACGCCGAGCAGGCCGGGGTCGGCCAGCGGGTTGCGGGTGTGTCCCTGCATGAGCGCGCCGGCGACGCCGAGCGCGATGCCGGCGAGCACGCCGATCGCGGTTCTCGGCAGGCGCAGCGAGCGGATGATGATGTCGTTCTCGGTGCCGGTGGAGGCGGTCAGCGCGTGCCAGGCGTCGGTGAGCGGCACCGGCTTGGAGCCGATGGTGATGCTCAGCACGACGGCGACGGCGACGGCGGCGAGGAGAGCGGTCAGCGTGAGGAGTCGCCGGTGTCGCACGTGACGGAGCCGCGGCAGGGCCACCGCTGTGCTCACCTGGGCCTCCTCGTCGTTTGCCGGATCCTGGTGAATTATGCCAGTTTAGGCATGGGTAACCTAAATGAGGTTTGCCTAACCTATTCGAAAGGGTTCCTCATGAGAACGTTTCGCGCCGTGGCCATGGGCGTGGCCGGACTCGCGCTGACCGTGGGACTCGCCGCCTGCGGCTCCACGACGACGGCGGCGCCGTCCGAGTCGGCCAAGCCCGCGGCGGCTGAGGCGTTCGCCACGATCACGCACGCCATGGGCGAGACTGTCATCCCGACGCAGCCCAAGCGCGTGGTCGCGCTCGACCAGAGCTTCGTCGACGCGGTCCTCACCCTGGAGACGCAGGTCGTCGGCTACACCACCTACCGCAGCATCGACGACAAGCTGCCCGAGTACCTCGGCCCGCTGGTCGAGCAGTACGGCAAGGACGCCACCGCGGTCGGCTCGCTGGAGCAGCCCAGCCTGGAGAAGATCATGGCGCTCAAGCCCGACCTGATCGTCTCGGCCAAGGTCCGCCACGAGGCCCTCTACAGCAAGCTGTCGCAGATCGCCCCGACCGTCTTCAGCGAGACGACCGGCGCCATCTGGAAGGACAACATCCGGCTCATGGGCAAGGCCCTGGGCAAGGAGGAACTCGCCGACACCAAGATCAAACAGTTCGAGGAGCGGGCGGGGAAGATCGGCGAGGAGATCAAGAAGAAAGACGGCAAGCTGCCGACCATCTCGATCGTCCGCTTCGCCGGCGAGCCGACCACCCGGCTGTACGTCGAGAACTCCTACTCGGGCGTCGTGCTGAAGGACGTGGGCTTCCCGCGCCCGGAGGGCCAGCCGACCAAGCCGGACGCGATCGCGGTCGACGTGAGCCAGGAGCGCATCGCCGACCTGGACGCCGACCACATCTTCGTCTCCACCTACCCGGACCCGACCACGGACGGGCCCAAGGAGAAGTTCGTCGGCAATCCGCTGTGGGGCAAGCTGAAGGGCACCAAGCACGAGGTCAGCGACCTGACCTGGATGAGCGCCGTGGGCATGCAGGGCGCGCACGCGATCCTCGACGACCTGGCCGCCAAGTTCTCCGTGGACCCGGCCAAGGCCTGACCAGCCTCGAAGGAACCCCGTGCCCGGCAGGGCGCGGGGTTCTTCCCGTTCAGGAGGCCAGGAAGGCGCGCAGGTCGGCCAGGTGGGGGTGGATGTCCAGGTCGCGCTCGGCGAGCCAGGCGTCGTTGTCGTAGGTGCCCCGGTAGCGCTCGCCGCCGTCGCAGATCAGCGTCACGATGCTGCCCTGCTCGCCCGCCTCGCGCATCTCCTTGATCAACTCGACCACCGCGGCCAGGTTGGTGCCGGTGGAACCGCCCACGTCCCGCCCGGTCACCTCGCTGGCCCAGCGCATCGCCGCGATCGAGCGCGCGTCGGGCACCTGGATCATGCGGTCGATCACGCCGGGCAGGAACGAGGGCTCCACCCGGGGCCGCCCGATGCCCTCGATGCGCGAGCCGAGCGCGGTGGCGTCGGGGTCGCCGGACTTCCACGACGCGTAGAAGGCCGACCCCTCGGGGTCGACCACGGCGAGGCGGGTGCTGTGACAGCGGTAGCGGATGTAGCGGCCGATCGTGGAGGAGGTGCCGCCGGTGCCGGCGCCGACGACGATCCAGGCGGGCACGGGGTACGGCTCCATCGACATCTGGTGGAAGATGCTCTCGGCGATGTTGTTGTTGCCGCGCCAGTCGGTGGCCCGCTCGGCGTAGGTGAACTGGTCCATGAAGAACCCGCCGGACTCGGCGGCCAGGCGGTGCGACTCCGCGTAGATGGCGCCGGGGTCATCCACCAGATGGCACTTGCCGCCCTGGAACTCGATCAGCGCGATCTTCTCGGGCGAGGTGGACGCGGGCATCACGGCGATGAACGGCACCCCGATGAGCCTGGCGAAGTACGCCTCGCTGACCGCGGTCGAGCCGCTGGACGCCTCGACGACCGTGGTGGTGGGACCGATCCAGCCGTTGGCCAGGCCGTACAGGAAAAGAGAGCGGGCCAGTCGGTGTTTCAGTGAACCGGTGGGGTGCACCGACTCGTCTTTCAGGTAGAGGTTTACCCCCCAGTGAGAGGGCAGCGGGAACACATGGAGGTGTGTGTCGGAACTCCGGTTGGTATCGGCCTCGACCTTGCGGATGGCCTCGGCTACCCAAGTCCGGGTGCGACTGTCGTGACGGTCCAGGTATTCCATGCCGCATAACCTATCTCATGTGACTCTGACCACATTCAGTGCGATATTGAGGGGAGAGTGTTACGATAATGAGACTTGTCCGGCCGTGGACGTGACAGCGCACGCCGCGAGCGATTGGACTGTTCAGCCCCCTGACCTGGAGGAACTGCTAACGCGGCCCTTACGTGGGGTTTGCGAGGATAGTTCTGTGGCCAGACGGCTCACGGGCCGGGCAGGGCTCAAGGGGGACAGCGCAAGGGGGAATGATTTTGATCTCAATGACCGATGAGCAGCGTCAGGACTGGTTCGAGCGCGACGTCGTGCCCGTGACCTCGCAGCTTTTCGCCTCCGCGATGCGCCTGACCCGCAACACCGCCGACGCCGAGGACCTGGTCCAGGAGACCGTCGCCAAGGCCTACACCTCGTACCACCAGTTCCGCGAGGGGACGAACCTCAAGGCCTGGCTGCACCGGATCCTCACCAACAACTTCATCAACGACTACCGCAAGAAGCAGCGCTCGCCCAAGCTCTCCGCAGCCGAGGAGATCGAGGACTGGCAGCTCGCCGCCGCGGAGTCGCACACGTCGACGGGTCTGAAGTCGGCCGAGACCGAGGCCCTTGAACGCCTGCCCGACAGCGCGGTGATGAACGCCCTGCGCTCGCTCCCCGAGGACTTCCGCGTGGCCGTCTACCTGGCCGACGTCGAAGGCTTCGCGTACAAGGAGATCGCCGAGCGGATGGGCACGCCCATCGGTACCGTGATGTCCCGCCTGCACCGTGGCCGCCGCCAGCTCCGCGGCATGCTGGAGGAGTACGCCAAGGAGGAGGGCGCCGTGCGCCTGCCCGCCCAGCGGGCAGCCGCCTAGCCCAGCCCCATGTGCAGCCGCACCCGAAGCGTGCCGCCGTAGAGTTGCCTGCTGATCCAGAGCCCGTATCCCCGCAGGGATTCGGGCTCGGGTGGTAGCCGGCCACCTCGCCGCCCAGCGCCCCCTACGCAACGGCTATGAGCGCGACCGCCCCCAGCGCGAACGCCACCCCCGCCATCTGCACCGCCCGCAGCCGCTCACCCAGCACGTACCTGGCCAGCAGCAGCGTGCTCGCCGGGTACAGCGAGACGAGGACGGCGACCAGGCTGAGCAGCCCGCGCTGCTCGGCGAGCAGGTAGAGGACGTTGGCCGCCATGTCCAGCAGCCCGGCGGCGGCGATGATGGCCATCGAGCCGCCGGACGGCTTGAGCGAGCGGCGGGTGGTCACGGCCACCACGACGACGATGCTCACCGAGGCGAGCCGCGCCCCGAGCAGCGGCCACATGCCCGAGCCTTCGGGCGCCTGGGCGAGCAGGATGAAGAACCCGCCGAACCCGGCGCCCGCGGCGAGCGCGACCAGCATCGAGGAGAGCGAGGTGGCGCCCTCGCCCCGGGGGCTCCGACTCACCAGCAGCACCGACAGCAGGGCGAGGACCACGCCGATCATCGCCATCAGCGCCGGACGTTCGCCGCTCACCAGGCCGAACAGCACGGGCAGGGCGGCCGAGGTGACCGCCGTGGTGGGCGCGACCACCGACATGACGCCGGTCGCCAGCGCCCGGTAGAAGAGGACGAGCCCGGTCACCCCGGCGACGCCCGCGGCCAGCCCCCAGAGCAGGGCGCCGTCGCTGGCCTGGCCGGGCAGCACCGGGAGCAGGGCGATGACCAGGATCATCCCGGCCGTCTGGGAGAGCACGACCACCGACAGCACGCGGGAGCGGCGGGTGGCCAGGCCGCCGCAGAAGTCGGCTGTGCCGTACACGATCGCGCAGGCTGTGGCCAGAATCACCGCAGTCAAGGGGCACCTTCGCTAGGTCAATGGGTTGCACTGTTAGTTCAATCTAGAGAGTGCAGCATAATGTACCAATTTGTCACTAGAATGCACTCATGATGGACGCTGAGACGATCACCGCCGCCATCGCCAACAACGTGCGCGCCCAGCGGGCGCACCGGGGGCTGACGCTGGACGCGCTGGCCGCCCGCTCCAGCGTGAGCCGGGGCATGCTGGTCCAGATCGAG
Organism: Nonomuraea sp. NPDC046570; assembly: GCF_040645915.1. Taxonomy (NCBI): domain Bacteria; kingdom Bacillati; phylum Actinomycetota; class Actinomycetes; order Streptosporangiales; family Streptosporangiaceae; genus Nonomuraea; species Nonomuraea sp. NPDC046570. Next base: position 12,379 of record NZ_JBEYZF010000019.1, on the reverse strand, counting down.
CAGGGCAGGACCAATCCCAGCGTCTCGACGCTCACCCGCATCGCCTCCGCCCTCGGCGTCACCGTCGCCAGGCTCGTGGAGGTCTCCGACGTACCCGTGGTGCGGATCGTGAAGGCGGCCGAGGTGGTGTCGTTCCCGCAGGGGGAGGGGGCGGCCAGGCTGCTGATCGGCGCCGACGCGCCGATGATCCTGGAGCTGTGGGACTGGCGGCTCGCCCCGGGCGACCACCACGACGGCGACGCCCACCCCGCCGGAACCCGCGAGATGCTCACCGTCCTGGCGGGCGAGCTCACCCTCACGGCGTACGGCAAGAGCCACCGCCTGCGCGTCGACGACGCCGTGCTCTTCACCGCCGACCGCCCGCACCGGTACGCCAACGAGGGCGACGAGGAACTCAGATTCGTGATGGTCGTGGCCGAGCCAAAAGAGGCCCCGGACCAATAGCGGCGATCACACCCCCGATCACCACCTGGAGCCCCATGATTGCTCTATGTGGTTGCCCGTGACCGCGCTCGACTCCTGGGTACATCACCTTTGTGCGACACATCCTCGACAGGGGGTTACGGGTGACTGAGTCCCGTGCGGCGATCGAGAAGCTTCGCGCGGAGCTTACGGGGCTCGGCGTGACGACCGCCTACGAGATAGGCGATGACGCAACCCTTTCCGTATGGATCGGCCTGGTCGTCCGCTATGGCGATGGGTTCTTCCATTGGAAGGAAGGCGTGGTGAAGCGTCGGCATCTGGGTACGGATCCGGTTGGATGTGCCATTAGGGTGGCGCGTCGCTATACGGAACTACAGGCGGACATCCCACTCTGGTGGGAGAACCTGGCCAAGGAGCTGAGGGGGGGCTCCGCACAGGACTATCCGTGACCCCCCGCTGCGCTTCAGGGGGAACGCATGCGCGTCGGGGCGGTGCTGATCGCGACCGGGCTCGCGTTGACAGGATGCGGGACGGTCACCACCACGACCGTGGAGATGCGGCCGAGGGTGGTCAGGACACCGGATCCGATCGATCCCTTGGCCCTGGCCAAGAAACTCATCGCCATCCAGCCTGATTGGCCGACGACCAGGAAGATCGACTGCAAGCGGGCCAAGTGCATCGCGCTGACCTTCGACGACGGCCCCGGCAAGTACACCGACAAGCTGCTCGACATGCTCAGCAAGCACCGGGTCAGGGCGACGTTCTTCCTGGTCGGCGAGATGGTGGAGGAGAACGGCCGGCACACCCTGCCCCGCATGGTCGCCGACGGGCACGAGCTCGGCAACCACTCCTGGAGCCACGCGCAGCTCACCGCGCTGTCCACCGACGGCGTCAGGAGTGAGCTCAAACGGACCCAGGATCTCGTGGAGCGGCTGACGGGAGTGCGGATGCGGGTCATGCGGCCGCCGTACGGCTCGACCGACGGCCGGGTGGCGGCCGAGACCCGGCACGAGAAGCTGGCGCAGATCCTGTGGAACGTCGACACGCTCGACTGGCGCGACCGGGTGCGCTCGATCGTCGCCAAGCGGGCCTGCGACGCCAAGCCCGGCTCGATCGTGCTGATGCACGACATCCACAGCAGCACGGTCGACGCGGTGCCGCACATCCTCGACACCCTCCTCGACAAGGGCTACACCTTCGTCACGATCTCCGAGCTGTACGGCTCGACGCCCGCACCGGGCAGGAAGTACACCGAGCGGTGATCGACAGCGTCATCCGCGGCTACACCGCGGGCGGCGCTGACCAGTCGGCGGCACATGGCAGGCTGGCGGCATGGGATTCACCGGCTTCCCCGACGAGGCGTTCGTGTTCTACGAGGGCCTTGAGGCGGACAACTCCAAGACGTACTTCACCCTGCACCGGCACCTCTACGAAGAGGCGGTCAGGGCGCCGATGCTCGCCCTGGTCGAGGAACTGGCGGAGGAGTTCGGCACCGCGAAGCTGTTCCGCCCCTACCGCGACGTCCGCTTCGCCAAGGACAAGTCGCCCTACAAGGACCATCAGGGCGCCTTTATCGACGTGCAGCCGGGCGTCGGCCTGTACGTGGAGGTCGGCGCCTCCGGGCTGTACACCGCGGGCGGCTTCTACACGCAGGCGCCCGACCAGGTGGCCCGCTACCGCGCGGCCGTCGACCAGGACCTGTCCGGCAAGCCGCTGGAGCGGATCGTCGCCGACCTGCGCGACCGCGGCTACACCGTGGACGGCGATCGGCTCAAGACCAGGCCGCGCGGCGTGCCCGAGGACCACCCCCGCCTCGACCTGCTCCGGCACCGGTCGCTGCACTGCGGGCGGCGCTACGAGCCCGAACCGTGGGTGCACACCCCGGAGGCCGGCGAGCGGGTCCGTGCGACATGGCGGGACTACGGGCCGCTGGTGGAGTGGGTCGCCGCGCATGTGCGCGGCAGCGAGCTCATTTCTGCTGGACGGCGTTGACGTCGCCCTTCAGGATCCGGTCCACGGTCTGACCGGTCGCCGAGGTGGCGGCCGTGGTGCCCGCCGCGATCGCCACCGCGACCAGCGGGGTGGCCAGGCTCCGCAGGCTGCGGATGTTGCGCACCCGGCCCCACGGCTCCCCCGCCAGGTACATGATCCGCCACTCCCAGAACAGCCCCAGCCCCATGCACACCACCGCCACCTGGCCGACCACGATGGCGACCAGTTGCACCTTGTCCGGCATGCCGAGGTCCGGCTCGGCCAGCGCGGGGATGTACGGCGACAGCTCGGTCACCAGACCGCCGGCCATCAGGTTCAGCGCCTTGGTCATGGGCTGGGTGCCACGCAGGCGCGGGTAGAAGTAGCCGAAGAAGAAGCCGAAGGCCGGCAGGGTGAACAGGTAGCGGGCGTCGAAGAGGTACATGGTGACGTCGGGGCCGGACGGCCAGCCGTACACCACGATCGAGAACGGGACGCTCAGCGGGAGGCTCGCGATGAACGCGTGGGCGCCGTTCTCCCAGGGGGAGCAGCCTGAGGCCGAGGCGAAGGCGGTCTCCCGGCCGCCGCCCGCCTCCAGCGCCTGGTCCAGTTCGGCGTGCTGCCGCTCGAAGTGCTCCATGCTGAGTTCGCCCGCGCCCAGCCTCGCCCGGCCGGAACGGAAGAGCTCCTGCTCCGACAGGTGCAGCACGCGCCGCCGCAGCGCCTCCTTGACCAGCCTGCGGTGCTCGTCCGGCGAGCGGGGCTCGGCGATCTCGGGGCGCGGCCCGGCGAGCAGCCATCTGGCCACCGCCCAGGCGACGAGCGACGTCACGGTCAGCGCGGGCACGGTCACGTCCAGGTCGAAGATGGGCTCGCTGTCCCTGGGCGTGAGATGGAGGATCATCAGGCAGGCGATCATCGAGGCCCGCACGGGCGCGCTCTTGATGGCGCCGAGCGTATGGCCAAGGCGTCTGAGCCGCAGCACCAGCAGCGCGAACGTCAGCAGGACCAGCCCGAGCGCGCCCCTGACGACATGGTTGAGCGGCAGCCCCCACAAGGTCGCCGGGGGCACCTGCAGCTCGTTCGCGGGCAGGCTCCACGAGCCCGGGTCGAGCCACTCGGCCGGCCAGCCCAGCAGCAGCAGGCTGAGCAGCACCGCCGACGCGATCGCGCCGCGTGACCAGCGCCGGGTGGCGACCGCGAGGCCCGCGATCGGGATCAGCGACCAGCACAGGCCCAGCACCAGGCGCACGCTGTCCGGCGGGTAGGCGCCGGACTCGACCGCGCGCAGCCACAGGACCAGGGCCAGCACGCCGATCGCCGCGCCCGCCGCGACGAGTGCCAGCCGGGCGGAGAGCCGGCGCACCCCGAGGTCCAGGGTGACCGCCGCCGCCGCGCCCGCAGCGCCCACGACCGCCACGCCGCCGCCGGTCGCCAGCACCGGGACGGAGACCTGCTCATAGGAGGCCGACCAGTACAGCATGCCGCCGGCGATCAGCACGGCCAGGCCGGTGAGCGCCAGCACGTCGGGGAAGGTCCACGGGGCGCGGACGGGCAGGATCCTGGCGGCGTGCCGTACGGCCACGGCGGGCAGCAGCACGAACAGCGTGGCCGCGCCGATCAACACCCACTGCCCGGTGAACCTGGCCGAGAGCAGCGCGGCGGCGGCGAGCACCACGCTGATCACCAGCTCGCGGTTGGCCGGCCGCCGCCACCAGGCGGTGCCCAGCGCGCGGTAGAGGAAGACGACCAGGACCAGCGCGGTGACGATGCCGAGCACGGGCGCCCAGGAGATCTCGTCGCGGCCTTCGGTGTCGGGGAAGCCGAAGGAGCCGTAGACGAGCTTCACGGTCACGTCGAACCGGCCAGCGGTGAACTCCAGCCGCGCCCGCTCCTCGCGCTCCGGCGTTATGCCGAGGAGCTGCAGGACCGTCCACTCGCCGGGGTGCAGGGTGATCCTGCGCTGGTCGACCAGGCTGGGGGAGGCGGTGGGCCGGTGGAACCAGAGCTCCATCACCTGGTCGGCGCCGAGCTGGCGGAGCATCGTCACGCTGAAGGTGACCGTGGTCATGCCCTTCTCGGTGACGATCACCGGCGCCTGCCGGGTCGTCGGGCCGAGGACGAGCGCGTTCTCGACCTTCATCGGGCCGAAGCCGTCGTCGATGAAGGAGCGCAGCCGCCGTGGGAAGTCCGTGCCCTGTCTGACCAGTGTGACCAGCGGGTCGTCCTGGTCCATGGTCAGGCGGTGGGCGAGGGTGAGTTTCACCTGGAGGCTGCGATCGTCCAGCCGTCCCCGCGGGATGTCGCGCAGGTCGGCCTCCGACGCGCGGGTGATCGTGACCTCGGTGGTGGCCTGGCGGGTCGTGGGGCGTAGCGAGGCGGGGTCGTCGGACAACAGCGACCAGACGTTGACCGGGGGAGCCGGGGCGGCCGGTGTGCCGCCGGGCACCGCTCGGGCGGCGACGGCACACCAGATGATTCCCCCCGCCGACAGCGCGGCGAGCGCCAGGGCGACGATCCTCTGGAGCCTTCCCACACCACGATGATCCGCTCAGCACCCGCTGTGCACCACCGCAGACGGTAACGGTGTGATTACAGGTGCTCTAGGTGAGCAGCGTCAGGATGGCGGCGAAGGTCAGCCAGGTGATGAAAATGGCCAGATTGACCCGAATGTTTACGCTTCCCATGGTGGCGTCCCTCCCTCTCCCCGCCAGCATGGACGGAGCCGGAGGTAATCCACTTGCGGCTGGATGGTATCCCAGCTCAACGCCGACGGCCCGCCTCCCTGAGGGGGGCGGGCCGTCGGTGGATGGATCAGTTGGCGCGCTTGGCGCGGGCGGCGGCGCGGCCTCGGGTGGAGGCGTCCAGGACGACCTTGCGGATGCGCACGCTCTCCGGCGTGATCTCCACGCACTCGTCCTCGCGGATGAACTCCAGCGCCTGCTCCAGCGACAGCACCCGCGGCGGCACCAGCGTCTCGGTGACGTCGGCCGTGGAGGAGCGCATGTTGGTGAGCTTCTTCTCCTTGGTGATGTTGACGTCCATGTCGTCGGAGCGCGAGTTCTCCCCGACGATCATGCCCTCGTACACCTCGGTGGTGGGGCCGACGAACAGGATGCCGCGCTCCTGCAGGTTCGTCATCGCGAACGCGGTGACGGGGCCCGAGCGGTCGGCGACCAGCGAGCCGTTCTGGCGGGTGCGCAGCTCGCCGAACCACGGCTCGTACGCCTCGAACACGTGGTGCACCAGGCCGGTGCCCCGGGTCTCGGTGAGGAACTCGGTACGGAAGCCGATCAGGCCGCGGGCCGGCACCACGAACTCCATCCGGATCCAGCCGGTGCCGTGGTTGGTCATGTGCTCCATACGCCCCTTGCGTACGGCCAGCAGCTGGGTGACCGCGCCGAGGTACTCCTCGGGGCAGTCCACGGTCAGACGCTCGACCGGCTCGTGCACCTTGCCGTCGATCGTCTTGGTGACCACCTGCGGCTTGCCGACGGTCAGCTCGTAGCCCTCGCGCCGCATCTGCTCGACCAGGATGGCCAGCGCCAGCTCGCCACGGCCCTGGACCTCCCACGCGTCCGGCCGGTCGGTGGGCAGCACGCGCAGCGACACGTTGCCGACGAGCTCCTTCTCCAGCCGGTCCTTCACCATGCGGGCGGTGACCTTGGCGCCCTTGACCCTGCCGACCAGCGGCGAGGTGTTGGTGCCGATCGTCATGGAGATGGCCGGCTCGTCCACGGTGATGAGCGGCAGCGGGCGCGGGTCCTCGGGGTCGGCGAGCGTCTCACCGATCATGATCTCGGGGATGCCGGCGATGGCGATGATGTCGCCGGGGCCCGCCTCCTCGGCCGGCTTGCGCTCCAGCGCGTCCGTCATCAGCAGTTCGGTGATCTTGACCCGCTGGATGGAGCCGTCGGTCCGGCACCACGCGACCTGCTGACCCTTGCGGATCGTGCCCTGGTGGATGCGGCACAGCGCGATCCGGCCCAGGTAGGAGGAGGCGTCCAGGTTGGTGACGTGAGCCTGCAGCGGCGCGCTCGGGTCGTAGGTCGGCGCCGGGATCGTCTCCTTGATGACGTCGAACAGCGGCTCGAGGTCCTCGGAGTCGGGCAGCCCGCCGTCGTCGGGACGGTTCAGCGAGGCGCGGCCCGCCTTGGCCGAGGCGTAGACGATCGGGAAGTCGATCTGCTCCTCGGTCGCGTCGAGGTCCATGAAGAGCTCGTAGACCTCGTCCACGACCTCCTTGATCCGCGAGTCGGGGCGGTCCACCTTGTTGATGCACAGGATGACCGGCATCTTCGCGGCGAACGCCTTGCGCAGTACGAACCTGGTCTGCGGCAGCGGCCCCTCGGAGGCGTCCACCAGCAGCACCACGCCGTCCACCATCGACAGGCCGCGCTCGACCTCGCCGCCGAAGTCGGCGTGGCCGGGGGTGTCGATGATGTTGAGGGTCATGTCGCCGTGCTTGACCGCGGTGTTCTTGGCGAGAATGGTGATGCCCTTCTCGCGCTCGAGGTCGTTGGAGTCCATCACGCGGTCGTCGACGTCCTGGTTGGCCCGGAAGGCTCCCGACTGCCAGAGCATGGCATCCACGAGAGTGGTCTTGCCGTGGTCGACGTGCGCGATGATCGCGATGTTCCGCAGGTCGTCGCGGCTGTTCAAAGGCATGTTGGGATCTCACTCTGTGATCGTGGGAGCTGGCCGCGGACGTTGCGGCCCCTCTAGTTTAGTTGGTCGCCGTACCATCCTTGGTGCCGCGGGTGCAACGGGCACGATTTCGCCGGTCGTCGTGGCTGATCAACCCGGGTTTCCCGGGTTTCACCTCGGATATACGGCTTGCGGGCCTCGCCGAAGCCCTTGCGGGGACGTGCGTGCGCGGGGAGACTCCGAGTGATCGAGCCCCCACTCTCGGGAGGAGCATGGCTCACAACCTCCCCAGCGAGCCCAATCCCTTCATCGGCCGCGGACGGGACCTCGCCGAGGTCACCGGGTTGCTCACGCGTCATCGGGTGGTGTCGCTGTGCGGTGTGGGCGGCATCGGCAAGACCCGTTTCGCGTTGCGCGTGGCCGCCGAGCTGGTCGGCGAGTTCGGCGACGGGGTGCTGCTGGTCGAGCTGGCCAGGATCGCCCGCGGCGAGCTGGCCGTACACGAGGTGGCGGCCGTCCTGCAGGCGCACGAGGAGGGCAGCCGCCCGCTGGTCGACACGGTGATCGAGCGGATCGGCGGGCAGCGCGTCCTGCTCGTCCTGGACAACTGCGAGCACGTGATCGAGGCGTGCGCCGAGCTGGTGGACCTGCTCACCGCCTCCTGCCCCGAACTGAGGGTGATCGTCACCAGCAGGGAGCCGCTGCGCATCGCCGGTGAGGTGGTGTGGCGGGTGCCGCCGCTGGAACTGCCGGAGAAGGGCTCCGCCGAGTCCAGCGAGGCGGTCCAGCTCTTCCTGGAGCGGGCCCGCTCGGTCGGCGCGCGCTTCCCGCTCACCCAGGAGAACATCAGCGCGATCGGCGAGCTCTGCCGGGCGCTCGACGGCATGCCCCTGGCCCTGGAACTGGCCGCCGCCAGGACCACGGTGCTCTCGCCCGAGCAGATCGCCGGCCGGATCAGCGACCGCTTCAAACTCCTGACCGGCGGCGACCGTACGGCTCCCGCCCGGCACCGCACCCTGCTGGCCACCGTCGAATGGAGCCACTCGCTGCTGCTGATGCCGGAGCGGATCCTGCTGCGGCGACTCGCCGTGTTCGCGGGCAGCTTCGACCTGGACTACGTCGAGCGTGTCTGCGGCGACGACCTGCTGCCGCCGAGCGCGATCCTCGACCTGCTCGCGGGCCTGGTGGACAAGTCCATCGTCCAGTGCGACCAGCGCGACCAGGCCCAGTACCGCCTGCTGGAGACCATCGGCCAGTACGCCCTGGACCGGCTCAGGGAGGCGGGGGAGGAGCGCGAGCTGCGCGACCGCCACCTGCACGTCACCCGCGACCGGGCCAGGGACGACTTCTGGGACACCATGATGGTCCCGATGCGGGGCGAGGCGCGGCTGGCGGCCTTCCGCAGGGTGGGCGACCGCAACGCCGACCACCGCGCGGCGCTGGGCTGGGCGGTCGAGTCGGGCCAGGCGCGGCCGGGCCTGGAGACGGCCTGCTATCTGTACGCCATCTGGGCCGTCCGCGGCACCTGGCTGGAGAACCGGCGCTGGTACGAACGGCTGCTCGCGCTCGACCTGACCGACGTGCCGCCCGAACTGGTCGGCGAGGCCTGGTCGCGCCAGGCGGACATGGCCTTCGGGCAGGACGACCTGGCCACCGCCGAGGAGTCGGCGCTGCGCGGCCTGGAACTGATGCGGCACAGGCCCGGCTACCGCTTCTCGCTGGGGCTCACGCTCAACAACGTCGCCATGATCTACCTGCGCACCGGCCGGCCCGAGGCGGCCCAGGCGTGCGCGGAGGAGGTGCTCGAAGGGGCGGCCGAGGCGGGCGACCTGTGGAACCTGGGGATGGCGCACAACGGCCTCACGCTGATCACGGGGCTGAGCGGGCGGCTCAGGGAGGCGCAGCGGCACGCCGAGGAGGCGCTGGCCGCCTTCCGGGAGGCCGACCAGCTCTGGGGCATCGGCAGGGCGCTGATCAGCCTGGGCGTGCTGTGCCGCATCCGGGACGACCTGGACACCGCGCGTACCCATCTGGAGGCGAGCCTGCCGTACCTGGAGGCGTTGGACGCCAAGCCGGAGATCGCGCGGGCGTACGCCGAGCTGGGCCGGGTGGCGACCCAGCAGGGGGATCTGGGCCGGGCCAGGCAGCGGCTGGTGCAGAGCGTGGAGCTGAGCCGCAAGATCGGGCAGCGGCGCGGTGTCACGCGCGGGCTGGCCGCGATGGCGGGGCTGGCCGAGCGGAGCGGCGACCTGGAGAGCGCGGTGCTGCTGTCGGGGGCGGTCGTCTCGCTGCGCGAGGAGATCGGGCAGAAGACGTCGGTGGCCAAGGCCGAGGAGATCCTCACCAAGGCCAGGAGCGGGCTCGGGGAGGCGCGGACCGGGCTGCTCTACGCGCACGGGCGGGCGATGTCGGCCGACGACGCGCTGGCCCACGCGCGGGCGGGCGGGGCCACCGAGCTGCCGGTCAGCGCGCCGTCGGCGCCGGTGCCGCTGGTGACGCCGACGGTCCTCACCGAGCGCGAGCGCGAGGTGGTGGCGCTGCTGGTGAAGGGCATGTCGAACCGGAAGATCGCCGACGAGCTGGTCATCAGCCCGGCCACGGTCGCCAGGCACGTGGCCAACATCCTGCTCAAGCTCGGCTTCTCCTCGCGCACCCAGGTCGCGACCTGGGCGTTGGAGCACCGCATCGTGAATGGCTAGTCGCCTGCACATTCCTATACATGTGTACGAGCAGGACGATTCATACCGTGACATGCATGTCTACCTGGACGGATGTGGTGCTGGGGGTCGCGGGGCGCCGCGGCGGCCGGTCGGCCGTGACCGACGCGAGGACGGGAGAGGTCCTCGCCTACGACATGCTCGTCAAGAGACTTGAACGGGCGGCGGCGGGGTTGCGCGACCGCGGCCTGGCGCACGGTGACCCGGTGCTGGTCCATCTGCCGCCGGGCCGCGACTACCCGCTGGCCGTGCACGCCGCGGCGGTGGCGGGCGGTCTGGTGACCCCCTTGGAAGCCGACATGGACCTGGAACTGTTCTACGAGCGCCTGTCCTCCAGCGGGGCGCGGATGATGATCACTGACGAGGATTTGGCGCGCAGGTCCACCTCGGCGGTGGGTGACTCCAGGATCCGGCAGATCTTTACCTTCGGCGAGGTTCCGGGCATGACGCCGTTCGGCGACCTGGACGGGCCGCCGTGCCCGCCGGCGGGCGGGGCCGCGGTGACGTTCAACGGCGTTCACGTGCTCAGCCACGACCAGGTGGTCGCCGAACTGCGCAGGCTCACCACCGTGCTGCCGCTCAGGGAGCGCGACGTGGTCCTGGTCGCGGCCACCGAGTCGCACGAGCAGTCGGCGATCTTCGATCTGGCGCTGATGGCGGGCGCCCACGTCGTCACCGCGCCGGGGGCGTCGGTGGCGGAGTGTCGCGAGCTCATCGCCAGGCACCATGTCACCGTCACGGCCGTCCCGCCCCGCGTCGCGCCCCATCTGCCTGGCGAACACCACCGCCTGGCCGTCCACGGGCACCTGATGGAAGTGGTGCTGCGTACCCCGCCTGCCTAGGGGTTACATAGGCCGTTGCATATTTCTGCGCATGTCAAGAGGGGTTGACCATCTCTAGATTGGCGGCATGACGTGGACGGAACAGGTTCTCCTGCCGGCCGCCGGACTGGGCGACAGAGCGGCTGCGCGCGACGTCAGGACGGGAGCCGTGCTCACCTACGCCAGGTTCGCCCACCGGGTCACGCACGCCGCGGCAGGCCTTCGCCGCCGCGGCGTGCGGCCGGGCGACCCACTGGTCGTCGATCTGCCGCCCGGCTGCGCCCTGCCGATCGCGGTACACGCCGCCTCATGGGCGGGCGCGCTCGTCCTGCTCGGCGGCTCCGGCGGCCGCCCGCACAAACTCGTGATCTCGTACGGCAGGCGCGCCACCGAGGTGACCGACGCCCAGGAGGTCTTCACCTTCGACCGGACCCCGGGCACCACGCCGTTCAACGACCTGGCCGGTGACCAGGAGCTGGAGTTCGGGCCGATCGCCGGCCCCGCCCTGGCCTTCCCCGGCGAGCCGTTCCTCACCCAGGCCGACATGGTCGAGAACCGCCGCGAGCTGGCGGGCCGCCGCCTGTTCGGCAAACACGACGTGATCCTGGCCGCGGTGACCGATCCGCGGCGGCTGCTCACGGTGCTCGACGTGGCGTTCATGGCGGGCGCGCAGGTCGTCATCGCGCACGAGCCGACGCTGGTCGGCTGCCGGGTGCTGATCGCCGAGCACGAGGTGAGCGTCGTCGTGGCCCCCCGCGAGCTGGGCCGCAGGCTGCGGAACGGGAGCCGGCTCCGGGTGCTCGACGACACTCTCGCCGGCAGTCTTTAAGCTGGAGACATGCCGCTCGCACCGTCCTATCCCGTCCTGCTCAGGACCAAGGACGGCGTGCGCGTCGACGGCTCGCACACGCCCTCGCGCGGTCACGGCGAACTGGGCATCGTGGTGGCGCACGGCTTCACCGGCTCGTGGCGCGAGCGCACCGCCCGCCGGATCGTGCACGTGCTGAGCGAGACCGGCGGCGTGGTGGCCTTCGACTTCCGCGGCCACGGCCGCTCCGGCGGCGAGAGCACGGTGGGCGATCTGGAGGTCCTCGACATCGACGCGGCCGTCCGGCACGCGCGGGTGATCGGCTACTCCAAGGTCGCGGTGGTGGGCTTCTCCATGGGCGCGGCGGTGGCCATCCGGCACGCGGCCCTGTACGGCGGCGTCGACGCGGTGGTGTCGGTGAGCGGCCCCGCCCGGTGGTACTACCGGGGCACCCGCCCGATGCGCCAGGTGCACTGGGCGATCGAGCAGCCGGTCGGGCGGTGGGCGGCCAGGATGGCCAAGCGCACCAGGATCGCCCGCGGCACCTGGGACCCGATCCCGATGGCGCCGTACGAGGCTGTGGGATTGATCACGCCGACGCCGCTGCTGATCGTGCACGGCGACGCCGACACCTTCTTCCCGCTGGAGCACGCCCACCAGCTCTTCAAGGGGGCTGCGGAGCCCAAGGAGCTGTGGATCGAGAAGGGGTTCGGCCACGCCGAGTCGGCGGCCACTCCCGACCTGATCCGGCGAATCGGAAATTGGCTCGAAAACGTATCGAACCTTTCCTGAGTAAAACGCGTCTACCTAGAGCGGATGGAAGGTATCCGTCGGGAGAAGTCCTTGGGGAAAGAAATCCGCCTGCTTGGCGGATCTAGGACATACTTCGAGTAGCCGGACGGTTGCCCAGCGTCGCGGGGGCGCGCACGCCAGCCACCCCGCGACGATCGCGCCCGCCGCTCCGGCGAAACGCAGCATGCGCGCCAGCGGCC